>VSPF01000117.1 GCA_009775195.1 Muribaculaceae bacterium
CAATAATGGCGGGGTTAACCACAAAAGCGTCGTCTCCGACGACTTTTCTTTTTGATACACCCTCTTTACTTTCAACTTTTCGCAGGCGAAAAGTTGAAACAATTATTTTATCAAATACTGCGACGAAATCGACTCATTGCAGTGTACGCGGCGTATTGTGTCGGCAAACAGCCTTGCAACCGACAGGATGGTACACTTGGGGCAGTCTTTGGTAAAGGGTATCGAGTTTGTAAAAATCATCTCGGTCAGGGCCGAGTCATTAACCCTCTGGGTTGCAGGGTCACTCATGATGGCATGAGAAGCAAGGGCACGCACGCTCTTGGCACCGTTTTCCATCATCAGGTCTGCAGCCTTGGTAATTGTGCCGGCAGTATCGACCATATCGTCGACAAGGATTACATTTTTATCCTTGACATCACCAATCACAGTCATCTTTTCTACCACATTAGCCTTTGCGCGCTGCTTGTGGCAGAGCACCAGGGGCACATCGAGGTATTTGGCATAGCTGTTGGCTCGTTTTGCGCCGCCGACATCGGGAGTGGCTATTACCATATCCTTGAGGTTTAGGCTCTGGATATAAGGGATAAATACCGACGAGGCATAGAGGTGGTCGAGGGGTATGTTGAAGAAGCCCTGGATTTGGTCGGCATGGAGGTCCATGGTAATCACACGGTTAGCACCGGCAGTGACAAGGAGGTCCGACACAAGTTTTGCGGCAATCGACACACGAGGTTTGTCCTTGCGGTCCTGACGCGCCCAGCCGAAATAGGGCAGCACGGCAATGACAGAATGGGCCGACGCACGCTTGGCCGCATCTATCATCAGCAACAGCTCCATGAGGTTGTCGCAGTTGGGGAATGTGCTCTGCACGATATACACGTCGCAACCACGGACGGTTTCTTCGTACGACACTTCGAACTCGCCGTCGGCGAAATGTTCGATTTTCATCTTGCCCAGCTCTACGCCGAGTTCTTTGCAGATTTCCTCGGCCATGTATTGCGATTTTGTGCCGGCGAAAATCTTAAAGGGGTGAAGGCTTGAATCCATTGGGATAGAATATGATGTTGATTTCAGGTCTATTTCTTGTTTTTCTTATATGTATTGGCCGGAGTGGGTGCCTTAGGCTCCTTCTTGCTCTTCGAGGCTTTGTCCTGCTTCGAAGCCTTGGGGGTCGGGCGCTGTGCGGCACCGCGCAGAGGCTCGATATGCTCTCGCGAGATTTTCCATACCACGGCACCGTGGGCCGGCACGCTCAGAAGCATCGGCTCGGTGGCACTGAGGGTCTTGGCCTCGGTCTTGCCGCTGAGCAGCTCTACAGCCTCGGGGTCGATACCTTGCACCAGGTCGAGGGTCTGGAAGGCATGGGTGGGTATATTGAGGGCGATATCGCTGTCGGTGTCGCCAAAGTTGGCAACTATCACCAACAGGTCGTCGCCTTTGTGGCGCAAGAAGGCAAAATGACGGTGAGGGTTGAGGCCGGGATTTTCGAGATTGACATACATCAGGTCGAAGAAGTCGCCATCGGCAATGGCAGGCTCTGAATTGGCCAGGGTAAGTATGCGTGCATATTTACGGCGCAGCTCCTCTTCCTGCGGCGTCAGTTTGCCACGGCAGGTGCCATTGTCGAGCCAACGACGCACCGACGCAAGGCTCCAGTAGTCAAAAATCGTCGTGCGTCCGTCGTGGCCGCTATAACCCTCGCTGTCGGTGCCCGGTTCGCCCAATTCCTGGCCGAAGTAAATCATCATCGGACCCTTGTTGATAAATGTGCTGACCACCAGCGACGGCAGCACCCGCTTTGCATCTCCGGCATAGAAGGGCGATGCAAACCGCTGCTCGTCGTGGTTCTCGAGGAAGTTGAGCATATTGGGACCTATACCCTCTACGGCCTGCCAGCAACCGGTAATCTTGGCTGCCGATGTATTGTGGGTCTCTACGGCGCGGAGAGTGTCGTAGAGGTTGACCTTGTCGTAGAGATAGTCGAAGCCGCCATATTCGATAAAGGGCCTGTAGAGGCCGATATCGTAGATTTCGGCTATAAAAATGATGTCGGGATAGTGTTGGCGCACCTGGGGTATGGCCCAGTGCCAGAACTCAAGCGGCACCATGTGTACCATGTCGCAACGGAAACCGTCGATACCCTTCGAGGCCCAGTAGCGCAGTATATGCAGCATCTTGAGCCACGTGTCGGGTATGGGGTCGAAATGCCTCGTACCGTCGCCGTAGTCTACACCATAATTAAGTTTTACCGTGTCGTACCAGTCATTTACGCCCGGAAAGGCCGTGAAGCAGTCGTTGCCCGAAGCCTTGGCCGGGAACTCGACGTAGGCATCGGCACCGCTGCCGAGGTCTACGCTCGGCGAAAACTGCTGCCACGTGATATAGTAGAAATTATTGTCAGGCGCAAAAAACATCTCGTGATTGTCACCCTTGCCGAAATCTTCGATTCCGGCGGGGCGCACATCCGAGGCGTACTGACGGCCCACATGGTTTGGCACAAAGTCAATTATAACCTTCATGCCGGCATCGTGCGTACGCCTTACTAGGGCCTCGAACTCATCCATGCGGCGCGGCACGTTGACAGCCAGGTCGGGGTCGATGTCGTAATAGTCGGTGATGGCATAGGGGCTGCCGGCATGGCCCTTGACGACATGGGGGTTATGACGCGGTATCCCGTAGGCCGTATAATCGGCATCATGGGCATGCTCGAGCACGCCCGTATACCACACATGGGTCACACCGAGACTGCGAATCGAGTCGAGCACCGTGGCCGTGATGTCGTTGAGTTTGCCCGAACCGTTGCGGTCGATAGTACCGTTTACGACAGGGGCTTCGCAATAGTTGGCAAACAGGCGCGGAAGTAATTGATAGATAATAGGCTTTACGTGAGTCATTTCGTTGTTCCTTGTGGTGCCGGATTCCACATCCCGGCGTTTTTGAGAGCTTTGCGCGTGTGCATATATCCGCTCACTACCAGCTCTTTTATTTTACTGAGGTCAAAGACGGCATAATCGGCAATCTCGGGCGTCTGTATCGACAAATCGCACAGGGCCATATCTTCGGCCTGGTTGGCCTTGGCCATGAGGTTGTAGGTGCGGTAGGCTACTTCGATAATCGAACTATAGCTGTCTTTTTTTGCCAGCGGGCTTACATTGATGCCTATCAGCGTGTCGCATTTGTCACGCAGAGCCCAGGCCGGCAAGTTGCGCAGTACGCCGCCGTCGACATAATGCACACCGTCAATCTGCACCGGAGGAAAGATGATGGGGATGGAGCACGAGGCTATCATTCGAGGGCCGATTTCGCCGCTATCGAAAATGTGCGGCCGGGCATTGTCGAGGTCTGACGCGCCTATAAAGGTGGGTATGTCGAGGTCTTCGATATTGCGCTTGTTGCCAATCGCATTTTGGATAAAGTGCATAAACTTCTCTATTTTGAAAAGTCCGCCTTTGCCCCAGCTCAGTTCCACAAAGTCGCGGAAGCCCTGGCCACTGAACAAATCGGCCATTTCGAGGGGCTTGACACCGGCGGCATAAAGCACCGCCACCACCGACCCGGCACTGACACCGGCAATGGCATCGGGCTTCAACCCGGCCTCTTCTATGGCCATCAAGGCCCCGGCGTGGGCAAATCCGCGCGCGCCGCCACCGCTGAGCGCAACACCTAATTTATACGGGTGTCGCTCAACTGTTTCAGTTTCAGCACTTGACGTTTTCTTAAAAAAAGACATAGCTTTCTCGAGCTCTTTACGACTGCAAAATTAGCGAGAAAAATCGTAACCGTCAATTTTTCAGACTAAATTATTAATCTTACTTTCGCTAACCCACCTGGCAAAGCCTTGCTGAAATAATGACACATAAGCACAAAAAGACAAAAACAACAAAAAATTTTTGTCACTTTTGCCTTTATGTCTTTATGTTTCCTCCCATCCTCAACTGAGCAGGCTGTTCACTCCCCGACTACGAATATCGAGAAGTTGACCGAACCGTAGGAGCGGTGCTCGCGGAAGCCGGGGAGCGAAGAGAAGTCGTGGCTCTTGTTGTGCTCAATGATGACGAGCGTGCCGGGCTTTACGAGGGCCGAGCCCAAAATCATGCCGGGGATATCGGCAAAACCGGGCATATCGTAGGGAGGGTCGGCCCACACTACGTCGTAGGCCCTCGGGGCCGAGGCAATGTAGCGCAGTGCGTCGCCACGCACAAGCAGCAGGTTCTTGTCACCAAGCTCGTCGGCCACTTTTTGTATAAACCGCTGCTGCGTCGCAGCCTTCTCGACAGCGGTCACAGTGCGACAGCCACGCGAGAGGAACTCGAAGCTCACCGCGCCCGTGCCGGCAAAGAGGTCGAGGGCGTCAAGACCGTCGAGGTCGACGTAGTTCTCGATTACGTTAAATATATTTTCGCGGGCAAAGTCGGTTGTCGGCCTCGCGGTGATGTTTTTGGGCACGTCGAACCGGCGGCGCCCATACTTGCCTCGTATTATTCGCATAGTGGTAAAATTATCAAAGGGAACGGGGCCTTGAAGGCCTCCTTGCCGGCGCGGAGTGCCGCCGAGGGGAATATCATCGGCATCACGTGGCGCACATAGCGCGACAACAGGGGTGTCACGGCGTGGCGTAGCGCCCCGTCGCCGCATAGCAGCATCTCGTCGTTCTCGGCATCGAAACCGGCGACCTTGGCACAGGCGAGGGCGTAGTACAGCACGTCGGTATCGCTTTCCCATTGCTTCGACGTAGCCATGGCCAAGCGTCCGCCGGCATCGTAAGCCGCGATATCGACACGGCGTGGCGTGCCGTCGGTAATATGCACAAAGACCTTCGCCCGATTGCTCATTCCGTCCTGACGGCCGAAATATTTCAACAGCAACGACACCACATGGCGCGCCGGGGCGTTGCGGAAGGTTCGCGCCATAAACTGCCGCGCATCCTCGGGCATGGTCCAAACCACGCCCACACCCGACGCGGGGGCATCGGCCGTGACTGCCGGAGGCTCCTTGCCCCCATATCCGATTTGTGTAATCTCGCCGATGGTAGCCGCATCAATGCCGAGACCTTCGGGCACGACGGTATAGGCATCGGTATCGACGAGCATGTCGATGCGCCCGAAGTCGGAAAGCAGCTCGGGATTAGCGTAGACAACTTCCTCGAGCGCACGGTGCAGGGGCAACGACGCATCGAGTGGCAGGCGGCGGTAAATCAGCGACGCATCGGCCACTGTCGAAGTCATGACGGCATGAAGCATGCCCGGCGACACCTCGAGGGCGAGGCGCCACAGACGCGGATTGTCAATCGTAGGCTGCTCCATCATCGTGCCGTAAAAGTTACCATGCGGTTATACACAAAATTGGCAAGGGTATAGACCACGTTGCCCAGCAGCGTGGCTATGCCGTAGCCCGACAGGACTATGCCTAACACGCGGAAATCATAACCGCCGTACGCGCTCGTAAGCATCCATACCACCCACAGCTGCAGGGCATAGCATACGAAGAAACCGCATACAAACTTCAACGCCTCGCGGCCATAATTGCCGTGGCTGTGAAACACCCACTGGCGGTTACACAAAAATGAATTGACCACGCCGCAGATATACCCCAGGGCGTTGCTCACATATAGGTTCCATCCCAGGAGGGACTTGCACATATATATCACCCCGAGCGTGACAAGGGTATTGAGCACGCCCACGAGGCAGTACTTTATGAATTGTATTATCTTTTCGTATCGCGCGGCCAGTTCGCGATAGCGGCGAGAGTGTCGGTGTCGGGTCATGGTTGGTTGTCTTGGGGTAAATCTTTGGGGTCGACCTTGAGTATGGGCAGCGACCAGTGATAATGAACAGCGGCAACGCGCAGACCTATTACCATGGCAGCGCACGATACCTGGGCAAGCACCGGAGTGGCAGCAGGAATAAGTGTCACAAGCCAATAGACCAGGCCACCGGCCAGACACGCCGTGGCGTAGATATCCTTGCGGAAGAAAAGGGGCTCGTCATTGATAAGTATGTCGCGTGTCACCCCGCCGAACGAGCCGGTGATTATACCCATCACGATTGCCACCCACGACGGGAAACCGGCGGCATAGCTCTTCTCGATGCCTACGACCACAAAGAGAGCCAGACCGATGGCGTCGAAGATAAACAATGTGCGCATGCCGCCAACGAGGAAACGCCTGAATATGATTACTATGACCAGCGACAGGAAGGTCACGGCAAGGTACATCCACGACTGCATCCAGAAGACAGGTATAGCCAGCAGCAAGTCGCGGAGCGTGCCGCCGCCAATCGCCGTGACAAGGCCCACGACGTAGGCCCCGAACCAGTCGAAATTTTTCGCGGCGGCGAGGCGTATGCCCGAGATGGCAAAGGCAATTGTGCCGAGTACCTCTATTATAAATATGAAGAGATTGTCTTCAGTCATCGGCTTTGTCTGATATTTCTACACCATGCCTGGCAGCATCGGCCTTTATGCCGGCATCTATACGCGCCTCACGGGCAAGTTCTTTTTCGTGGTAACGGCACACGTCGGCAAGGAAGCAGCCCTCGCACATTGGCTTGCGCGCCTTGCACACATAGCGCCCGTGCAAGATTAGCCAGTGATGGGCGTGCCTCACGAGCTCTTCGGGTATGTTTGCAGTGAGCTTTTCCTCGGTGGCGCGCGGTGTACGGCTGCGCGTGGTCAGCCCAAGGCGCTCGGCTACGCGGAACACATGCGTGTCGACCGCCATGGCCGGGCGGCTGTAGACGACCGACAATATCACGTTTGCAGTCTTGCGCCCCACGCCCGGCAGCGTGAGCAGGCTGTCGATATCGTCGGGCACCTGGCCGTCGTAGTCGTCGACCAGCTTGCGGGCCATGCCCATGAGCGACTTGGTCTTGTTGTTGGGATACGAGCACGATTTTATCAGCCCGTATACGTCGTCGGGCGAGGCTGCAGCAAGGTCGGCCGGGGTGGGATAAGCCTCGAAGAGGGCCGGTGTAATCATATTGACACGCTTGTCGGTGCACTGGGCCGACAAAATCACCGCCACCAGCAGTTGGTAGGGGCTGTCGTAGTGCAGCTCGGTCTGCGGCGAAGGCATCTCGGCCTCAAATCGCTCTAATATGGCTTGATAGCGCTCTTTCTGCTTCATTTCCTCGATTGATTGATATTGCAAAATTAGCAATTATCGCCGTCTTGTGCAAGAATTTTTATAAATGGCGGAAATGTCGTATATTTGCGCCATGTTGCGGAAATTGCTCATAAAATATCTTGACAAGCCGTCGTGGCCGGCCGTTGCTGTCGACGTGGTATTCATAACCATGCTCACCTTCGGCTTTCTATGGCTGCTGGAATATGACCCCTATTCCATACTCGAGCCCACGGGCGATTTCAGCAGCGGCGACTACTACGACAGGCTCTATCACCGCAACGTAGACCTGCCTGTCGACACAAACGTGGTCATTGTGGCTACCGACGACATTTCGGCGGCCGGTATGCCCGACGCGCTCAGGCTCGTTGCCTCGTTCGAGCCGGCCGCTATCGGCCTCGACCTGATTTTCCGCACCCAGGGCAGCGTGACCGACGACCTGCTCGACGTTATCGACTCCATACCGATAATCGTGCTGCCAGTCGAACTCGCCTACGACGATGCCACCGACCGCCTCTACCGTGGCCACCCCTCGCTTGTCGACAGCGAACTTCCCGACAAGCCCTATGCCACCGTATCTTTTCCGCCGCTGGCACTCCACTCTACCCTGCGCGAGTTTTACATTACCGCCCGGCTTGCCGACGGCGACAGCATCGAGTCTATGGCAAGCGCGCTGTGCAGGCTCAAAAATCCGGCACTGAGCATACCTCGCGAGGATACTCAGATGATAAATTTCAACCTTACCACGCCCGAGCGACTCGCCATTGCCGACCTTGCTGACCCGGACAAACGAGACATTGTCAGCTTCCTGCTCAAAGATAAAATCGTTCTGATGGGCGATGCCGACAGTCCCTACGACCACATCAGCACATCGATTTCCGACCGTATGCCGGGCATCGAGGTACATGCGGCCGCGATTGCCACGCTGCTGCAGCAACAGCCCGTCCGCCAGCTCCACCGTGGATGGCTGCTCTTTATCAGCATCTTGTTTATCACCGCCACCGCAGTGATTTGCGCCAAATTCGATGAAGATGCCGACCTGACAAAAAATTTCTCGCTACTCGGGCTGAAATTTTTCTTTATTGCCGTAATATTAGTCGGAGGGTATTGGCTGTATGTGCATTACGCTCTCCGGGCTGACTTTTCAAAGTCTATCGCGCTGGTATTTTTCAGCATGATGGTATGCGACTTCTGGTTCCCAATCAAACACTACTTTAAAGACAAGCTTACAAAATGAAACATCTATTTGCCTCTCTAATACTTTTGTTGTCAAGCCTCTGCGCTTTTGCTCAAACTGAATATATCGTCCACTCGGTCACGGGCGAAGTTACAGCGTCGACAACCGCCGGAGCTTGGCAGAAAGTCGAACGACTGTCCACACTGCCCTCGTCTGCAACTGTCGACATTCCCGACGGCGGTTCACTGGTAATCTATTCCAAGAAGTCGCCCCAGACCCTCAAAATCAACACTCCGGGCCAACACCGCCTGCGTGCTGCCGCACGCGCTGCCGCGAAGACTGCTGCCGCAAAGCGCAGCAAGGTTCTCTCGCCAATTGTCAGCGGTGCCGGGCACGAGAAGACAAGCGTGCGCTCGGGTGTCGTATACCGTTCGCCTGCCGACGACAAAGCCATCGCAGCCATAGCGGCTACCGTAGCAAAGCCCTCGGAGAGCGATACTTACGGACTCAGCATCACCGACACCGGCGACGGCTTGAGCGGACTGACCATGACAAACAAAGGCAAAGAAGATGTAGAGGCCGCAGTAATCGTATGTACCGACGGACACTATTCCCCCCTACAGATTTCAGACAATAGCGACATTCCCAGCATCATGCTACTGCCTGCCGGCGCGACCTACAATGTGCCCGAGTGCCAACTGCTTCTCCCTGCCGGCTCATCGGTCATCATGGTAGTCTGCGACCGCAGTTTCGACACCGACGCCCTCTGCCTCATCCTCAACAACCCTCCCG
>VSPF01000118.1 GCA_009775195.1 Muribaculaceae bacterium
ACGGGGCTGAATACGTCGACGACGACGGAAACATGGTCGATTATGACAAAATGTCGCCACAGCACCTGCTGGCACCGGGCGACTATGTCCTGTTGAAGCTACCCGACCCCGCTACCACTCGTAACTGATGCTTATGCCGAGGTTGTTGAGGGTAAGGGAGTTATCATTCCAATAATAATTATTGTTCGAAGTCAGCAACTGGTACGACACGCCTACATTGACGGCATGGTCGGGGCGTTCTTTAGATACAGGTATGCGCAGACCGACCGAGGGCCGGAAGTAAAACTGCGTCTCGTTCGTCATAAAACCGTCGGCCATGCGCAGATAGTCGCTGCCTATGAGCCACGAAGCACCGACTTTGAAATCGATGAAGAACGAAGTAGCCTCCTGCGACCCTATATTGAAACGGAAATCAGAAAATAGGGGTATCATCACTTTCGTCTTGGTGTTACCCCTATACATATAGTCGTAATCGGGGTTAGGTCGCCAACCCTGAGGCTGCTGCGCCATAACGACATCGACACCGGCGCCGACACCCATAAAGAACCACGACGAGTACTGGAAACCCTGCGTTGTCGAAAAGTCAATGACATTTGCGCGGTTATGCCCCACGCCGGCGAGACCCGAAACCTCGACAAAGCCCTTGTAGTTGAGCGACCCCGACAATGCCGGGGAAATGAGTTGTGGCAGTTGGTTGGCAATCTGGTAATACTGGGCCGGGACGTGCAGGGGCAGCAGGAAAGCCAATGCAATGACAAGAAGATAGAAACGTTTCATAATATGTCGGTTATTTAAGTTTCGCAAGTCTTAGCCTTGCACACTGTTAACGGTTTATCGGTTAGTGGTTAGC
This sequence comes from Muribaculaceae bacterium, assembly GCA_009775195.1. GTDB lineage: Bacteria > Bacteroidota > Bacteroidia > Bacteroidales > Muribaculaceae > CAG-873. The sequence continues at coordinate 851 of VSPF01000118.1, forward strand.
CTTAGTTCGCTGATTACTAATAATATTGTTATTTACATAAAGCATAACCTATAACCAAAAGACTACTAACAGTGAGCAAGTTGCATACTTACGAAACTTTAATCGGTTATATATTGAAATATAAACACCGCAGGGGCCTCACTTGTTTATGCACACACTTTATAGCACCAACTGAAACAACACGTCGTCGAGATGATGCCGGCCATAGCGGCAGCATCGTCAAACGAACCTTCACGTATCATGACAAATAAAAAAAGCCGCCCTAAATGAGCGGCTGCATAAGGTGCTTCACTACTTACTTGCTTGCGATGTGGTCGGAAACAGAAAGCGAGTAGCGACCTTTAGCGCGACGACGGGCCAGCACCTTGCGGCCATTGGCGGTTGCCATTCTTTCACGGAAGCCGTGTTTGTTAACGAGCTTACGGTTAGAGGGTTGGAATGTTCTTTTCATTGCCTTATCGTGATTTTTCTATTGTTTGCATAGTTTCGGAGTGCAAATTTAGGCATTTTCTACGGCATATCCAAAATTTCTACAAAATATTTTTTGAAAACAAGTCGGCATAAGCATCAAAAGCATAAAAAATCAACCGGCAGCGAGGATGTCACAAACGACTCTTGTTGCCGGTTGATTTTATATTGACCTATCTTATCATCACATTTCCTTTTTGAGCTGGTCGGTCCAATCGCGGAGGCGTGTGGCGGTGAGCTCGGGGTGGTTTACCTCGTCGAGCACAAGGCCGCGCATGGTGGCACCGTCAGATGCCTCAGACTTGTCGAAGTGATAACCCGTTGCCGGGAACTCGCCGATAAATGTTGCCCCGGTGTCGCGCAGACGCTCGTAGAGTATGCCGACAGCGTTGCAGAAGGTGTCGCTCATGGTCTCGTCGCCACAACCGAAAATCGCAATTTTCTTGCCGCCGAGGTCGAGGGGCTGCATACCGGCAACAAAGTCGTACCAATCATCTTCGAGGGCGCCGTCACCCCATGTCGACGAGCCAATCACGAGCGTGTCGTAGTCGGCCACCTTGTCGGGAGTTGTCTCGCCCACATCGTGTATGTCTTTGTCGGCAACGTCTAATAGCCGGCCAATGCGGCGTGCAATGTCGGCTGTGGTGCCCGTGGCAGAACCGTAGAATATACCTGTTTTCATAGTCAGAACTTAGTTTATACTAAAATATAAACACCGTGAAGGCCACAATGTTCGCTATGATGCATTATCATCGTCGGCGGTGTATCGCGGCGGCAGGTTCTTTTTCGATTTCGCGCCGAGTTGTTCGAGTTTCTGCGCCCTGGCAATGAGGTTGCCGGGACCGCCGGTAAGTTTGCCGAAGGCGGTGTTCCAGGCATCGCGGGCCGACGAAATCGACTTGTCGAGCCGGTCCATATCGTCGAGGAAGCCGCGCAGCTTGTCGAGCATCTTGCCGGCCTCGTCGGCAATGGCGAGGGCGTTGCGATTCTGCTTGTCGTGGCGCCACATCTGCTCGATTAGCTTGACAATCGACATGAGGTGTGTCGGCGATATGATGAGCACATGGCTGTCGTAGGCTGTCTGCCACAGCTTGGGGTCGAGGTTCATGGCGGCAAGGAAGGCCCCCTCGTGCGGTATAAACATCAGCACGTGGTCGAAACGCCCGTCGCCGACCACGTCCTGGTACGATTTGGTGCGCAGTTCGGCAATGTGCTTTTTGACCGACATGATGTGGGCACGGGCATACTGTTCGCGCCCGGCCTCGCTATCGGCATTGAGCATATTGATATATGCCTGGATTGACACTTTCGAATCGATGATAATCTTGCGTCCCTCGGTGTAGTTTATCACCACGTCGGGGCGCAGACGGTTGCCGTCGGCGTCGGTGACGGTCTCCTGCACCGTATATTCATAGCCACGGCGGAAACCGGCCTGCTCGAGTATGTTGTCGAGTATGATTTCGCCCCATTCGCCCTGCAGCCTCGAGTTGCCCTTGAGGGCGTCGGTGAGGCGGCGAGTCTCGCGGCTGACGGTGTTGTTGAGGTCTACGAGGTCGCGGATGCGTTCGCCGAGCGAGAAGCGTTCGCGTGCCTCCTGGCTGTAGTATTCGGTAATCGAGCGTTTGAAATTTTCGAGGTCCTGCTTTACAGGGGCTAAGACTTCCGACAGGCCGTGGGTATTCTGCTGGCGCAAGGTTTCGGAATTGAGTGCCAGTACGCGGGTGGCAAGCTGGGAGAACCGTTTTTCGAAGTCCGCATTAATCTGCTCGATATCGGCCTTCTGACGAGCCAAGGCAGAGTCAGAGGCAGCGCAACGCTCGCCAAGGCGCGCGTTTTCGACACGCGCCGCCGACAGTTTGCCCCACAATACAAAGACAGCCGCCAGGGCCCCGGCGAGGGCGGCGGCGAGTATGACGACGACAGTAATCACCTGTGCTTACCGGGTATGATTTCGTCGACAGGATTGAGCCTGCGCAGCAGCGAGGCACCCGGCTCAAACTCCATAACGATTTCGGGCGGAAGCAGCATACGGCTGCCGGTCGACAGGTCTTCGCGCACCTCTTCGTCGTGCTTGACGGCACTGAAAGTACCAAACGTGGGCACTGCCACGGCATCGAGCTCGGCCCCGGTCTGCTGCAAGACCACCGACAAGCCCTCGACAAGGGCATCTATATCAGACTGCGAGCGACCTGTGCGCTCAGTCATCACTTTGCGTAATTGCTTGTAATCCATTGGGTAGAGAGTTTTTAGAAATACATCACGGCACCGGCCGTGAGTTTATTGTTATCGTCAGCCGTGACTTTGACGCCACGGTGATAGAAATACTGTTCGAAATTGACCTTGAAATCGAAATGCACCTTGCCATAGTGCATGGTCGTGGTGGCACCGAAGGTCAGACGCTTACGCGCCGCGATGTTTGCACTCAGCACGCCGTCGACATATATGCCGTTCGAACCCTCGGTGACACCCTCGAAACGCGACTGCACCGACATGCGGTCGGCCCACTTCCATTTCACCGGCCAGCCATAGTCGGCAAGAATACTGTATGCCAGCGAGTTTTTCATCGGGCCGCAATAGTGGCGCCATATATACTCGCCCTCGACATATAGACCGCCGTACGACCACGACAGCGAGGCGTCAAACTGGTTGATGCGGCACCCGGCACCCTTGCCGCCGGGCACACGCGACATAAAGCCTACCTCGGGCTTGAAGCCGTTGGCCGCATAATTGGCCTTTATGCTATAAGTCAGGGCACTATTCCACTTGGTATGGTCGGTCATATCGGAGGCATTGAATATGCCGCCCTCGATATAGAGCGATGTCGACGGCACGGTATATCCGGCCTTGACACCGACCGAGCGCAGATTGCCGAACAAAGCAACCAGCCCGACATCGGTAAAATAATATAAGTGAGGCTGTCGCGACGACTCCACGCTAAAGGGCACACGCATCTGGCCGGCATAGACCTGGAGCCCCTCGGCCGGGCTGACACGCATATAGGCGTCGAGGAGCTTGATTTTGCCACGGTCGGAAAAATCGACCTGTAGCAGGTAATCGACACGCGGCATCACGAAGCCGCCGGCGCTCAGCCTGGCATTGCGCACCACGAAGCGGCTGTCGCCGGTGGCGGTAGACAGTTGGTAAAATGTGCGCATGGTGCCATGAAACACCGGTATATACTTGTGTATGTCGGTCTTGGCGGCATCTTCGCCCCACGCCGGGAGCATAGATACCACCATGAGCAAGACCGCCAACAGCGGCTTAGTAATCGTAGACAAGTTCGAAATCATCAAGATAAAGGGTTGACCCGTTGCCACCGGTGAAGTAATCACCATACTTGCTTGCCGACGCGGTGACGAGGATGTATTTAGGCTTGCGAGAGGTTGACTTATATTTAATGTCAACCTCGAAAGGCACATAGTTGCTGATGGTCTGGGCACACTCTATTTTACCGTATGCCACCACCTCGGGACCGTTCTCATCGAACAGATGCCTGTCGTTGGGGGCAGTGCGTATCTCGAAAGGCTCGTCAGAGTCAATCAGTGCAACCCAGATGATACAAGTGTCGGGCTGACCGATTAGCTGTTTGAACTCCGTCGAGGCATGCGAGATGTTCGCCACAGTGTACTTATACTGACCCCGCATAGCCGTGGGGCGATTGACAAAGGGCCTGCCGAAACTCAGCACACCGTTGGTGCCCACAGTCCTTACGTATGTGCCTGCAAAAATGTTTCCGGCAGCAATCTTGCCCAGCGAACCGATGCCCACAAAGCGAGTCTCGAGCTTCGCGGCCCATCCCGACCCCGAGGGCGTATCGTCGGTCGGAGTGGTGTTAGAGTCGCCAAGCGTGGTGGCGCCCTTGTTGCCTGTACCCCAGTAGGGGGTGCCATCTTCGGCCCAGGGGCACCAGATTTTTTTATCGAGCCACCACTGGTCAAAATCGCTGTTGGGCAGTTGCGGAGCCTCACCTGTGGTAAAGGCCACCGTCTCGCCGGTAAATTCGCCCGAAGTCACACGGGCCTCGTAGGCCGTAGACGGTTCGAGATGTATAATACGGGCCGTGAAGTTGCCGCCATTGACGGTGATGTCCGACGCCGGCACATCGGTCCACATCTCGGTACCGGCCAGGCGGTATTGCGCGCCGAATTCCTTGCCGGCCTCGCCAATGCCGTTGACCCATGCCACGCACGTCCAGGCATCGACGCTGACGGTGCGCACCGACACCTCGACAGGCTCTACATAGATAGTCCATGTGCTTGTGCGCCCGTAGGCTGTCACCTCTACTTCGAATGGATGCGAACCGTCGAACGTGCTTCCGGGAGCGAGGTCGGGGCTCATGGTCGAGCCTTTGGGACCGAGCTTGGCCTTCGACACGGTTACATTGCCCAGGTTCATGGTCTCGGGCACATTGATTATCACTCGCCGGCCCGGCACGTCTATCACCGTCGCCCCTATCTGGCCGGCGACTTCGAAGTATCGCTCTATATCCTGTACGCCCACAATCTTCCATCGATAGACCTGGTAGAGACGCAGTATTACCGACAAGGGAGATGAGAGGTCTACGGTACCGTCGAACGGTTCACCCACGATTTGGGCTCCGGGTGTCAGCGACCAGCCCGTGATTTTGACTGCCGTTATGTCGACCTCCTCGGGAAAGGTGATGGTCGCCGTACACGACACGGTGTCAATCACAGTGCCCTCGTCTTGGCCACGGGCCTCGAGGGCGGTAAAATTGGCCTGTATGCGAGGATAGGGTATATCGTTCTTTATGCAAGCTCCAAGCACCGAGGCCAGAACGACTATAAACGCTATGACGTACTTTTTCATATCACTACCATCAGACCGAAGTTAATATTGAAGATATTGAACTTGAAGTTGGCCCCCGAGGTAACTCGCGACCCTTCGTCGACACCGTCGGTGGTCTGGTCTTCCTTGCGCCATTTCAGACCAAAGACACCAAAGGAGACATTGAACGACATAAAGTCCTGCAAGAACACGCACACGCCCGGGCTGAAATTTATCGCGCCCTGGGTGATGACGGTGCGTGTGTCCTTTGGTTCGTTGTTATAGAGGCGCTTGAAGCGCGACGAACCGCTGCCGAAACTCAGGTCGACCTCGTTGAAGATGCCGAAGCGGCCGCTGCGGTCGAGGCCGACATAGGCGCGGTGGAAGGCGGCAACCGAAAAACTCTGCTGGTAATAGCTTACGTCGCGGAGGGTGAAATTGAGGTCGTCGTCGAAGTCTACGGCCAGACGGCCAAGGTCGGCAATGCCGCGAGTATAGTCAAATTTGAGGCCCACGGCCTGGTTGCTCTTCACAAAATACGAGATATAGGGCTTGACCGAATACATCTTGCCCTTGAAATCTACGTCTTTAAGGATTGAGAGCACGCGCACGTCCTCGGTCTGCAACTCGCCGTAACTTGCCGTGATACCGAAGCCCCACTTGCCCTTGGGGATAAAGATATAATTGAAGAGGCCACGGTCAAAACGACCATAATTCTTTTCAGGCAGGATGACAGGCACTGTATCGCCGTCGACAACGACGTGCTCGATACTGTCGCGGTCAAACTCTATCAGCTTCTTGCGCTGTATAATCTGGGCACTGGCGGGCACTGCTACCGCCACGGCCATCAGGAGCATGAATATGCGTAACGTACGGTACATAGCGGTCAGATATAAAACATCACCCCGAAAGTGATTGAAAACAGATTGATTTTAAAATTAGCCTGCTGCGTGTGGCGGTTGGCTATATAGATTTGGTCGGTCACCGAGCGTGTGTGATTGTAGTTGAAGCCGAGCACGCCCACATTGACCTCGAGGGCCGAATAGTTGTTGAGAAACACCGCCAGGCCCGGAGCCACCCCCACGTTGAACTGGAAGTTTCGCTCATAGGTGCCCGTCAGGTCGTCGCCCGAGCCGTTGCATAGCTTCGACTGGCCACCGCCGAGCTGCAACTGCACTTCGGTAAAGAGGCCGAAGCGAGTGCTGCGCCCAAGGCTGATATAGTTGCGGAACAAGGCCGTGCCGAGATAGCTGTGACTGATACTGTAGAGGTTGTCGATATCGTAGTTCGTCTCGTTGTCGAGCACTATGTCGGCCGCATTGAGCCGTGTGCGCTGACGGCTGTACGAGAAGCGGCCACCGGCGGTAAGATTGTCCTTGAAACAAAACATCACCGTAGGGCTGACCTTGAAAGTGTACGAATCGCCGTCGATTTTCTCAAAAATCAAAAACTGGTAATTATCCTGGTCAGACTGAGAATAACTTACGCTCACGCCGGCCACCCACGCACCTTTGGGCACGAATGACACCTGCTCGAGCTTGCGCTTGAAAACTTCTTGTGCCACAGTCTCAGCCACACTGGCCGAGAGTACCATGGCAATCAAGAGCATTAGCAGTCGTTTTATTTTTTCCATATTCCGAATGCTGCCGGGCCCTCCCCGGCTTGAGGCTTGATTAACCTTTATTAGGTCAAATTTGGCTAAATTTGGCTGTAAAATTACAAAAAAAATCCCAAATACGCCACATCGGCCCCATAGATTGGCTTGGGTTTGAACATCATTTAAAGATATCGTAACGTCTTAGAGGTGTACAAGCCTCACAAACTTCACTTATTATTTCTTTGCACCGTTTTTCCGACATTCTAATCTTTGTACCAACAAAAACGAAGTCAGACAAGACCGGCTGCCCCGAACCATTTACAGAGGTGGCATGTTCGCCGTTGTAGCCCTCAGAACAAAGTGTTAAATCATAAGCCGGGGCAAGTCGCCACCGCCATACATTATCAGCCTCATCATAAAGAACATAGAAACTGAAATTTTTACAATGGTCATCCTTATTATCAGTCAAATAATTAAACAACATCCGTCGATACATTTGCTCTACATCCTCACTATTTTGGGTTATGTAGCCTGTGAGGGCAAGAAGATTAGAATAATCCATAAAAGGCTCTCGTAAAGAGATACCCAGCAAGCCGCCGGCAGTTGCCATGTGCAGGCGGTTTCCGTCTTTATCAATATCAAATCTACGTGTAGCAAAATAACGATTATTAACAAGGCGAAAATCAGGCACCTCTATTCCGCATTTTCTTGCAATTTCGTTATAATGAAACTCTTGGGCTCCAATATCAAGTGGGTCATATATGTGACGGAACTTAACAATCCAATGACCTTCTTCATCAGAAAACACAGATTTAGGTCGCGTCCCACCGCTATTTCCACTGTTGTAAAGCAGAAGTCCGGCGTCACTATCTTGTCTTTCCTTTAATACTTCAAGTGCGATTTCTTGCAACTTGTCGAAATCATATACTAATGATTCCTGCTCAAGGTCAATGGTCGGAGAGTATGAGAGTGCACCCATAGCGTGGTCGCCAACGATGGCAAGGCGGTCTAATGACGACAAATCAGAGTCGTTTATTCCTTTACGAAGCAAGGCTTTATGAAGTAGATAACGTCCGTAACCATCAGGCAGGCTATCTTCGAAAACGCCGAAATTGCCACCAAACGGCCGGGCTTTGGCTAAAAAGGCGCCACTTTGTAATGGCAACTCAAGAGGTGATATGCTAAAACCATCTACAAGCCACGATTTATCGTACTCAAAAATATTTAGTCGGTAATCAGGTGTATGTGAGAGCATACCCACCGTCTGCCCTCGAAATATTACTTTAAGTTTTTCAGTCTTTTCCATTATTCTTGATA
>VSPF01000119.1 GCA_009775195.1 Muribaculaceae bacterium
GTTTGACTCGACAAAGAGCGACTCGCCCACGCCGAAAGTCTTGACATGGCGGCGAGGTTCGCCGGCGGCGTTCTTCCCCTCTATTTCTATCCGTGCCCTCGGAGGCTTGTTGGGCGACAGCACTATATCGTCAAGATACATATAGCCGTTTGTGCCTCGCAGATTTTTGAGCTCGAAGCCTATCACGCATATTCGCTTCACAAGTCGCTCCTGATAGGCGTCGAGGGCGTCGAGGGCATAGACAGTGTCGTGCCTGGTCTTGTGCGTGGCCGAGTAGTTGAGAACGAAGAGGGGGTTAAACTTCTTGAGGGCCGACTGCGTGGCCGCGCCCTCCATCTTCTGCGGCTCGTCCATGATGATAATCGGGCGGTTGGCGGCAATCACGTCGATGGGGCGGCGCGAGGCGAACTCGTCGCGCTTCGAGTAGATGATACGGCTTTCCTTTGAGCGGCCACCCTCTTTGAGCGACGCGGCAAATGCCTGCGTATTGATTATCATCACGTTCAGCCCGGCGTCCTGACTGAACTGGTCGAGCTGGTTGAGGTTCGAGCTGTTGTAGACAAACCACCGCGCCTTCTTGCCATAATGTTCCATAAAGTGCTCTTCGAGCATACGGAACGACTTGGCCACACCCTCGCGAATCGCTATGCTCGGCACTACGATGATAAACTTCGACCAGCCATAGAGCTTGTTGAGCTCAAACATCGTCTTGATATATACATAGGTCTTACCTGTGCCGGTCTCCATCTCGACATCGAGGTTGACCGCGCCGAGGCCGTCGATTCTCGTAAGAGATTTAGAAAGAGGTACCCCTGCGGCAGACTGCACCGCATGAAGGTTTTCGAGAAGCTGCGTTGCCGTCAGTTCCTCGTCGGCATTGCGGTAGCCGTCATCGTCACCGTCAAAACGGAACGTACCCTTTTGAAGTCGGCCCAAGTCGCGACGGTAATGTGTGGCGTCGCGATTTGGTTGCCCGGTGAAGATGGCGGTTGTGTTCTCGACCGCATCCGTCTGATAGCCTTGAATCTTAAACTTGAACTTCATGGCTTAGATGATTTTGCGGACGGTTTCGGGCGAATAGTGGCGGAAGATTTGCTCGAAGTTGTCAAGGACATTGTCATTGGCAGCGGAAGCATCACGCATAACGAAGTATTGCGGCTTCATCTTCGCAATCTCTGTCACGGTGGATTCGTTTACCTCGGTGTCGAAGGTGGCAATAAGATAATTGCCGTCAACGAAGAACACCTTTTTGCCGTTGACCTCTTTTTCCTCAATCTTAGCGGAGAGTTCGATGTCGAGTTCGGGAAGAACTTGGAAAAGCAAGTCGAGCGGTGTACGGTCGGACTTGACGTTGTCAACGGTAGTGAAGATATTTTGAGCGTCGAAGTCTTCCGGTGTATAGAATACGTCCTCCATATTCGACGAGTCGAGTTTGAGGACACGGAAGCCGGTGTCGAGGTCTTGACCGTTCAGACCCGCTTCCTCCTTGACTTTCTTGCCTGCGCGGCGAATACGTTCCTCACCGATTTGGCAGATTGTTTCGTAGCCAGCCTTACGTGCTTCGCTCTTTTCGTCGGTTACTTCGGGGAGCTGTACCATTATGAACTTGCGCTTGCCACCATCCTCGGCGTTGAGCTTCATGACGGCATGAGCGGTAGTAGCACTGCCGCTGAAGAAGTCGAGAATAATAGAATCTTCATCACAATTAGCAATACGCAATAACAGGTTTAGTAATTTCGTAGGCTTTGGACTGGTAAATAATTTACCCCCCATTAAACTTTTAACCTCCTCATCTGCTTCGTGATTATGTCCACCTTCAGAAAATGGGATTATAGTTCTTGGAACCACTCCATCATTTTTCAATTCACATAAGAAGGTCTTACGTGAAGGAGTGGACATTCCATCTTTGCCAAACCAAATCTCATTGTTTTCATCGAGTTCTTTAAGTTTATCTGCGCTATATGCGGAGAAACGGCCAGATGGTGGAGTAAATACAACTCCATTCTTAAATGTATAAGTGAAATCCGCATTAGACCCGCTTCTGGCATGGAGCGGTGTCGCTTTCCAGGGACCTTTTGGATGGTTGTCAGGATTTTTGTAAGCAGCATTCATCTCGTCAGTACGAGGCAATTTACCAATTACAAAATTATCTATGTTTTTGGCATAACATAGTATAAAATCATGGGTTGAAGAAAAGTATTTGGCGTCATTTGCGATAGTGTACTTTTTCTCCCATGTTAGCTGTGCTAAAAAGTTATGCTCCCCAAAGATTTCATCGCATACTTTGCGAAGATTCTCGACTTCACAGTCATCTATCGAAATGAAGACAACGCCATTGTCAGAAAGAAGATCGCGAGCGACTTTCAGACGAGGATATATCATATTGAGCCAATCAGTATGAAAGCGACCATTGCTTTCAGTATTTCGCTGCATCGGGTCAATGATTTGGTTTCCATCTTCATCAAAGGCTCCGCTTGTAGCCTCGAAGTCTTCACGCGACTGTGCAAAATCGTCATTATAGACGAAGTCATTGCCTGTATTATAGGGAGGGTCTATGTAAATCATCTTGATGGCACCAAGATAGTTCTCGCGGAGAACTTTCAGCACATCAAGATTATCACCTTCGATATATAGATTTTCTGTATTCCAAAAATCTACGGAAGCATCGAGGTCGGGACGTAGAGTTTTGTCGGTAGACTCATTTGCAAGACGCGAAGCGGCGCGCTTATCAGGCCACGTGAACTGATAGCGTTCCTCTGCCCCGTCGAGCAAATCCTTCGACAACTCGTCGCGTAGTTTGTCGAAGTCGATGGCAAGTTCGGCGGTGCCGTCCTTGCCTAACCGCTCAGTAACGCACTGAGGGAACAACGCGGCTATCTTTGCCACATTGCCCTCTGCTGCGTCAAGGGTTTTCATCCGTAGTTTATCCATATATTATTTGATCTAATTTCGCTTTGTAGTCCTTATAAAAATATTGTGCTTCTAAGTATATGCTATTGATACATATATCAGAATATTCGCACAAAATATCATGAAAGGGATTGTTTTTTTCTGCTTGAAAAAAGGGATATAGATAAGATTCTTCATTTAATGATTGTCTTATCTTATCTCGGCGCTCTAATGAATTGTAATCAGATACATCTAATTTGAAAAAGCATATAAATGTAGAGAACAACTCTAATAATCGCTTATAGTGTCTGTTCTGATTAGAAAAATAAGATTCACATTCAGGGAGTGAGGTCAATTCCAAAGATAGAGAATACCAAACCTTTTTAGTTGTTTCTATTCTATCTTTTATGTATGCACAGATTTCAGGACCTGATAATTCCCTACTTTGCCATCTTTTTTTCATTATACAAATATCGTCCAAATCGAATAAGGCCATATATTCTGATAGTACCGGACGAAGCGATGCAAGAGCAGATAAGCGGCTCTCGTACTTAATAGTGCGAAGAGTTAATTCACGATTTTGTTCGTTCTGCGCTTCGTTTGATTTACGATTTAACTCGTTTTCTATTCTATTGGCATCTCTGTTTTCTTTATTCTGTGCGTTATTGCTCTTTATCTGTTTATAAAGAACAATTATAGTTACGGCACAGAAAATTAGAGAATTGATGTAAGATGCTAAAAAGTCCAACCATATAACAATAGAATTTTCGCCTCCAATATTGCTAAAATTCCATTTTGGCAATAACCAATTCAATAATGGTGGGATTATCAATACAATAAAGATGACAATATATACCCAATATTTATCAAGGAAGGATTCGTTATTGGATTTCATAGAAAAGTTTTCAGTTTTTGAAGTTCAAGGAAAAGTTCTCTTTTCCGACGGGGTTGCTTGGTTGCGTTCATTTGACGCTCCAATGCAGCTATCTGACGGAGTAATTTATCTCGTTCTTCATCGAGCTTAATTTGTTCAGTAAGCGAGTTTTCTTGATCAATTGAGAATTGGCCGATGGAAGAAACGATAGACTGCCACACAGCATCAAGATTGAGGCCAGTAAGCTCAACTGTTACAGAGTCCAACGATTGCCACGAAGTGGTAAATAGCTTGGTGTGATATACGGCAATCATAGCTTCGTCCTCGAAGAGAAGGAGATATATTACACGCTGCGGAATACTCTTGGCGAGAAGGGCGATATTCTTCGTGTCGAAGTCACGTGTTTTGAGCGTGACCTCGACAACAAAGATTTCTTTTACCTCTTGCCCCTCGGCAATAGCCGGAAGAGTGCGCGGAGCAATCCAGTTCACGAAGTCAAGACGCGCCACCTCTGCATCGAACGCATCGCGCCACGCCGGTTTCCAATCAAACCGGCGATAGAGCTGCGCCTTTGGCAAGCTGCGCTTAACTTCTGTGGACTGCGGTAGACCAAGCATAAGGTTTAACGAGAGTCCTCGGAGAGGACATTATTGTGGTTAACCCCGCGATTTTTCGTGGGGAGGATGGTAGACAAACCGGAAGTGGTGTCCTCGGAGAGGACGCAACAATATACACAGCGTCCTCTCCGAGAACTTCCATAGCCTCTTAGGTTATCTAACCCCACGAATAATCGTGGGGTTAACCATAACGACATCGTCTCCGACGAATTTCGACAGCTAACCACCTGTATTTTAAGTTATTTTCTCAACTGCTCAATCAGGGCATCTGCCATATTGATAGAGCGTTTAGCAATTTCAGGCATGTACGCTTTCATACCGATTTTGTTTGCCTGTATGGCTCCAACTTCCGCAGCCACACACTCTTTGGCTATCTCATATCGACGCTTCTCCCAATCGATAGAGGAATCGAGACATTCCGAATTGTCTATATCAGCTATAAAAGAAGAGCAGTTTAGAGATTCTTCACATTCACTGAGTGCCGGTGCAAACATTTTGTTAATGACAGCAAGAACTTTCTTAGCTGCTTCATTGTCTTGGCTTTCGAGGATTTCGATTATGCCAAGCACATCCATAATTGAGATTTTTAGATTCATGTTAATAATATTTGATTTATCTAACTATTAAAAAGCATATTAACTCAAAGTCATCTAATCCTCGGACTTCGTTGCCGAAAAGTGAGCCGGAGTCGCCTTCGAGGAAGGAGAAAAGGTCGGTTTGCTCTTTGGTCTTAATGAGCGAGGCGATGGCATCGCCGAGCAGACGGGAGTATGTGCCCATACGCTGACCGTCGCGAGTCTCGGCGTTGAACTTGCGGCACAATTCAAGTATCGGCTCAGACTTGCCACGGCAAAGGTGACGCATACGGTCGAGAAGTCCCTTCGGGTCGAGGTGGTCGATAATCACCTCCGACTCCTTCGAAATATATACCATATAGAAGGGATGCAGCCTGTTCTTTCGGTCGATATTGATGCCGTTGTTGCGGTTTTTGAGCACGAAAATCACGCCCGGGGGCGCGTCGTGCGCCGACGGCACAATGGCATGAAGGCCGAAAGGCGTATGCTCTATGTCGTGGCCACGGTGCATATAATCGAGCAGGTCGAGGCGGAACTCATTCAGCCCAAGGTCCATAATTGAAACGCCAGTGTTCATTTCCTCGATATCGACGACTTCCTCTTTGAGGCGCTCCAACTGGTCGCGGCGATATTTGAGGTCGCCCTGCTCTTCGGACGAAAGTGGATTATCGTCGCCGGTGGCGGTGAGTACCGACACTTTCATGCGCGCCTCGACGCGCCCTTTGAGATTGATATAATCGTCAAGGTCCATGTCGGGCCAATAGTTGACAAGCTGAATCACCGCGTTGCGCGAGCCTATACGGTCTATTCGGCCGAAACGCTGAATGATGCGCACGGGGTTCCAGTGTATGTCATAGTTAATCAGATAGTCGCAGTCTTGCAGGTTCTGGCCCTCCGAGATGCAGTCGGTGGCAATCAGCACATCGATTTCCTCGTTAAGTCCGGGGTATAGAGCAGCCTTTTCCTTTGAGATTGGAGAAAACAGTGTCAGAATCTTGTTGAAATCGAAACCGGCTCTCGAAACATCGCGAAGCGATGTCGCCACATTGTCGCCACTGATTAGGCCGATATGAGAGCCGAGTGATTTAACCATGGGGGCGATATTGTCGTAGAGATACTGGGCCGTGTCAGAAAAAGCGGTAAAGACTATGATTTTCTTGTTGTCGCCGTTGATGGGATTGGCAAACTTGTTGCGGATGTCCTCAATCAGCATCTGCAGTTTGCTGTCGTGCCCGGGGGTGATGTCGGCAAGCATAAACAGCAGCGTGCTCAGATTGTCGAGGTCCTTGGCGAGATAGCCGCGCCACTGTATATAGTCCATGTCCTCAAGTGCGATTTTAGTCTTCTTGTTGCCGATAAAGACCGTGTCCTCGCGTTCGTCGAGGTCGAGGCCGTATGTGAAATCATAGTCACAAACCATCGTCGTTTCATGCTTGACCGCAAGTTCGTCGATGGCTTTTATCGTTGCTTCGATATACCGCTTGATTCTCTCGAGGGTAAGGCGGAAGGAGTTGACCGAACTTTCAAGGCGTTTGAGCAAGTTGATGCTCATAAGTTGGCGTATACCTCGCTCACGTCCGCTACGCGACAGCCCTATGAATCGTCCATCCTCGCGCACATCTATATATTTCCCCAACCTGCTCGGCAAGATGAAATCAGACGGCGTATAGATTGCAAGGTTAAGCTCGGTAACGCTGACAAATATATCATTGAAGCTCACAGCCTTAGGCATATCCGTAAGCTTAGGTGCCCGCGAGATTGGTTTCAATCGCGTGGGGAACTTGCCTATATCGCTTGTGTCGTAATACTGCTCGATGTGTTTGCGGCTCCGGGCAATAGTCACGCTGTCGAGCACTTCAAAGAAATCGAAGCTCAACATTTCGAGCAATGCCTTTGTGGTGCGCTCCTCTGCCGGGAATTTCGACCAGCGGTTAAATGCCGTTTGTGCCTGACGGAAAATCTCTTCAAGAGAGGAGTTAGTAGAGAGAAGTGAGTCAAGTTTGGTGCTGTCGCCCTCATAGGCGAGGGCAAGCTGATTGCGCAGGTCGTTGAAGCGGTTGTTGACCGGCGTGGCCGAGAGCATCAGCACCTTGGTCTTGACTCCGGCACGGATAACCTTGTTCATCAACTGGAGATAGCGGTTCTCGCGCGGATTATCGTCGTTCTCGTCGGTGGTGACCTTGCCGCCGTTGCGAAAGTTGTGGCTCTCGTCAATCACGACAAGGTCGTAGTTGCCCCAGTTGATATGTTCGAGGTCGAGGCCGTTGCTTTGACCCGACGAGCGCGACAGGTCGGTGTGATAGAGTATGTCATAGCGCAGGCGGTCGGCCACAAGAGGGTTGTTGACATAGTTGCTGCGGTACGTAACCCAGTTGTCGTGCAGCTTCTTCGGGCAGAGCACGAGTACCGACTTGTTGCGGTTCTCGTAATACTTTATGACCGACAGGGCCGTGAATGTCTTGCCAAGACCCACGGAGTCGGCAAGTATGCAGCCGTTATATTTTTCGAGCTTATTGATGATGGCCAGGGCGGCATCACGCTGGAAATTGTAGAGCTTGTTCCATACGACGCTCGACTTGAAACCGGTAGCCTCGTTAGGCAACACGTCCTCGGATATATCTTCGAGAAATTCGTTGAAGATGTTATAGAGCGTCACGAAGTAGATAAACTCCGGGGCGTTTTCTTTGTAAGCGTTGGTGATGTTGTCGAGTACCTGCTCGGTCACGACTTGCAGCTTTTCGTTGTCGTGCCACACCTGGTCGAAAAGATTCAGATAGAATTGCGACAAAGGGGCATCGGTGCGTTGCACGAACTGGTAGGCATTGTTACCGCGCTCACAGCCGAGGTCTACGGTGGTAAACCCTGTTATGGGCATATAGTTGGTATCGTCAACATTGACGAATCCCATCATATTTTCGCCGGTGCGGTTAGATTTGAAACATGCCTTGCGCCTTATCCAATCGGCACATTCCTTAGCTACAGCTTTGAGCGACAATTCGTTGCGCAGTTTGATTTCGAACTCCGAGCCAAAAAGGTCGCGTTCGCGGTTGAGGCGTGGTATATAGAACTCGCGTCGCTGCTTGTCGACTTTCTCGGTAACAAACGAAGGCGAAGTGAAGATAAAGCGCAACTCGTCGATTTCGCCCAGTTGCTCTCGCAACTCTTGAAAGGCATAAATCGAGAAACTGGCTGCGGCAATCGACACACGGCTGCCCGACTTGATGGAGGCCATCAAATCGTCGCGGAGTGTTTGATTTACATTGTCAATAAGCCGGGGTTGCACTATGGGGTCCTCGCTTCGCAGCCATCGACTCCATAATGGCAAGATATAATTGGTTTATAATAACGAAAAACGGGGAGCCATACCCTGCTCATTCCGCTCTAAGAGGCCTACCACAGCCCGATATAGTAGAACGAGCAATGGTAGGAACACCCCCGTGAAGCATGAATATGCAACAATTCCAACCCACTTCAGTTAGAAATGAGCCGGAAATACATAAACGTACCCAAGGGGCGTCCACTATTGCTTCATCCTTGACTATATCTTTTGAAAGTGGTAGTTTCTTAGAGCCAAGAAATAAAGCGTAGTAAACGCCTTTCGTATGTCGACGAACCACCCAAATCTGCCGCTTCAAGGGCAGAGTGACTTCCCGGTGTTAATTCTCCTTTGAGACACCACGCATCACGGGGGTCCGCTGCAAATTTAGTAAATTTCGATGATATACAAATTATTTTTACATAAAAATATCAAGGCCGGCGCTCTCACAAGGCCGGCCCTGATTTATTGCTTCAGTCAAGATTAACAGTTCACGATGCCGTCATAACAGCGGCGGCTCCATAAACCTTAAACTTCAAAATATAAACCTTAAACTTTAAACCCTAAACTTTAAACCTTAAACTTTAAACCTTAAACATTCAAACTCTTTAAACATACATATTTACAATCGCCTCGTAGAGTTCTTGTTTGCCCGAGGTCTGGGC
>VSPF01000012.1 GCA_009775195.1 Muribaculaceae bacterium
GTGATGAAGAAAGACCGACAGCTTGTCGAAGCCGCCGGCCTTGATATTACGCCTAATGAAGGGATTTTATAGATTAATAGTGCCATCTGCTCCTGGATTTCCAGCCCCAAATCCGATGGTTGTAGTAACCATCGGGAATAATGATGCTTGCGGGCCTCGGAGCACCCACGTTAAATCGACACAGGTTGTCGTATTTGGGCCTGCCGAAGCGGAAAATCCGAGGCCGATAGAAAGAATATCAGGTACTGCAGTTCTTACAAAATCGGTATCTAAAATTTGTTTGATTATACCGTAATCAGATGACGTAGATAGACAAGACTTAACTACTCCGTCTTCGCCTAAACCTACAACATTCTCACAATTTATCAGGGCTGCATCTCTATCATATTGATAACCTTCAGAACGGTTTACTATAGCCCAGGTATGGTCTTCTTGTTGTTCTATCATATGATGCCTAAATAATCCCGTTTTAATATTATGTTCTTTTGCCCATTTTGAAGCTTCTTCTTTCGTCTCAAACAAACCAGTGGGGTCAACAAAATTGATAGGATTACAATAGTTGAATCGATAAGGTGAGAAATCGGGACGCAAACTGGATAATGGGTCTGCCGACAGCCATAGTCCCGTGGTCGGGTCGTAGAACCTTGCGCCGTAGTCCATGATGTTGACGCCGTGGTCGGTGAGGAGTTCCTTGTCGGTGTATTTGTAGCGATTGATGGTCGGGTTGGTCGACTCGGCCATGGGCATGCCGTAGGGGTAGTAGTAGGTCGCCTGTTCGAGGATTGTTTTGCCGTCGGCGCCCTTGCGCACCACGGCGCGGATGTTGCCCTGCCAGTCGCGAACGTAGACGTGCGTGTCCACGCTGTCGCGGTAGCCCTTTGGAGAACGAATGTTATATGAGTTGGCTGTTATCATTGAAAGCTTTGCGATGGCAAGGACTATTCTTCTATAAACTTATGATGTTCTTCGTAATACTTCTTTTGAGTAAGATAATTTGAATGATATATTTTCAATAATCTATAGAACTTTTCGAATCCTGGAGAAAATGTCTGGACGTAACATTCCGTAGTATCTGCGGGTACAATCAGTTCCAAATCACTTTTGCCTTTCTTAAATGTTGAAATCCATATCTCGCCGCCGTCATGAAATACGATTATTTCACCTAAATCTTTTTGAGTGACAAAAGGCGGATTTTTAGTTTGATTTTCAACTAAATATTCAACAAAAGGAAATGGGTTAATGACAAGAGTAGTTTCTCCAATTTTGGGCGTTATATAACATTCCTTACTATTGACATGTATAATAATTGGGTAATAACGTACCCAAAAACTATCCACTCCACATGCATCTAAGACTTCCTTAATACTCTTATATTTCGGTATATAGGTGGTCTTTTTTTGATTGTTCTTGTTCTATTGTAGCTGACATAGAACCTTCTACCGAATCAGTGGCACCTTCGTTATTGTTATTTTGCCTTTGTGCGTACGAGGCTACTATAATGGCGGTTGCAAGAATGAATAATAATAATATCTTCATTGGGCCTTCTGATTGGAGTTAATATTCTTATCGGCGAAGTGGCGATAATTAGATTTCTGCCAAAAGTATTAATAATTCTCCTATTTTCAAAGTTTTTTAGTTCCTTTTGTAATTTTTGATTTTATGTCTTTATGTTTTTTATTTTTAGCACGGGGTGAAAATAATTTTGGAAATTTGGAAGATTGTTATTACCTTTGCAGGTGAAATCGAAGGGGCATTGGCCCTTGCAGATTGGTGGACAAATTTGGCTGCTTGCAACCACTCGAAAAAATGCTAAAATCGCCCTTGGTAGTCGCTACATGTAGCGTAACCCTTCGGGCTGCTTTTTTAAGGTTTCAGGTTTTTTCGTGGCTACGCCGCCCCATTTGTCTGCCATTATGCAGGCCGCTTCCCCGGGCGCAGTGCCGCGATTTTTTTGTGTGTAATGAAATTATAAACCTTTAACAATGTCACTAAGATAAACCGGCTGATAGTAAGAAAAAAAAGACATAAGGGCACAAGAGACATGAAATTTGTGGGCTCAAGCTGAAATTTCAGTCCATAATTAAAGATATCAGAAAATGAGGTACATCGACGATAGGAGCTCGAACGGGCGAGCCATTGCATAGGTGTTACATTTATATTTTAACTGCTTGTGTATAAACTAATATTGTCGCCTCGAAAATGGCTTGTCCCGGAGGTCCAAGCTCCTATAATAGCCGCCTCTTAATCTCTAAACTGAGTGACTGCGTATAAAACGAATTGAAACAATGAACTATCTTTTCACATCTGAATCTGTATCAGAGGGGCATCCCGACAAGGTTGCCGACCAAATCAGCGATGCCGTCCTCGACGAGTTCCTTGCCCGCGATGCCGAGTCGAAAGTAGCCTGCGAGACCCTCGTTACTACCGGCCAGGTGGTTATTGCCGGCGAAATCAAGAGTAATGCATATATCGACATGCAGGAAACGGCGCGGCGCGTAATCAACGAAATCGGCTACGACCGCAGCGAGTTGCGCTTCGACGGCAACTCGTGCGGCGTGCTGCTTGCCGTGCACGAGCAGAGCGCCGACATCAACCGTGGCGTTGAGCGCGACCAGGCTCTCGAGCAGGGCGCCGGCGACCAGGGTATGATGTTCGGCTACGCCACCAACGAGACACCGCTCTATATCCCCCTGTCGCTCGCGCTGAGTCATTCGCTGATGATGACCCTTGCCGAAATCCGCCGCGAGGGTGTAGACATGACTTATCTCCGCCCCGATGCCAAGAGCCAGGTCACTGTCGAATACGACGAGAACCACCGCCCTGTGCGCGTCGATACCATCGTTGTGTCGACCCAGCACGACGAGTTTATCACCCCCGAAGAAAGCGGCCTGAGCCAGGAAGAGGCCGACAAGCGCATGCTCGACACCATCCATCGCGACGTGGAGACCATACTCATACCCCGTACACGCGCCAAGCTGCCCGCCGAGCTGCAGCACATGCTCGACGGCGGTTTCAAGCTCTATGTCAACCCCACGGGCAAGTTTGTGATTGGCGGCCCCCACGGCGACACGGGCCTTACCGGTCGTAAAATCATCGTCGATACCTACGGCGGTCACGGAGCCCACGGCGGTGGCGCGTTCTCGGGCAAGGACCCCAGCAAGGTCGACCGCTCGGCAGCCTACGCCGCCCGCCACATAGCCAAGAACCTTGTCGCAGCCGGCGTTGCCGATCGTGTGCTCGTGCAGGTTGCCTACGCCATCGGCCGTGCCGAGCCGGTGAATATCTTTATAGACACCTACGGCACGAGCCATGTGTCGATGACCGATACCGAAATCGCCGAGCGTGTCGAGAAAATCTTCGACATGCGCCCCTACGCCATCGAGCAGCGGCTGAAGCTCCGCAACCCGATTTATCGCGAGACTGCCGCCTATGGTCACGTCGGCCGGGTGCCGCGTACTGTCACCAAGACTTTCTCGAGCCACTACGAGGCACCGTTCACCCGCGAGGTAGAGCTTTTCACATGGGAAAAGCTCGATGCCGTCGACGCTATTCGCAAAGAGTTCGGGCTGTAAGAAATACAAGCATCTCCGCAGGGTCGCGGCATGGCGCAATGCCGCGACCTTGCGTATAATAAATGGGGTTGTCGGTACGTTATTATATGCTATGGTAAGTAAGATTAATATGACATCTGGGCCGCTTGTGCGGCCGATGATTGCGTTTGCCCTGCCGCTGATAGCCAGCGGAATACTGCAGCAGTCGTTTAATGCTGTAGATATAGTTGTCGCCGGACGTTTCGCCGGGCCCCACGCCTTGGCGGCTGTTGGTAGCAACGGCCCGGTGATAGGTCTGATGATAAACATGTTCCTGGGCCTCGCTGTCGGTGTCAACGTGGTCATCGCCAACTATATAGGCCAGCGCAACAGCCGAGGCACGTCGGCGGCGACGGGTGCGTCGATGCTCTTGTCGCTTGTCTGCGGCGTGCTCATGGTGACCATAACGCAGCTCTGTGCCGACCCTATGCTGCGCTTGCTCGATACCCCGGCCGAAGTGCTCGACGACGCGATAGAATACCTGCGGATTTTCGCCCTCGGTATGCCCTCCATGATTATTTATAATTTCGGCGCAGCGGTGCTGAGGAGTATAGGCGACACCAGGCGCCCCTTCTATAGCCTTGTCGCTGCCGGTATTGCCAATGTCGGGTTCAACTTCCTCTTTGTCGCCGGCATGGGTATGGGCGTGCAGGGCGTGGCATGGGGCACGGTGCTGTCGAATGTCATAAATGCCGCCATAATCGTAGTCATCCTCTTGCGCGAACGGTCGGATGTGCGCCTTGTGCCGTCGAAGATGCGTTTCAAGGTGTCGGAAATCGCAAAGGTCTGCCGGATTGGCCTCCCTGCCGGGTTGCAGACAACGGTGTTCTCAATCTCTAACATATTTATACTCAGTGCGATTAATAGCTTCGGGGCGTCGGCGTCGGCGGGGTCGGCAGCCGCACTCACCTACGAGATTTATTGCTACTTCGTCATGACGGCCTTTACGCAGACTGCCACGGCCTTTGTCGGGCAGAACTACGGTGCCGGCAATATCGAGCGCATACGGCGCATATTCAGGCTCAGCCTTGTGATGTGTGTTGTTGCCTCGGCCATCCTCAATATCGGCCTTGCCTGGGCCCGCGAACTGTTTATGTTGCCCTTTACCGACGATGCCGAGGTGCTTGCCTTCGGGTGTGAACGTATGCTCGTGGTACTCACGTGGCAGTTTATAGCCTCGTATTACGAGCTTGCCGGGGCTACGATGCGCGGCATAGGCTACTCTATGACGCCGGCTCTTATAACAATCTTCGGCACATGCGTGCTGCGTCTGTTCTGGGTCGGATTTTTCCCGGCCGACGGCACTTTCGGCCAGTTGCTTTTAATCTATCCCGTGTCGTGGGCCCTGACCGATGCCATGATGTTCGTGGCAATGCGGATGATTATGCCGCGCCTGCGTGCCTCGGCCGCATTAGAACCAGCGGATATGCCTCAGCCACAGGTAGGTTAGTATGGTCAGCACTGCGGCTATGAATATGACGATATAGAACGACATGGGCAGGTCGGCTAAGGCGAGGCCTTCGACATTCATGCCGTAGAAACTCGCAATAAGTGTCGGCACCATCAGCACTATAGTGATGCTCGTCATGCGCTTCATTATTTGGTTGACATTGTTAGAGATAATAGAGCCGTAGGCATCCATGGTGCCTTCGAGTATGTCGGAGTAGACGGTGACGGTGTTGTCGGCCTGTTTCATTTCGATTTCGAGGTCCTCGTAGAGGTCGTGGTCGAAGTCGCTGCCAAATACGCGATAGAGACGTTCGAGCAACACCTGGTTGCCGCGCAGCGACGTGTTGAATATCACGAGCGATTTTTGCAGTCGCATCAGGTTGAGGAGGTCGCGGTTCTGTACGCTTTTTTCGAGGGCGCGCTCGGCTCCGGTCACTTCCTCGTTCATGCGCTTGAGGTAGGTCAGATACCAGTATGTAGCACTAAACAATATATGCAATATAAAGTCTGTCATGCGTGTGACCATCAGGGCCTTTCGGCGCGAGTAGTCGATGAAGTCCTGTATTAGCTCGGTTTTCGAGAAACACAGCGTGACCACGGCATGCGAGTTGGTCATCACGCCGAGCGGCACGGTCGTATATGGCATGTTGCCGTCGTTATCGGGCATCGGTATGCGCAGTATGGTCAGCGTCCACTCGCCTTCCTGGTCGACACGCGGGCGCTCGTCGATATCCTTGAGGTCGTCGATAAATGTTGTAGGCACCCCGAGTTCGTCGACCAGGAAATTGAGGTCGGCATCGTCGGGCCGCTCCATATTGACCCAGCAGTTATCTTCCCACCTGGTACAGTCGGTATATCCTTTGTCGCAATGGAGGAACTGCCTCATTGTCGTTGGTTTAGAGTTTAGGGTTTAAAGTTTAGGGTTTAGGTCGATTTCTTTAACCCTGGACTTTAACCCGAAATATGGTCTGTATAGTCGGCCAGACGGGTGTTGTAATCGTCGAGTTCGTCGTAAGCCTCGGTGTTGTCTTCGTCGAGTCTGCCGTTGAGTTCGGCCCTGTATAGAGCCGACCCCAGGGTGAACATGTAGCCGAAACGTTCGAGGTATTCAGGCTCGGCAGTCATGGCCCTCCACGACTGGTAGCGGCACGAGTCGGGCTGTTCGCCAATTGCCGCCGTACGCTCTATCAGATATTTCAATATGGCCTCGTTTTGCGCTATCATGTTTCGATAGTCCTGCTGGGTGAGGCTGTCGTGGCGCTCAATCTTTGTCGACAGGTCGGCGCACAGCTCTGAGTCGTAGTCTTTTGTAAAGGCTACGCCCCCTTTGCTGCAACAACACAACAATATTGTGAATAGTGGCAATACGAGCAATATCTTTTTCATTGTCAATCGATTGTAAATTTTTACCCCGTGTGTGTCACGTGGTCGGGGCTGTAATGACAACAAGTTAATATGCGATTAAGTTTTATGTCTTTATCTTTCCTCTTATTTTGATTGGGCTTGCAAGCTCAAAATCAGGTCTTTTGCCTTTCCCGGCGACGGGGTGCGGAGCAACTGTGCGCCGGCGCTGTCGGTAACTATGAAATAAGGCTCTGACGGTATGCCGAGATGTTCGACCCCTGCCCCGGCGAGACCCCCCGGTATGCGCCCTACCTGCCAGTCGAGGGTGTCGGAGCGGCCTTTGAGGGTATTGGCGTATGGCTCGAGGTCGATTTCGAGGATTTGGATGTTTTTACGCCCGGCGATTTTGGCCAGCGACGGCACTATCGAGTCGTCGCGAAATTTTCCCCCCGTGGCAAAGGCTATCAGGCTGAGGGCCTTGTCGGCCGGGTCGAATATCTTGGAACTGTCGGCGCGGTCGGCATATCTGAAAGGCGCAATAGTGTCGGCGGCCTCGTCGGTCACGAGGCGTTGGAGCATGTAGTTGAAACTTTCTGTCAGTGTCGAGGGCCTGGCCTGCGGCTCGATGAGTGATAAGACTGAATCGGCGGCTGCCGCATCGTCGGCCGCATTATAGGCCGTGACCATGAGCAGCGTCGACACAATGTCGGCCGGGTGCGAGGCCACATAGCGAGCAATCACGGCATTTGCCGAGTCTGCCGGGCCTCTGAGGGCTTCCTGGTTGTCGCGCAGGAACTTCGACCAGCGTTCGGTAATGTCGTTGCCGGTGATTCGCGCATCGAGGGGCTTGTCGCGGTCGAGCTCGATTTCGAATGTTTCGCCATTGGTGGCATATAGCCGAGCCAGGGGGCGGTATTCGTAGTCGAGGACTTCGACAAGTGTCGGCTGCTTCGACGAACCGAAAAACTCGAATTTGCCCTCGCGTGCCGCCGTAATCTGGGTCTGATATGCCCCTTCAGCATAGTAGCCTACACGCAGGTTGAGGGTGGGGTTGCCTTCGATTACGCCGTTGACCCTGAATTGCTCGTTGTCTGTACACGCCGCAAGCAATATGGCGGCGATGAGGACGAAGTAGTATTTCATCTTGCGAAACTTGAATCACTTAAAAATCGCTGAATAGTTTGGGACGTATCAACAGTCCCACGCGGATTTGCGAATGATATTTATTATAGTCGAGCAAGCCCTCGCCATAGCCGTTGTAAAATTGGAAGAAAAGATACTGGTTCTCTTTCTTAAACAGTCGCATGGCAAAGTCGATGACTACGTTGCAACTGCCAAAGTGGCGTCGCGGCACGATGGTTATGCCGCCGGTAAAACGGCGGTTGTCGCTCACTACCTGTGTGCCGAACTGGCACCAACCGCAGTAGTCTACAATGTCGCGGTTGTTCTCTCCGTCGACTATCGGGGCCCATAGCTTGGCATGTACCATCAGGTTTTTGGTGACAAAGACGTTGGCAGCCAGTGCGACGCGGTTCCACGAGCGCGACTGTATGCTGTCGCGGCCGTTGCTTTCGTGCTCGATGATGAAGGTCATCTTGCCTATGTAGCGGTTTTTGACAAACAGCGGCTTGGTCAAACCTATGCCCGGGTTGAAGTTGAGGTCGGTCATAGGCATGGAGTTTTCGAGGATGTTCCAGAAGCATTTCTGCGTATAGAACAGGTAGAGGTAGGTACCCCAGGGCAGCGTGGCCTGGGTGAGGCGCTGTGCTATCGAAATCTGGAATTTGATGTTGGTGTTTTCTTTTGTCGGTTTAGGCCCGACAGACGGCCCGAATATAAAGTAGTTGTCCTTATACATGCCGAAATAGGGCTGGTTCGAGAAGTCGCGCTTCACGCTGTCCTCGAGCATGGGCTCTCCGCCGCCGGTGACGAGTATCTGGGCGTATGACGTATAAGCCAGGAGTATACTTAATATTATGATTATGAGCCGTCTCATTGAAATATTAATATATTATTTGTAGGGTTGTGGCATGGGCACATTACTGTGATGAGGAAACATAAGGACAAAATTTCAAAAGTCACATAAAATTTTTATGTTCTTATGTCCTTTATGTCCTTATGTTTCCTCTGATTGTCTATGCTGCAACCCAACTTTAGATTACGTCTTTTTCGTCAGAGTTGATGGGTTCTATGGGCTTGGGAGCCGGGGCCTGCTCGGTGGTCACTCTCTCGAGCCATTTAACCATCGAAAGCATCACTGTCATCGACAACAGGCAGAAGCCGGCAAATACAGCCCAGCACATCCACTGCTGTGGGAAGCTGTTGAGCATGGTCACGCCTAAGGCAATGAAGAGGTTGCCGATGGCCGTAGAGCTGAGCCACAGGCCCTGGCAGATACCCTGGAGGTGCTTGGGCGCGATTTTCGACACGAACGACAGGCCAAGGGGCGAGATAAACAGCTCGGCCACGGTGAGGAAGAAGTAGGTAAGAATCAGCACATAGGGCCCGGTCTTCATCGAAATCTTCACTGCCTCGCTAAGACCCTTGAACTCCTCGCCCGAGGGATAGTTGTTGACAATGGCTATGACGGCCAGGAAGATATAGGCGCATGCGGTGATAAACATGCCGTATGCGATTTTTCGCGGTGTCGACACTTCTTTGCCCCTGCGCACCAGGAAGGCAAAAAGGAACATCACAATCGGCGTAAGCACTACCACGAAGAAGGGGTTGATACACTGCCATATTTCGGGTGCCACATTGTCGGTGGTCACGAAGTCGCGGGCGAAGACCGACAGGGCCTGGCCGTTCTGATGGAACGAGAACCAGAAGAATACCACCACCGCCAGTACGGCATAGAGGGCAAACATGCGCTGGCGTATTTCCTTTGCATCGGCCTTGGCCTCTGATGCCGACACGTTGCTCGACTTGGCTTTCTTGACCGGGTTGGGAAGGCGTTTCTTAGCCCAGGCGAACACGGCAAGCGATATGAGCATGGCAACTACCGAAGCGATGAACGAGAAGTGTACGCCCGTATTGAAGATTTCGAGATATGTGGTGCAAAATCCGCCGTCGACTGCATCCTGGAAGCCTACGTTGTGTGCCAGCGTGGCAAGGTTAGTGCTGTCTTGAACCGACAGGCTGCCGGCGTTGTCGAGGAACTTGTGGCACAGGCGCGGCAGGTCGGCATTGTATGCCAGGCCGTGGTGCTTGAGCCAGAACTCGCGCAGCAAGGGGGCTATGAACGGCGCGATGACACCGCCGATATTGATAAACACATAGAAAATCTGGAAGCCCGAGTCGCGGCGGCGCTTGGCCGTCTCTAAAGCCTCGGGACCTTTCTTTGCTGCCTCGGCCTCGAAGTTGTCGTACATCTGGCCGACGATAGCCTGCAGGTTGCCCTTGAAGAGACCGTTGCCGAAGGCGATAATCAGCAGGGCGAAGCATGTGAAAATCAGAATCCACGACACGCCGCCGCCGTCGCTCTCCGAGAATACGGGAATCGACAGCATGGCATATCCGAGGGCCATGACCAGAAGGCCCGAGATAATGGTGGTCTTATATTTTTGCGTGCGGTCGGCAATCATGCCGCCGGGGAGGCTGAGTACGTAGATGAGGAAGTAGAACACCGCATAAATCCATCCGGCCAGGTCGTCGCTGATACCGAATTTCGAGCAGAGAAAGAGTAGCAGAACGGCATTCATGATATAGTAGCCGAAGCGTTCGCCCATGTTGGCTATGGCCGCAGGGATGAGGCCCTTGGGATGCTCGCGAAGGGCCTTGATGATGTAGAATACTAACAGCGGTATAACCACTATCAGGATGCAGATAAGTATTGCAAGAGCCTGGTAGTTATGCCAGAAATCTGTGATAAATTGAATCATAATAATTAGGATTTATAAGGTGCACTTTATTTTGCAAAATTAAGCTTTTTAACACCGAAAACAAAGAAAAGATAATAATAAATTAGGAAAAAGTGGCTATAAATGTGGAGAAAAGTTATTTTTCGCCGACAAGGCGTATGATTTGCGTGGGATGGCCGGGGTCGTTGGTGATGACGGCGACGCGGGCGTTGAGCAGCGCACCCGGCAGTTGCGCGGTGTCGACAGTGGCGGTGATTACAGCCTCTTTGCCGGGCTTGAGCTTGGTCTTGTCGATGCTGACGCTGATGCCGGGGTCGGACGAATATACGCGGCGCACTACCAGTTCTGACTGCCCGGTGTTGCGCAGGGTCACACTGCCGCTGAGGCTCTTGCGACCGTTGATGCGGCCGAAGTCGACCGAGTTTCCCGACAGGGTGGCGATGCCCGATTTTTCGAGCTGTCGAGGCGTCAGCTTGGTGAAGTCTTCCTCGACCATGGCTGTGACGGGCAGGGGGTATGTGATGTCGCTCTCCGGGTTGCCCTTCACACCGAGGGTGTCGGCTACGAGGCCGTAGAGGGGGCAGTATGAGGTGTTGAAGTAGAGTATGAAAGTCATTTGTTCGCCCGGTGGTACTGCCGCCGGAACCACGTCGGCCTTGATATAGCCGGGCATGTCGACAAGCTGTGGCCGTATGGTGTCGGTCGAGCGGTTGTAGCCCTGCAGGTTATATGTGCGCATGGCGCCCTTGCCGATGGGGCCGAACATTACCGCTCCCCTTGCAAGCGAGAACTTGCTGTCGGCCTTGACGGGGAAGCGGCCCTCGATGCTGCGCTCGTTGCCGACGACCGTGCCCGACACGTAGAGCTTGATTCTGGGCAGGTCGCCCGACAGCTCCACGCCGACATATTTGGTAAACCGGCCCGGCCTGCCTGCCGGGTCATAGGTGACAGTTATCGAAGCCGTGTCGCCAGGGGCTATGGCCTCGCGAGGGTATTTGGGCGTTGTGCAGCCGCATGATGCGTGCGCGCCAAGGATTGATACTGGCTCGTCGCCGGTATTGACAAACTTAAACTCTGTGGTGGCGGGGCCGAAATCTTCGTCGAAGGCTCCGAAATTATGTCTTGTCTCGAGCCAGCGCACATCGGCACGGCAATAGGCCGTCAGGCATACTGTGGCGAGGGTTAGTAGGGCGAAAATGTGTTTCATGTTGTAAAATTATACATTTTCGGCGGAATACGAAAATCATAAGAGTTGAAAAAACGACGAAAGGCGCCTCCGGGTCGGCCGTAACTTTGCATCGTAATCAAAAACAAACAAATATGGAAGAAACCGACAAAAAAGACGACAACACTCAATCGCAACCCGTGACCCCGGTAGCGAACCCCGAGGCAAAAGAGCAGGGCATACCTGTGGCAAGTTTATCATTCCTTTCGAATATCCAGCCCGATTTCTGGGACTCGTTCGACTAAAAAATCAATACTTTCAACAATTCACTTCATTTAAACAACAGCTATGAGCAACAACCAAGTACCCGGCGCTGCCGGCGGCGTACACATCGCCAACACCCCCCTCACCACACGCAACATCGCCGAGACAGCCCCCGGCCTCTTGCGCAACAGCATTGATGAGCGCATCGTCAAAATCCGCCCCATGTCTACGCCTATCGACCAGTTGAGCCGCTGCGGCCTCAGCCGTCATGCCGGGGCTATGACCGTGGAGTATTACTCGGTCGACACCAAGCAGACCGAGACTGTCCTTGCCGAGGCCGCTGCCGGCGGTGCAGGCCGTCAGAGGTCGGAAAATGTATGGAGCCACGTTATCAAGACCGATGCCGACAATATCTTTGATATCAGCGAGACCATACTCGTGCCCGAAGTCAACGGCTTCGATGCCTCGGGTAACGAGGCCGGCCCCCTGGTGCTCTACGTCCTCGGCAAGCCCGAAGGCGGCGGCATAGAGGTCGCACCCGTCAACGGCAAGGAAACCGTGACCATGGGCCAGTCGAAAATCACCATGCCGGCAATGGCGACGGGCACGCGCCTTGTGCGTATGGGCCGCGCGGCTACCGAGCTCGACGTGCAGTCGCCGCAGTTTTCGGCCCTGCCCCGCAAGGCAAGCAACAACTGCCAGATTTTCAAGATGCAGGTAGAGCAGAGCACCCTCGCCCGTATTGCCGACAAGGAAGTGGGCTGGAATTTCTCTGACCAGGAAGAGGCCGCAATCATCGACATGCGCCTGGGCATGGAGAAAAACTTTATCTTCGGCAGCCGCGCCAAGCTATTCGACCCCGAGAAAAACGAAGATGTCTACTTTACCGGCGGTATATGGGGCCAGACTGAGCGCGACTACAAGCTGCCTGTCGACGGGCTTACCGAGCACCACCTCGTCAGCCTGTGCCGCGCGGCATTTACGGGCAACAACGGTTCCAAGCGCAAAATCCTCCTTGCCGGCAGTGCCCTGATGGAGGCCCTGAGCAAGCTGGAATACAGCAAGATTGTGCGCTCGGGAGAGACCCGCGTCAAGTGGGGCATAGAGTTCAAGGAGTTTGTGTCGAATTTTGGCACTCTCTACGTACTCCACAGCGAGGTCTTCGACCAGTGCGGCCACGAGGACGACGGCTTTATCATCGACCCCAACTACATGACCAAGTATGTGCATGTGCCCTTCCAGGCCGAGAAACTCGACCTGCGCAAGTCGGGGCAGCGCAACACCGACGCCGTGGTGCTTACCGAGGCTTCGTGCCTGGTGCTGCGTTATCCGGCGGCCCATCTCCGTGTCATAGGTGTAGAGGGTGAAACTGCAGCAGTCTGACCGATATGAAACTCAGCCTCACAAAGGCGCAGATGCTCGAGCGCCGCCGCATTGCCGACGGCCTCGAGCCTCTCAGGACAGACTGCGCCATAGAGTTTACCGACGGTATAGACATAGACCGTATGCTCGAGCACGATTTGCGCGCACGCTATGTCGACATGCTTGCAAATGCCGACCCACGCTATCTTGCCGTAGAGTGCATAGAGCCTGTCGGGCTGGCCGAGATGAAGCCCGACGGGGTGCGCCTGTCACTGCCGCCGACGTGCCGCAGGGTATTCGATATCGAACTCGACACATGGTATCGCCCTGTCGCGGTGCAGCCCCTGTCGATGTACAACGCCATAGTGTCGTGGCAGTACAACGAGTACCGCGCCGCCACACCGCTCAACCCCGTGGCGGTCTTAAGCCCCGACGGTGATATATTGGCATGGCCAGAGGGGAAGCTCGTCGCGCTCCACGGCATTTCTGACCCGGGCGAGGATACCTACGTCCTCGACGAGAGCGGCCTGCCCCTGTTGTTAAACAATTGATGTTTAAAGGTTAATTCTTTGCCCGACCCTAACCGTTTAACCTCTAACCTCTAAACATCAAGACTCTAAACTTTAAACTTTAAACTCTTAAGGATGGAGAAAGAAATATTGAGACAGGCCTACCGAGCCTGGAGTGCGGCGGCTGACCTGCGCGAACGCCGCAAGAGGTATAAGCGCTATACCTACGGCGACCAGTGGTCCGACCTCGTGCGCGACCGTCACGGCCACATCGTTACCGAGGGCGACATGTTGGTCGATAGCGGCAAACGGCCCATGATAAACAACCTTATCCGTCAGCTTGTCAAGACCATAGTCGGCCGTTACCGCACACGTGCCGCAGACGACGGCTTGTATAAGGGCCCCCTCGCAAGCCGCAACAAACTCGCCGAGCTCGACAGCCGGCTGCTCGAAGAGTTCCTTATATCGGGCACGGCGGTGCAGCGCGTGACTCGCGAGGAGCGTTTCGGCTCCGAAGGCGTGTGGGTCGACAATGTGGATATGCGCCGCTTCTTCGTCAACCGCTTCAAAGACCCCAGGGGCTGGGATATCAACCTTGTCGGGCAACTGCACGATTTCACCTTTCCCGAGGCCGTAATCCGCTTTGCCGGCAAGTCGCGCAAGCGCGCGGAGCAGCTCCGAAAACTCTTCGCAGCCATTGACGGCGGAGGTTCGTTTGCCGCCGAGGCCGTGGGCCAACCCGGCGGAGATGCCGATTTCTTCTGCCCGGCCGAGCCTGGCTTGTGCCGCGTCGTCGAAATCTGGACTTTCGACAGCCGCGAAGGCACCGATGATGCCGCGCCCGACAGGCTCGCCCTCGACTTGGGCTGGCACTGCCGGTGGATGGCTCCCGACGGAACCCTGCTTGCCGAATATGAGTCGCCTTACAAGCACCGCCAGCACCCCTATGCTGTCAAATTCTATCCGCTGACCGATGGCGAGGTGCACTCGTTTGTCGAAGATGTCATTGACCAGCAGAGAGCTGTCAACAGGCTGATAGTACTGATTGATAAAATCATGGCCACATCGGCCAAGGGTGTATTGCTTTTCCCTGCCGACCAGATGGTAGAGAGTATGAGCTGGGACCAGGTGACGGAGCGGTGGGCGCAGGCCGACGGCGTAATCCCGATTACCGGGCGGGGCGAGCACCTGCCGCAGCAGGTCATGACAAACCCCGGCGCGTCGGGGGCTTACCAGTTCTTGCAGTTGCAGATGAAGCTCTTCGACGATATTGCCGGCGTCGGCGATGCCCTGTTGGGCCGCACAAGCACTACGGCCCGTGGTGCCGAGATGCTCGACGCCCAGTTGCGCAATGCCACCATCGCCCTGGCCGATATATTCGATACCTTTGTCTCTTTCGTGCAGGAGCGTACGGCAAAGGCCGCTACAGCGTAGGCGAGTTTTTACATTTAGCCCCCGATTTCAAAAAACTTAAAATTATTGTGTTAATAATTAGTTAAATTTTCTAAAAACTAATTAGAAAATGTTGGAGATGAACGAAATTCGACTTATCTTTGCGCAGCAAACAGGAGAAAGATTAGTTTTTTTGTGTACACTTTATCGATAATTCAACAGCAATAGCAAAACAACCCAAATTTATAAGTGAATCATAGGTTAGGATGCAATTGCCCGAGACGGGTGGTTGCATTTGTTTTTCTATATTGGTTTACTCAGTTAGCTTGGGTTAATTATAAGATGAAACATTATGTTGATTTATAGCGTTAAAGTTGTAAAAACCCAATATTATTCATAACTTTGCAGTACAATGGCAAAACCAATACGAAATACACCTATTCTCAGCGGTCGGGATGCTATAGTTTTCCGCCAAGAGATTTCACAACTCCCTGCATCTGATGAGCGTAGAAGGGAGAGGGAGCGTATTGCCGAGAGTGTGGAGCGATTGAAGTATATGATAGCTTCACTGCCCAAATGAGCACTTTGTCGGAAAATATACCATTTAAACGTCTCTCCCCTCAATCCACTCTTCTTCCATTCGATTGCGGAAACGCTGATTTGACCGATTATTTTCTAACTTCGGCCAAATTGGATATGCAATAATTATTATCGGTAACATATTATCTTGAGTCGGAGGGTAGGACTGTCTTATTTTTTACTTTGTCGAATGATAAAATTGCAGAGATAGAACAAAAGAAAAGCGGAGAGACTTTGTTCTCTAAAAGTTTTTTCAAGAAGATTAAAGATAAATTTGGACGGCCAAAGCACCGTTCCGATTATCCTGCTGTCAAGATTGGCCGTTTTGGAGTGAATAGGGCATATCGGCATACAGATAGTCACTGGGGGTCACGTACACTTGACTTTATCAAATATTGGATGATTACCGAAAACAAGACGGGCTGCTGTTTTATTACCGTTGATGCCTATGCAACTGCTGTTGGCTTCTACATGAAAAACGGGTTTAGGTTTCTCGGAGAGAAGGAGCGCAAGGGATATGAGAATTGGGAGAACGCGCATCCCGACTTTAGGGCACGAGAATTTATCGACGACAATCCTACATTTGCTATGTACTTTAATTTACTTTCATTAATTGACGATTTAGATTTGTCTGCGACCGAATAATCTCAAGCTTCACCCTTTCTTGGGTATCTCGCTGTGCGAGTCGTTGAGGTGGAAGTGGAGGTTGTTCATCTCCATGGGGCTGAGGCGCTTGGCATCGGTAAGTGTGGGCCGGGGTATTTGTCTAACTTTCTTCATCTTGATTGAAATAAGGGCTGAGGGCGTTCAACAATAGGAGTGCGGCCACATAACATGCGGCTATTGCGAAGGTGGGCCAGCTCAACGGCCACGCGGTGGCAAACCAGCCGCCGAAGGCATAGCAGCCAAGCGACAGCCACAGGCAGCCCTGGGTGATGAGGCACAGAGTGCACCACGCCTTGGCACGGTATTTCTGATACCACACGCTCCAAAACGAGAACGGGCAGCAGCACGCATTGATAAGTGCCAGTGCGCCTATGTGTTGCGGAAATATGAGCAGGGTGGCGAGTGTGACGCTGAAATATGCGAAGCCCACCTCGCTCCAGCCGAAGAGGCCGAAGAATTTTGCCGCAGAGGTGTCGAGAACGGTGTGGCAGCCGTTGCGGTCGATGATGCCGCAGATTGAGTCGCCGCGCTTCGATTTTATGTGGTACGACTTGAGCAGCAATTCGTAGGTGACATATAGCCCGGCGAGGGTTATGAGGGTGAGGAGGATTGTAGATATATGCCGCCACAGCCCGGCGGTGATAAAGCCGTAGGCAAAGAGGAAGAGCAGGACGGCGACGAGCACTACGCGCTTAGAGGCGTTGGCAATTTCGATAAAGCGGTTCTTGACATAGTCGGGCTCGGCCGCGTCGGGGTGGGGAAAGACGAGCAATACATTGCCGTCCCATTTCTTTATGAAGGCGTCTTTATCGACCGTCAAGGGGCCGTCGAAGGCATTGAGCGATACCTTGTCGCCCTCGATGTCGCGGACGATTACAAAGCCGTCGGGCGTGTGGGCAAGGAAAGGTGGTGTCAACCGTGCTAAGTCACCTCCCTTGTCGGTCAGGAGGTACGCCTCGCTGTCGACACCATAGTCGCCAAGCACCTTGCTCAAGCCGAAGAGCGACTTGAACGTCATTGAATTGAAACGCTGGTCGGCATACCACGTGGTGTGTGGCACGCCCAGGGCTGTAAGCAAGTCGCTGAGTATCGTCATATTACCTTAAGCCTTAAAATCCCTCGCTTGCAGGGCGGTGCGCACGGTGGGATGATGTTCTTTTTTTTGAATAATGATGTAAATCAGGTAGATAGATTAACTGGTGCGATGTTTATTGTGCGCCGCCGCCCTGCAAGGGGGGACCTTTTATAATTTTGAATTTTTGAATGTTGAATTTTGGGGTATGCCGATTCAATTCATAAAACCTTCGAGTTTCTGGAGTAGCACATTGCCGTCGATTTCGCCGGCATAGCGCCATACAGGTTCTCCGGCGCGATATATTATAAATGTCGGTGTGGCCTCTACTCCGAGCTCGCTGGCGGTCTCTTGGTTGCGGTCAATGTCGAGTTGGTATATCTGGGCATTGTCGCCGACGAGTTCGCGTATCTGGGCGATTACCGGCATCATGCGCTGGCAGTGGGGGCACCAGGTGGCATAAAATTCCACCATTACCAGGGGTGCGGAATTAATCAGGGTCGTGTAATCTTTCATAACTTTCCTTGGTTGTGTTCGGTGATAAGATAACACATTTCCAAGGGTTATGGTTTAATCCTGATGCCCAGCCGGCGCATTTGCCGGGGTCTGGGGCTAACTTTTCTTTACTGTCGCGCCGAGGGTTATAAATCCTATCGATGCCGGCCGGGCTCCGCTCAGCGACAGCTCGGCGGCGCACTCCGATATAGTGGCACCGGTGGTTATGATGTCGTCGACGATGACAACGCGCAGCCCGTCGAGCTCGGCCGGATGGTCGACGGCGATGATGCCTCTTACGTTTTCGCGCCTGGCAGTGTCGCCCTTGTGTGTCTGCGACTTGTGGGCCGAGCGTGCCCTCAGGTTGTCGCCAATGGCGATGCCGGTTGCCTGGCTCAATCCGCGGGCGATTTCTACACTCTGGTTGTAGCCGCGCTTCATGCGCTTGCGCCAGTGCATGGGCACGGGCAACAGCACGTCGGCAGGCACCTCGCCATGGCGCCGCCGTAGCTCAGTGCCGAATAGATATCCCAATTCGCGCGCCAGCCGTGGCGTGTCGTGGTATTTCGCCTCCCATATCATTTTGGCCCACATAGATGCCGGGTCATAGTCGAACCAAGCCTCGGTGAGGCCCTGCGGAGCCACGGCGTTCGAGAGCACGTCGGCAAAGCGCACCGAGGCCATGTTGGCGTCGGTGCGAGGCATGGTGGTCAGGCAGCGTAGGCACAGGCCGCGTTCGCCGGGCAGCAGTTCGTCGCCGCACACGGCACAGCTGCGCACGCCCACAAGGTCGGCCGCAAGACCTAAAATATGCATAAACGACTGCCGCAGCGACATCAGAACTCCACCGAAAGTCGCACGTTGAACTGGCGCCGCGTCAGGTAATTGGGCACGGCATATTGCAGACGGTTGACGTCGGTAACCCAATAGTAGCTGTTGACATTGCTGATATCGAGCAGGTTGAAGACATCGACGCCGAGCCATATATTTTTGAAGTTGCCCCAGAAGCCCTCGCGCTTCTGACCGTCGGCAAGCGGCGACAGCAACGCATAGGCCAGGCCGATATCGACGCGCTTGTAGGCCGGGGCGCGGAAGTAGCCCTTGTCGCGGCTGCCGCGTGGCGCAGTCATGGGCAGGCCGTCCGAGAAGATGCCGCGAAGGTTGAACTTCAACTTGGGGAACTTGGGGAAGTAGTCAGTGAAGAAGAGCGCGAACGAATATCGCTGGTCGGTAGGCCGGGGCACCTTCACGCCGTTGAGGTCTTCTTGGGTCTTCATAAGCGAGAAGCTGACCCACGAGTCGGTACCGGGCACGAACTGACCGAAGAGTTTCAGGTCGATGCCGGTGGTAAAGCCCTTGGTGAGGTTGCGGCCGGCGTAGACAATCTTGAGGTTGTCGATTTCGTAGGGCACGAGGTTGCCAAGCAGTTTGTAGTAAGCCTCGCCCGAGAGTTTGAATGGCCGCCCGAAGGCACGGAAGGTATAGTCGGCACCGGCGATGAACTGGTACGACCGCTGGCTCTTGATGTCGGGGTTGAGGTTGACGGTGATATTGCCGTCGGCATCGGTAATTTGTTCGCGAAATTCCTTGTAGAACGGGGCTTGATAGTAGAGTCCGGTCGAGAAACGCAGCGACAGGCGCGGGTTGCGGTCGGGCACGAAGCCGACGCTTACCCTGGGGCTGACGAGGAATTCCTTGTTATAGTCCCAGTACGACAGGCGCACGCCACCGTTGAGGTTGAGATAGCCTGCCGAGGTCTCGAGGCGGTAGGTGTCCATGGCGTAGAACTCTACGCGGTTGCTGCTCAGGTCGTGGCGCGACGACAGGTTATATACCACCTTGAGTGCGTCGGGGTCGAAAGGCAGCGAGTAGCCGGCCGAGTCGCGCAGCTCCCACTCGCGCTGGCGGTCGTAGATTGTCTCATGTTTGAAGGTCATGCCATACGACAGGTTGTGGCGCCGTATGCCGGTATTTCCTCGTAGTCCGAGGGACACTACGCTGGCCTTGAAGCGGTTGCGTGCGTGTTCGTGATAGCGGCCCACGCCCAGCTCGCCACCGATGTTGTCGCCGCCGGCCGACCCGGTGCCGGCCTGGTCGAGCCAGTACTCGCCCGAGATGTCATACGACACAAGCTCGTTGGTCAGATAGCCCGAGGCCTGCAGGGTGAACGTGTTGGCCTTGTTGGGCTTGAAGTCGAGCGACAGGGCTCCGAAATAGGTCTCGAATCTATCTTTTTCCTGGCCGTCGAAGTAGACCGTAAACTCTTTGGCGTCGGTCGACGTGCCAAACTTGGTGGTGCGGTTGTGGGGTATGAATTTGTAGTTGTTGATGGCGATGTTGCCCAAGAAAGATGCCTTCCATTTGGGCGAGAAGCTATAGGTCATACTCGTCTGGTAGTCGAAGAAGCGAGGGTCGTATTCGCCTTTTTCGTCGAGCGACGACAGCAGCGAACTATTTTGTTTGTATCGCACGCCGTGGAGCTGGCTGAAACGCTTCGAACTCGACCCTACAGCTACCGATGCTCCCATCAGTGAGGCCGATACCGAGCCTTCGAAGGCCTCGGGTTCGCGGTAGGTGATGTCGAGCACCGAGCTCATCCTGTCGCCATACTGGGCCGAGAAGCCGCCGGTCGAGAAACCGATAGCCCCCACCATGTCAGGGTTGACAATCGACAGGCCCTCCTGCTGGCCCGACGTCACTAACTGCGGTCGGTAGACCTCTATGCCGTTGATATACACGCTGTTTTCGTCGTATGTGCCGCCGCGCACGCTATACTGGCTCGACATCTCGTTGTTGCTGTTGACGCCGGCCATGGTCGTGAGCAACGACTCGACGCTGCCGCCCGAGACATCCGGGGCGAGTTTGTAGTCGCTGCGGTCGATTTTCTGCATACCCGAGGTCTGCTTCTGATAGTCAGTGACTTCGATGCCGCCGAGGGCGTATGTTGCCGGCGACATCTTCACGTTGACAGTCACGTCGCCTTCGGGGTAGATGAGGCGTCGGCGCGACTCCTCGTAGCCGATGCACGAAAATACCAGCCTCAAAGTATCGGTCTCGGGGCAGGTGAGGGTATAGCGGCCATCGAGGCCCGTGGTGGTGCCCAGGGTCTTGCCCTGTACCTTGACGGTGACAAATTCGAGGGGCTCGTTTTCCTGGTCGGTAACGAGTCCTGAAATCTTCACAGGCCCCTTGGCAAAGCCCACAGCCGCAGTAAGTATTATGATGGAGAACAATAATAATCGGTTCATAATCAAATAACGCCGCCACCCTCAAAAAATTGCCCATAAAAAATCATAAGAATATAAAAAGGACATAATTTTACTTTATGTCCTTTTATTTTTATGTCCTTATGTATTAAATATTTATGAGCAATATAGTGGCGGGGGGCGGAATTAGAGCAGCCCGTTGATAAAGATTAGGGCGATGGCGGCGGGGGCGAGGTAGCGTAGACAGAAGACTATGGCACTTACCACGGCGCTCGGGGCGGGCGACAGTTCGCGGTCGACGAGGCTGCGCCGCAGTACCCACCCGGCGAAGATTGATATGAGCATGCCGCCCAGGGGCATGAGGATGTTGCTGGTCACATAGTCGAAGAGGTCGAAGACCGTCATGTCGAAAATCTTGACATGTGACAGCGGTCCGAACGACATGGCGCACAGCGTGCCGAGGCCGATTGCCACAATGGCGTTGACGGCGACGGCCACGGGTCGGCGCATACCCCACTGTTCGCATAGGAAGGCCACGCATATTTCGCTCATCGATATTGTCGAAGTGATGGAGGCCAATGCCAGTAAGAGGAAGAAGGCCGAGGCCCACAGGCTGCCCCCCGGCATCTGGGCGAAAATATCGGGCAAGACCTCGAAGACGAGCCTGGGCCCACCCGCCGGTGAGCCGCCAAACGAGAATACCGCCGGGAAGATGAGTATGCCGGCCAGGATTGCAACCAGGGTGTCGAGCGACGCCGTGGTGACGGCACTGCGCACTATGGGGGTGCGCTCGTCGAAGTAGCTGCCGTAAATCATCATCGTGCCCACGCCGAGCGACAGCGAGAAAAATGCCTGACCGAGGGCGTTGATAACCACGCCGCTGTCGATGGCGCCGAAGTCGGGGGCGAAGAGGAAGCGCAGACCATCGCCCGCACCTGGGAGCAGCAGGGAGTTGACGCACAGCACTATGAGTATGGCAAAGAGTACGGGCATGAGGATGTTGCTCACGCGCTCTATGCCCTTGCGCACGCCGCCGAGTAGCACCACGGCGTTGATGGCGAGTACGACGATGGTCCATGCTACGCACCCCCACCCGGCGGTGAAGCTGTCGAAGGCCGTGTGGCGCGACATGCCGCCCATGTCGTCGATGTTCCCGGCTACCGATTCGTAGAGGTATTCGAGCGTCCACCCGGCGACGACCGAGTAGAACGACAGGATTAGTACCGAGGCCACTATGCCCATGCCTCCCACGGCGAGCCATGCCTTGCCGCTGCGCGGTGCCAGCGTACGGAAGGCGCCGAATATGTTGAGCCTCGACGAACGCCCCATCATGAACTCGGCGCATACCACCGGTACGCCTATGACTGCCACGAAAAATATATAGAGCATCAGGAAGGCCCCGCCGCCGTTCTCGCCGGCCTCGTAGGGGAAGCGCCAGATGTTGCCCAGGCCGACTGCCGAGCCCACAGTGGTGGCTATGACGCCGAAGCGAGTGGCGAACCGTGGCCGCGAAGGAGAGTTGTTGTCTGTCATTATTTGAGGTTTGAAATCTTGTTGTGTTACAAGCTATATTCTGGAAATCAATTTGTTAGTAAATCCTCGGAGAGGACGCTAAAGACAAGGCGTCCTCTCCGAGGACTTCTCTATGCTTTTTTATCTAACCCCACGAATAATCGTGGGGTTAACCACAAAAGCATCGTCTCCGACGATTTATCTCAGCTTATAATCTATAACGTCGAAAGAAGCAAAATAATATAGGAGAAGTGTCAAAATACATTTTAAAATTGAACTTTCGTGTGCTGCGCATTGTTGTGATAGGTGAAGTGCCACAAATGACGGCACGAGAGAAATACACGTTTCGACAAAAATAGAAACTCAAAAAATTTCATATTATGAAGAAGACATTACTCGCTGCAGTGGCCCTTGCGTCGCTGACAACAGCCGCCACCGCCCAGGTGGTAGAGTCACCCTCATTCTTTGATAACATCAGCATCGGTCTCGACGGCGGTGTCACCACCCCCATGACCCACAACGCATTTTTCGGCTCGATGCGCGGCGCCGCCGGCCTGCACATCGGCAAACAGATTACACCCGTCTTCGGTGCCGGTGTCGAGGGTTTGTTTGCAGTAAACACCTCGTCGTGGAAGGGCTATGCCCATTCGAGCACAGCGTTTGACCAGTCATACGTCGGCCTCTACGGCACTGCCGACCTCTTCAACCTCTTCGGCGGTTATCCTTGCGGCGTGCGACCCTTTACTATCGAGGCCCTCGTCGGTGCCGGCTGGGGTCATGACTATTATGCCAAATCCGACGGTCTCAGCGACTGGAACTACTTCGCAACCAAGGTCGGCCTCAATTTCAACTTCAACGTCACCGAGCACCTTACAGTTGCTGTCAAGCCGTCGATTGTATGGAACATGAACGGCGACTTCGAGCAGAGTGTCACCGGCTACGATGTCAACAAGGCCTCCTTTAACCTCCTTGCCAGCGTAAGCTACCGCTTTGGCGACGGTTTCCCCTGCGTGCGCCCCTACGACGCATCACAGGTCGATGCCCTCAATGCACAAATCAACGAACTCCGTGGTTCGCTCGATGCCAGCGTTGCTAACGCCGACCGTTGGCAGGCCAAGGCCGACGCCCTCGCCGAGCAGCTCGACTCATGCCGCAACCAGGCTCCGAAGGTTGTTAAGGAAGTCAACAACGAGTACAACTCTGTGCGCTTCGTCTTCTTCCGTATCGGTTCTTCGGCTATCACTGCCGACCAGATGCCCAACGTGACCATGATTGCCGACTATATGAAAAATCACCCCAATTCGAAAGTCATCATCAAGGGCTATGCTTCTCAGGACGGTAACCTCGACTTCAACATCAAACTGGCTAAGAACCGCGCCGAGGCTGTGAAAGACGCCCTCGTTAAACGCTACAAGATTTCGGCTGACCGTATAGAGGCCGAAGGTCAGGGTATCGGACACATGTTCGAAGAAGAGAGCTGGAACCGCGTCAGCATCTGCACCCTCGAGACGAAATAACAATTACATAACTGACACAACAATGCGCCCGGGCAACCAACCGCCCGGGCGCATTTGATATATGTCTAAGCTGCCGAAATGTGGAGATAATTACATATTAACATGCAAAAATGTGAGAATTTACACATTTTGGCAACTTGGCATCTGGCGAAGCGCGACATGTCAGTAATAAATTCTTTTGGTCCAGTCTGCCAGGAATATGGGTATGTGTATTATTTTGTCGATACGTACGGTAGGGGTGTCGGAATATACAATGGCCCTGCTTGGTTCATATTTGCCAATGTAAACTGATAGGCTACGGCCCGAGGTGTTTGTGCCGCTCTTTACTTCGACCGGCACGATATCAAGTGACGATTGTACCAAGAAGTCTACTTCGGCAGTGCCCGACGATACCCAGTAGCGCGGCATTACGTCGAACTGCATGATTAATGACTGTAGCACCGCATTCTCGGCCATGGCACCCTTGAACTCGGCAAACATAGGGTTGGGATTGGTAAATATTTCGGCAGGTATCTGCGCTAAAACTCGGAGCAAGGCTGTGTCGAAGAGGTAGATTTTGAATGCCGACAGGTCGTCGTAGGCACTGAGTGGTATACCTGGTTTCGAACAACACAATACCTTGTATATCAATCCGGCTTGTTGGAGCCACAGCAGGGCGTCTTCGTATTCTCGTGCCCTTGCTCCGGGCTTGACGAGTTTGTAGACAAACTTTCGATTTTCGCGGGCGAGTTGTGAGGGAATAGAGTTCCAGACGTTGGTGATACGCGGTATTTCAACACCGGGTGCGTGTTTGGCGAAGTCGAGGGCATAGGCCGTGAGAATGTCGCGCTGGTCTTTTTCTACGGTCTCCAAGCCTGCCTGTTCGAGCATATCCACTGCCGGGCGAGGCAGTCCGCCGCATATGCTGTAGCGTATGTATGATTCGCGGCACTGGTTGATGATTGTAGCGGGGAGCTGGGTAAAATCGTCACATTCGTCGAGTGCGCGGCATATCATGGGGTTATCAGCCTGTAGGAACTCGCGGAAACTCAATGGGTACATCTTGACAAAGTCTACCTTGCCCACCGGGAAAGAGTCGCCGTG
Source organism: Muribaculaceae bacterium (assembly GCA_009775195.1). GTDB lineage: Bacteria > Bacteroidota > Bacteroidia > Bacteroidales > Muribaculaceae > CAG-873. Next base: position 25,066 of record VSPF01000012.1, read on the forward strand.
GTTGAGCGATACTCCCAACAGCGACCCGGCCGCCATCACATGGTATTGGGGTGCGTCCTCGCAGAAATATTTGAGGCTGTTGAGTGCCCGGTTGCACTGCTGTATCTCGTCAAATATGATAAGCGTTTCGTCAGGCACTATGGGTTCGGGTGTGTATGCCTGTAGTATCTTTATGAGTCGCGAGGGTTCTTTGGTCTTTTCAAACTCGGCAATCAGCTCATTAGATGCGTCGAAATTAAAATAGGCAGTGTGGCGGTAATGCTTATGGCCAAATTCTTTCATCACCCATGTTTTGCCTATCTGTCTGGCTCCTTGTATAATCAATGGTTTCCGGGCTTTCGAGTCCTTCCACAACAGGAGCTTGGATATTATGTCGCGGTCTAAGTCCATACTTTTACAACTTTTTCGCGAAGTTAATAAAATGTGGGAACAATCACAAATTAACATGTAAAAATGTGAGAATTTACACATTTTGGCAACTTGGCACTCCGGGGGTAAAAGGAGAAACAAGGACAAAAAGTCAGAAGGGACAAAATAATAATAGGTGTTTCCTTTCGGCAACGAACCCTATGTATATGTATGTTGTTTCAATCGTTTATCTGATATCGTTGATTTGGTGGTCATATTTTTTCACGCTCTTACCACCCTGGAAGCGATACGTTATATTTATGTGAAAGTAGTTGTTGGCCCTCTTGTTATAGTCCGTCCACCTGGTGATGTCCAGAGCCTGCGACTCTAATTTTGACCATTTCACGCCCTTGGTTATATGCACGGGTATTACGTAATACCCCGAAATCTGCAAACGCTTCGAAAAGAAGTTTTTCAAAAAGCCAATATTGAGTTCGTCTTCATACCCCCAGCCATATTCCTGGGGGTTTAGCAACACATTGCCGCTCAAAGCCGACGTGAGCTGTATTATGAAATCATGACGTGGGTTCTTGTATTGGACGAAGCAACTGTATTCAGGATAGGTGTGGCGGACACTTTGTGAACCGTAGGACGCCCTGAGGTGCCTGAGCGAAGCCTCGGCCGAAACCGCCCAGTGCTTGCCAAATTCTTTTTCGAAATTGATGTTTGCCGACCACATGTCCCTCTTGCCGTTCGCGTAGCTGTAGGTGACATACGGGCCTGTGACATTGTCGGGGCGTGGGCCGTATGCCGCGTCGGCGAGCTCGAAGATGTAGTTGTGCTGGGTCGTGTATTCGCCTTTGAGGGTGAGGCATTTGAACAGCGACAGGGTCAGAGATACGTTATGGTTTACCGACGGCTTGAGCCAGGGGTTGCCGCCACGGTAGACGAGCGAGTCCTGAAACTGGCCGTACGATTGCAACTGGCCGAGCAGCGGCGATACAGACCATGTGATGTAGTTTAGCCTGGCCACAATCTTGTCAGACGGATAGTATGCAGCCCACGCCGCGATGCGTGGCGACACGTGGGTATCAGACTTCCCCATCGTAGAGTTCTTGTCGATGCTGAAACCGACGTTTACTCCCATTGCAAGCTTGGGTGATGCGTAGTACTGGGCTGAGCTTATAACAATGGCGTTCAACACCTTGTTGCTGCTAAGTAGCTCGCCCGAGCCCATGCGGTGCATGGAGATATTGATGGCAGAGGTGTAGCCCGACAGTCCGAAGTGCCATTTCTGATTGCTTGTCGACCTCGATATGTTTGCCCCGCCCCAGAAATATTCTGATTTGTTGTGGCGGTTGTCTGTCATCGAGTAACCCGACGAGCGTGAAAGGCTCGAAAACATGTCGCTGGTGGTGATGTTGTATGTCGCGGTGGCATTAATTTTCCACAGGCCGAACGACCCTCGATAATAGATGCCTATGTTATTGGTGAGGAAGTTCTTGTACCGGGTGTCGCTCGAATATCTTACCGTGTCGGGCCGCTGGCCGTTTACCGAGCGGAGCAGGGTCTGGTCCTCTGAGCCGTTGCTCGCCCGGGGGCTTATTCTCCAAAGTAGTGAAACCGAGTTGTGCTCGTCGATGTCGTAATCGCCCGACAGGTCAACGGTGCCAAAATTGGTACTATTTTGGTTCGCAGGCGAGCGCTGGGGCCGTTCGAGCGTGGTTTCGGTCACGCCGTTGAGCTTGTAGTCCTTAGTGTAATAATTGGAAAAGCCGTCGTGCGTCCACTGATAGTTGGCGATTGCCGCTAATGTGAGTTTGTTGTGCGTGTATGTAAAATCGGCCTCGCTGATTGACTTCGATATGTCCTTCCCCTTGCCGTTGCGACCGCCCGGTTTGACGCCGATTGTCGACCACACGTTGCCCTCGTAGCCCTCGTATTCCGGCCTGGTGTGCAGGTTGATTAGGGCGTCGTACGCGGCATACTCCCCCGAGGGGTTGTTCACTATGGTGATGTGGTCGAAGCGGTATGGGCGCAGGCGCTTGATATACTCTTCATCCTTGGGCACGCTGTCGACCAATATAATAATATTCTTGGACGACAGATATTTCAGTTCGCCGCTGAGGGGGTTGAATGTTACGCCGTTCAGTTTGCCCAACAGTTCGCCGGCATCTGAGACACCTTCGCGCATGGCTTTGGTGACCTGGTATGTATCCTGCTGCCCGTGATGTCGCACGGTGCTCCCTGTGACGAGGACTTCTTTAAGTCTGACCTGCGCCGTGTCGCTTGCAAGCGTATCGGAGTCTGCCACGCCACTGGCACGGGCATTTAGAGTCATGCCAAAAAAATCAGTAATATAATTGTCAGACCTCGTGCTTGCATAAGACTAAAAATTTTTATTAAAACAATATTAGTGTTAATAAAGTTTTTACATGCGCTTTTTTGTTTTTTTGTCCTTTTGTGCTTCTTTTCAGCACCGGGGGACTATGTCAGAAGCTAATTCTGAACCGGGTGAGGGAGTCGGGGTCGGTGGAGAGGGCGAAGCGGCATTTGTGCTTGTGGAGCACCTCGCTGATAAAGAGCAGGCCGATGCCGTGGCCGTTGGGCTTGGTCGAAAAGAAGGGGCTGAAGAGCTTGTCGGCGGCCTCGTTGCTAATCCCGGCGCCGTTGTCGACAATGGTTATGGTCGTCGGGCGGCGCGAGGTCTCAATCTTTATCCGGCCATCGTTGTCGGCTATGCTTTCGGCCGAGTTTTTGACTATATTTATCAGCACCTGCTCGAAGAGCACGGGGTCAATCATCACCGGCAGGCTGCCGGGGCACAAATCGAGTTCGAAACGAATATTTCGCCCTGCACAAAGGCTCTCGAGCATCACGCGCCACTTCGTCACCAGTTCGTTGAGGTCGGCCTCGCTGATATTTACGTCGGGGATTTTGACCACGTCGGCATACGATGTGATAAAACGGCTGAGCGCGGTGCACCGCTCCTCGCATATATTCATTATGCCGGCCACGTCGGCATCGGCACCGGCATTGTCACGCACAATCTGGGCGGCGACAGAAAGCAGCGACTTCACGCCGGCCATCGAGTTGTTGACCTCGTGCGATATGACCCGGATTACCTTTTCGTAGCTCTTCTTCTCGGCCAGCATGATATCGTCGGTGAGCTTCTCGATTAGTATGAAGGGGTGGGCAAAGCCCTTGTCCATAAACTGTAGGCGCGAACAGCGGTAAATCATCGAGTCGTTGAGCCGTATGGTGATGTTCTCGCCTTGGGCTATGGCGGCCAGGGCATGGCCGAGCTGCGAGTCGATAGAGCCGAGCGGCTTGCCGCACACGTCGCCCGCATCTCTAAAACCGAGGAACGAAGCTGCCGTATTGTTGGCTGTCACGATTTTGTCGCGGTCGTCGAGTATCATTATGCCCATGGGCGACACGGCGATGAGCAGGTCGAGGAAGTGGTTTTGCTCCTGCAGGGCGACACGTTCTTCTTTGAGGGCCGTCATCATGGCGTTGAACATGTCTACAATCTTGTCGGCCTCGTGCTGGTTTACGTGCGCCAGGCGGCTGCTGAAGTCCTGCGCGCGCAGCAGGTCAGAACCATTCGTGATGCTGCGAATAGGCTTCATTACCGAGGCATAGAAGACCACCAACAGTATTATTGCCAACACCGTGGTGCCCAGGCCGATATAGAACAGCTCGGGGTCGCTCTCGGGCGGCAGTTGCAAGATGGTCACAACCGAGGCCGCAAGCAGCATGAGGATAATATAGAAAATCCACTTTATCCTCATGGGGTAATCTCGTATTTCTCCATGCGCCTGTAGAGTGCCTGGCGGCTTATGCCCAGCAGCCCGGCGGCACGGGTAAGGTTGCCCCCGGTCTGGGCGAGGGCGGTCTCGATTGACTGTCGTTCCTTGCTCTCGAGGCTCGACGCGGCCGGGCGGCTCACTGCCGCCGGGCCGTCGTACTGCCCACGGA
>VSPF01000120.1 GCA_009775195.1 Muribaculaceae bacterium
ATCATAAGTTGTGTAAAAAATGAAAGGATAATTTGGCGATAAATTATCTCTACTAATGTAGTTCCCGGTGAAAAGATATTCGCCATTGCTAAATACATCATCAAGAGACCCTTTGACTTTTTTGCCATTTTCTTTTACTTCAGTGTCGTACCGAACAATCACTTCCGGGGTGCCCTTATAAGAATAGAAGGTAGGTTCTTTGTCGTATTTTTTTATAACTTTACCTTTATGATCAATTAAAACACCGCCTTTAAAAGTTCCTCCGGATATATAATATATACCATCAGATATGTATTTTATTTTCTTTTCCTCTTTGAGGATTCGCTTATTGTTTTTATCAGTAAGTATATAGGTGTTGCCATTGGTAAATATTCTGCATTTAGAATCTGAATGAATCATCATGCCAGGAGCATCCCCAACCTTTTCTCCTTTACGATTAATGAATATATATGGGTCACATGAACCGCCAACAGTTGCCACGCCATCGAAAAATTCGCCGCATTCTTGCAGATAAACCATATACGCAATGACGGGGTCTGATTGTGCATAACCATTCAGTGTGATAGTCATAAAGATAGAAATGACCATTGACTGTAAAATCGTTGTAAAAGATGTCTTATTCATTAATATTTTATGTTACTTTCAATAATAAAAAGCGTGAAAGCCTATACTCGTTGCTCATTCCATTCATAGAGGCTCTCGCATTGCCCATTGGAGTAGAAAGAGCAACGCCGAAGCCTCACGCCGTATGATATGAATATTAAGAGATAGCTACACGCAATCTCTTAAAACTATCATACCCGAAGACATCTACCGTTGCTACATTCTCGACTCCAATAATGAATTTGCGAGATTCCTATGAATCAAGAACTGCGCTAAGTAAACGCTTTAACTATGTCTGCATCCCGCCCACGAACCCATATCGGACTTCGGCTGGCGACATGCATTGGCAAAGTTACTAAATAATTCTAAAACCGTCGCAAAAAGTGAGAAAAATTTTATCGACAATTTATAGGAAAGCAGATAATCTATAAAATCCATTCAATCAGGCATAAAATCCAGGCCAGTGGTAGAAAAAAAACAAAAATAGTCTCAAAAGAATCATTGAGGTACTTTTGTCACAGCCCCGCGCTTTAGCGCAGTTCCGCATCCATTGCCATTATTGTGTTCCCTCATGCTCGAGGGAAATTTCAGCACTCTTGCAAATCACACTATAACCCGTCTCTACAAACTATATTTTTGCAAATTAAAATTTGTACTCGCCCCGAGCTTCAGCGAGGATTTGTTCACAGTGTCCGAGGCTTGCCTCGGAGTCAGTTATAATTTTTGTCTATTTTGCCTTTTTGTTTCTTAATCTCAGCAATCCATGTCAAAATACACAATCTCTTTCGAGCGTTTCATTGGCCGCACTCTCACCACTTGGGAGCGCGACATCATCGCGCCCCTCGAGTACACCAGGCAGCACTGCTCTAACCACCGCGTCGTCGTTGTCGACCCGCCAGGCTATGACTCGCGGACAATCCTCTGCGCATATTTCTCTTATCTACACCACAAAATCGACCCTTACGGCGACTTCCTCGTCATGGCAAAGACCAAGAGAGATGCCGCAACCCTGTCAGGCTACCTCTCGCGCAGCAAATCGCCTTGGCTTACCCCGGCCTCCGGCAGAAAACCCGACAACATCCGGGGACTCACCTTCAACTACGCACTTCTCCTCGACACCCAGGCCTACCGGGCCAAGGGCCGTTCAAAATTGGCCCAAACCCTGTCCTCGGTCGCCCCAATCATCCTGAACCGAGGCACCCGTAATTTTATTATCATCCATATCCGCTCCGACTGTCCCGACCCAGACATACCGCCAATCTATATCCGCGACCCGTCAGTTCCAAAGGCTCGGCTCCCACAAAAAATCCCCGGTCCGAAAGTCTACTTCCTGACCCTCTGCTCCTCCCCGCCACCTGGGGCAACGTATGACTCTCCACTAATCCTCATTATCCCACCATTCGCAGAGCGAAGTACCCGGCGGTAGTCGACTCCGCCGCCCAAAGCCAAATCGTCGTCAAAGCGTACATTGACATTTTGAAAAAAACGGCAAAAATTTGTTTATAGTGCCCGAGACTTGTCTCGGTTCCACCATATACTTCGGCAATTACTCCAAAGTGAATGACAATGTCGACAGGTGTTCGCTGTCGGGGCCGGCCATGACTTGGAATTCGCCCGGCTCGGCAACATATTCGAGTTCCGAGTTGTAATAACGCAACTTATCGGGCGTGATTTCAAATTTCACGGTCTTGCTTTCACCAGGTGCGAGGCTGATGCGCTCGAAATGCTTTAACTCCTTTACGGGACGCGAGATGTCGGCTACCATATCGCGTGTATAGAACTGCACAATCTCGTCGGCAGCCACAGTGCCGGTATTGGTCACCTTGACCGAAGCCGTGATTTTGCCATCGGCTTCAAGAGTGGCACTGTCGAGGGCGAAATCGCTATAGTCGAACGTCGTATAGCTCAAGCCGTAGCCAAAGGGATAGAGCGGGCTGTTGGGCACGTCGAGATAGCAGCTTCGATAGATATGATATTTGTCAGAGCCGTTGGGACGGCCGGTGTTGAGATGGTTGTAGTACACCGGGATTTGCCCCACGCTGCGAGGCATAGTCATGATCAGTTTCCCCGACGGGCTCACCTTGCCAAAGACCACGTCGGCAATAGCATTGCCGGCCTCGGTGCCGGGGAACCATACATTGAGAATAGCCGGTATGTTTTCGCTTTCCCAATCCATCACGGTAGGACGCCCCGAGAAATTGAGCATCACAACGGGCTTGCCGGTGGCAAGCAGGGCTTCTAAAAGGCGGCGCTGCGTCGGCGGCAGGGTAATATCGGCTCTCGACGAACCCTCGCCGCTCATACCCAGGCTCTCGCCCACTGCTGCAACAATGACATCGGCATCACGCGCCACCTCGAGGGCCTCGGCCAGCAGTTCGGCTTCGCTGCGAGGGTCGCGCATCTTGCCGCCATAGCCCTCGGCACCCTGCTCTATGCGGTCGCCGGCATCGATATTCGAGCCTTTGGCATAGACGACTTCGGCACGGTTGCCGACGTAGTTCTTAAAGCCCTCATAAACCGATACACAGTCATTGCCGTCGCCGTAGGCCGACCAGGTACCCATCATATTCTCGCGGTTATTGCCGAGCGGGCCTATTATGGCAATCTTACCTTTCGGGGCAAGAGGCAGCAGCTTGCCCTCGTTACGGAGCAGCACGAATGTCTTTGTGGCAATCTCGCGTGCGGCGGCACGGTGCGCCGGGGTCAAGACATCTTTTTTCTCGCGTGAAAGGTCGTTGTACTTATACGGATTTTCGAACAACCCCGAGCGATATTTTGCCTCAAGCACACGGCGACAAGCCCGGTCGATTACGTCTATGCCTACCTTACCTTCCTTATAAGCCTTCAAAAGAGGGTCGGCAAACGCACCGGCACACATATCCATGTCGGTACCGGCCTTGATGGCACGTACGGCATTGGCCTGCATGTCGCCCACTCCGTGGGTGCGCATCTCCTTGATTGACTCGTAGTCGGTAACGACCATGCCTTCGTAGCCCCACTGTTTGCGCAACAGGTCGGTCACGAGCCATTTATTAGCCGTTGCCGGAATGCCGTCGACGAGGTTGAACGAGGTCATAAGTGTTGCGACATCGGCATCGACAGCAGCCTGATACGGGGCAAGGTATTCATTATACATACGCTGACGGCCCATATCGACAGTGTTGTAGTCGCGCCCGGCCTCACTTGCGCCATAGAGGGCGAAGTGCTTTACGCAGGCAAGGATATTGTCGGGCTTCGACAAATCGCCTTGATATCCGCGCACGTAAGCTCGTGCAATCAGCGACCCGAGGTACGGGTCCTCGCCGGCACCCTCGGCCACACGACCCCAACGAGGGTCACGCGAGATATCAACCATGGGACTGAAAGTCCACCCAATGCCGAGAGCCGAGGCTTCGACAGCCGAGACGTGTGCCATACGCTCGACAGCCACGGTATCCCACGAGGCCGACAGGGCAAGCGGAATTGGGAATATAGTCTTACACCCATGAATTACATCGAGACCTATAAGCAGGGGTATGCCGAGACGTGTTTCCTCTACCGCAATCTGCTGCAAAGACCTGATTTTAGCCGTACCGGCAATGTTGAAAGTACCTCCAATTCTTGCATTTGCCGCCAAGTCGCCGATACGTGCATTGAGCGGTTCCCCGGTAGCGAAATCACCTGCTGCAGGCAGATTGAGCTGACCCAGTTTCTCATCAAGGGTCATACGGCTCATAAGGCTATCGATGAAACTATCCATCTCAGTAGAGGCGGCACTCGCACCGATACTAATGGCAAGCGCTCCAAGCACTGTAAGAGTCTTGTTTTTCATGGAAAAAGTATTTAAGTCTAATGTTTAAAGGTTAAGGGTCAAGGAAAAACCTTTAACCCTTAACCTTCGATTTTTGTAAAGGAGGACAGTACTATTTAACTGTTACTTTGGCAGAGCCTTCCGGAGTAGCGACGATATAAACGCCCGGGGTATTGACGCTTGCTACGGCCTCGCCAGATGCGTCAGCCGCTACAGTGGCGACAACCATACCTGCAAGGTTGACGACAGACATGCTGCCACCGGCTGCGCCGCGATAGACTATGTCGCGGCCATCGACGCGGATACCCACGTTTGCCGAAGCGATATTGTCAATACCCGACAAGAGGTCGACGGTCACGGTGTTCGACGGACGCGAGTAGCGACCGGCAGCATCTACGCCCTCTACGAAGAAGCGCATAGCAGTAGCCTGGGCCGGAATATCGACAGTATATGTCAGGGCCTGGCCCATATCGCGGCGGTCGATAAGTTTGCTAAAGGTACGGGCAGTGGTGGTGACAGCCACATTGTCGATACCGACATTACCTCCGGCCTGGGGCTTGGTATAGACGAAGCGCAACTGATGCATACCGGCGGGCACATCGGCACTGAGCTGTGCGCCCCTGCCCTCGTAGGCATTGACGTTGTCGACGCTCAATACGGTAGTCCACTCGGCATCGGCATCACTACGGGCCTGCACGTCGAGGATTGACTTGATGTTGGCCGACGTACTATTGGCTACAAGCCAGAAAGATATCTTGGTTATCTCGCCGGCATAAATCTCAGAGGTAAGAGTTACCTGGTCTTTTGCCATTTTGAGTACGGGCGCACCCGACTCTACCAAGGCAACCGGCGTAGTTGTCGATTTGTATATATCGCTTGAGCGACCTGTCCAATTCCAACCCTGGGGGATGCTGAGCACGTCGTTCTTGCCGAAGTCGTGTGTATCGGTCTTTGTGCCGCCATCGGCCTCTGTCTCGACTGTAAGGGCATACGCGGCCGCACCTGCGAGGGCATCCCACGTCAGTACAGCGTTCGCACCGCTGCGCACTGCGCTCACGGCATTGGGCACCAGGTAGATAAAATCTATGGCAGGAGTTGTGACAACAGCCTCGGGCGAGTATGCCGAGAACTGGCGGCCATTGACGGCACGCACCTTGACGGCATAGTCTCGTTCGCCGGCAACACCGTCGATAACATGCGTCGTCACATTGCCTACGCTAAAATCGGTATAATCGCCAAAAGGTTCGCCAGCGCATGTCACCGTGAGCTGGTAGTCAAGTGCTTGTGGATGTGCCGCCCAGCTTGCCGTAATGGTGCCGTTGTCGGCAGACTTCAATACGGGAGCCGCGATTTCGCCGAAATCTATGCGGCCGCCACAGACATTGAAGCGAACCACGCCGTCGGCTTCCTCTATGTCGGTAATGGGGAAGTCGAGGTCGACTCCGGCCCACGTGCGCAGTGCCGGATAGGTGTCGGCAGTAAGCGAGGTCTTATTCTTAGAGCCGGGAAAGGGATACTGGTCGAGGTAGAGCGGATTGCCATTTTTATCCTGCGAGGCATCGGCAAAACCACCGGCCTCTACTATATCTACGCCGGTATTGAAACCACGGCGCGGCACATTCGGCTCGTTATTATCCCATATTGTCTGGTCAAAGCTGATATGCCATACCAACATGCCGTGGCCGGGCAGATAAGTGTCCCAGCTATCTTGCTGGCGGTTTTCGACCACGAAGAACTCATTGTCGAGATTGGTAGGTATGATATAAGCCTTGTTACTCTTGCTCAGCGACTCGAGGCTTATGCTCTCGGGGCCGACAAATTCCTCGGGGTACATCCAGCCCATTGCATTGCGCTCTACAGCCGAGTAGTTGGGCGGGGTGCGGCCTTCGTTGTTATACGAGCCATAATCCATCAGGTCCCAGGCATTGGGGGTCGACATGTCGTAGGCGTTATTGGTGTTGTAAAGGTCGGGAAGACCGAGCACATGCGAAAATTCGTGGCAGAAAGTGGCTATGCCGTTTGGTGTATCTCCTGGCTTGGCAGGGCTGGGAGGGGTAATCTCGTTTGCGCAAGCATAGCCGAAGAGGCGTTTGCCGTCGAAGGTAAATGTCTGCCCGTAAATTTCTTCGTAGAGTTCGAAGGCATGGGGCCACACGGTATTTTCGTCGTCATAGTCGGCCTCGCCGTAACCGGCATAGATTGCAAACACGTTGTCGATATTGCCGTCGTTGTCGAGGTCGTATTTCGAGAAGTCGATTTGGTCGTCAAGAGCCTGTGCAGCCTCGATAATCATCTCGCCGGCATGGGCATCCTCACCCAAGAGTGGGTCGGTGCCACCGTAGTACGACATCGGATGCGCCAACTGGATTGGGCCATAGACCTCGAAGTCGGGGTCGAACAATCCATGCGACTGTGCCAGGAAATAGTCGCGTGCCGAACCCATTGCACCATTCTCGTTAAAACCGGGTTCGTTGAGTTGGCGCGTAAAATATGTGTTGGGGTCGGGAGTCCTAAATTTCACATCAGTGTATTCGACAAGGAATACGATACTTTTCACTTTTCCGCTACGCGGATAAGGTGCCGAGAAATGGCCGATACCGTGATATTTCGACCCGGTATCCTGAGCCTTGGCCGACATCGACATGCGGTTTTCGCGACGTTTGTCGGCACGCTGCCTTACCATCTTTATGGCATTATCGTCGGCGACACGCAGTGTCCCCGCTGCATCGCGCAGCATGGCACGGCCGTCCTGAGCCACGTAATAGTGGCCAAATTCATCACCCACTTTCATAGCCGTAACGGTGGTACCGTCGGGCTGTGTGTAGGTACGGTACACACGCTTGGCCGGAACTGCATTGACAGCAAGTACGCCGACAAGTGTCGCGGCTGCAAAGGTCAGTAGTTTTTTCATCGGTCTTTATGATTGGTTATTATCGAAATTCTAATTGATAAATCTTATTCTGTCGCACTCTCGGCAATCTCGCCGGGATGTTTGTCGAAATATTGGTGCAATAATTCGCTTATATTGAAATAATAGCCCTTGGGGTCTTGTTTGTCAGCCGTGCCGACCTCGATATAGTCATAATACGGCGGCTCGAAACGCTGGCTGGTGGCTGTGAGTTTCGACAGGTTCAAGAAGTCGTATTCGTGCTGGGGATACACTACGATGAAGGCATTATCCGGGTCGGTGCCCGTGCCCGAGGCCGCGATTACGAGCAACAGGTGGTTGAGCTTGTACTGCCAGATTTTGGCAAGGTCGTACTTGCCGTTTTGCTCATAGACGTAGATACGGTTTGTAAGCTGCCGCAAGTCAATCGGGTTGTCGTCGAGAACCTGCATGGCATAGTCGAGCATCTTGCCACGGTCGGCGCGTGTACGCTTGGCCTTGGCATAGATGGGCATGAGCTCCTGCAGCAGGGCCGGGTTCGGGGCCTCGCGATAAGGGTCGTAATCCTCCTGGAACATCGTCCCATAGTAGAAGTATTGGAAATCGGTAGCCGTCATGGTCGTGTCGTTGGCCATGAAAGACTTGAGGAGCTTGGGATAATAGTACTGCGAGGTCTCGTCGACCGAGGCTGCTGCAATCGCAGCCATGTCGGGAGGCCCGAGCTCGGCCCTAAGGTTTGTCTTTGCGGCTGCCCCGAGGCTCATACCTATACCCAACAATGCAAAAATAAAACGTTTCATAATGCAGAGGCTATGGTGAGTGCGGCCATCGACGATGCCACTACACATGGCAGACCTTTGGCACATAAATATTGTAAGAACTCCGACGAGGCAATGGGGAAGCGCGGCCCGCGCGGTGTGCGCATGAAGGCGAGAGTGCCAAGGAAGGCACCGACAGCGCCCCCGAGTATTATGGCTGATGCCGCAGGGGCAACAAGGTAGCCCAAAACGACACCGAGGATGGTGCCGCCTGCAACGTAGCCATGACCCTGCCAGGCGCCCGTAAGAGCCTTGGGTTGCAAAAACATCAGGCCGAGGACTATGATTGTCGCAACTGCCCAAAATATCAATATACCAGAGTCGAAATATGGGACTCCGGCAAAATACATACATACCATGGCGGCATAGGCCGCCACGGCCGAGGGAAACCGGGGCACGAAAGTGCCGCCGACACTAAGCCCGGCAAGCACAAACGCGAATATTTGAAATAAGCTTAAATTCATAACTCACAAATTTAAGCAAAAAATGCCAAAAAGAGCGAAACACATCGCGCTTTTTGGCATTTTTTAAGTTATGCAGAGTCAACTGGCAAGTGCAAAATTAGTGTAATCTTCGGAAGAATTCAACTTTTGGATTTGAAAAGCCTAAT
>VSPF01000121.1 GCA_009775195.1 Muribaculaceae bacterium
GCAAAGGCGGCGTGGTCGAGGAGTTCTCGGGCAAGTTGTTGGTGCCGCAGGAGCCCGATGCCTCGTCGTTCCCCAACGGCGGTATCCGCAACACCTTCGAGGCTCGCGGTTACTCGGCTTGGGATATCTCGTCGCCGGCGTTTATCCTCGACAAGACCCTGTGTATCCCCACCATCTTCATCTCGTATACGGGCGAGTCGCTCGACTATAAGACACCCCTCCTCCGCGCCCTCAACAGCGTAGACCGCGCGGCCACCGCCGTAGCACGCTACTTCGACCCCGAGGTGAAACACGTCATTTCGTATCTCGGATGGGAACAGGAATACTTCCTCGTCGACGAATCGCTCTATAGCGCGCGTCCCGACCTGGTGATGACGGGCCGCACACTCATGGGCCACGAAAGCGCAAAGAACCAGCAGCTCGAAGACCACTACTTCGGTGCAATTCCCTCGCGCGTCGAGGCTTTCATGCTCGACCTCGAAATACAGTGCCACCGCCTCGGCATCCCCGTCAAGACACGCCACAACGAGGTTGCGCCCAACCAGTTTGAGTGCGCTCCCATCTTCGAGGAAACAAACCTTGCCAACGACCACAACCTGTTGCTGATGTCGGTGATGAGCGAGACCGCACGCCGCCACAACTTCCGCGTGCTGCTCCACGAGAAACCCTTCAAGGGCGTCAACGGCTCGGGCAAGCACAACAATTGGAGCCTCGGCACCGACCGTGGTACCATGCTCTTCTCGCCCGGCCGCACACCGATGGACAACCTGCAGTTCATCACCTTCGTAGCCAACGTCATGGCAGCCGTGCACCGCCACAACGCCCTCATCAAGGCATCTATCATGTCGGCAACGAACGCACACCGCCTTGGCGCCAACGAGGCACCACCGGCAATCATCTCTATATTCACCGGCAGCCAGCTGGCCGACATACTCGACAAAATTGCATCGAGCGACGCCGCCGACCTCTCCGACCTCAAGAAGAAAGCCGAATATTCTCTCGGCCTGGCACAGATACCCGAACTGACCATCGACAATACCGACCGCAACCGCACCTCGCCCTTTGCCTTCACCGGCAACCGCTTCGAGTTCCGCGCCGTCGGTTCGAGCGCAAACTGCGCCTCGGCCATGATTGTGCTCAACGCCGCCGTAGCCGAGCAGTTGGCCGACTTCCACGCCAAGGTAGAGGCACGCCTCGCTGCCGGCGAAAAACTCACCGACGCCATACTTGCCGAGGTGCGCGTGCTCATACGCCAGTCAGAGCCTATCCACTTCGATGGCAACGGCTATAGCGAAGAATGGCAGGCCGAGGCAGCCCGTCGCGGCCTCGATTGCGAGACCTCGGCCCCCAAGATGTTCGACGCATACCTCGCCCCGGCTTCGGTCGAGATGTTTGCCAAGACAGGCGTACTCTCGAAAGTAGAGCTCGAGGCACGCAACGAGGTCAAGTGGGAGATGTACACCAAGAAAATACAAATCGAGGCTCGTGTGCTCGGCGACCTCGCCCTCAACCACATCATACCCGTTGCCACCCGCTACCAGTCGACCCTGGTCGAGAACCTGGTCAAACTACGCGAACTCCTTGGCGAACGTGGTTCGCAAATAGGCGCGGGCGACCTCGAGGCCATCGAGAAAATATCGACGCATATCGACGTAATCCGCAAGACCGTTCACGAAATGGTAGAGGCACGCAAAAAGGCAAACGCAATCACCGACGAGCGCGAAAAAGCAGTCGCATACCACGACAACGTAGTGCCGGCGATGGAAACTATACGCTACCACATCGACAAACTCGAACTACTTGTCGACAACGAGATGTGGCCCCTGCCTAAATATCGCGAACTCCTGTTTATCAGATAATAAATTTCCTAATGGATGCACTCAAGCACGAATGTGGCGTTGCAATGATACGCCTGCGAAAACCGCTTGCTTACTATCGAGAAAAATATGGCAGCTATAGCTACGGCCTCGACCGCCTGTACCTGCTCATGGAAAAGCAACACAACCGGGGACAAGAAGCCGCCGGAATAGGCGTGGTAAAGCTCAATGCCTGCCCCGGCGAGGAATACGTTTACCGCGAACGAGCCCTCGGCACAGGTGCCATCGACGAAATATTCGCCCGCGTGGGTGCATCCATACCATCAAACCTCAACAGCCTGCCGGCCGAGGAGGTCGACCATTTCACACCCTTTGTCGGGCAGGTCTACATGGGACACCTGCGCTACAGCACCACAGGCCGCAGCGGCATGGAGTACACCCACCCTTTCCTGCGTCGCAACAATTGGCGTTCGAGGGCGTTGCTGCTATGCGGCAATTTCAACATGACCAATGTCGACACTATCTTCAAACAGATTGTAGCCACTGGCCAGCATCCGCGACTATATAGCGACACAGTGCTGCTGCTCGAGCAAATAGGCAACTCGCTCGACAAGGAGAACCACCGCATATACCGCAAATACCGCGACGACCTCGTCGACCCCGAGCTCTCACACCGGATTGAAGACGAACTCGAGATGGGCAACGTCATCGCCGAGCCCTCGCGCATATGGGACGGCGGCTACACCATCTGCGGCACGACAGGCTCGGGCTCGTCGTTCGTACTCCGCGACCCCAAGGGCATACGCCCGGCCTATTACTATATCGACGACGAGGTAATCGTCCTCGCCTCGGAACGCCCGGTAATACAAACCGTCTTCAACGTGCCCTTCGACAAGGTCGAAGAACTCGGTCCCGGCTGCGCCCTGCTCATCAACCGCCACGGAGAGCCGGCCATACGCCGCATACTCCCCGAGGGCGACAACCGTCGCTGCTCGTTTGAGCGCGTATATTTCTCACGCGGCAGCGATGCCGAAATCTATCGCGAACGTAAGGCCCTCGGTGCCAACATCGTGCCCACGCTCATCGATACTATCGGCGCGCGCTTCGACACCACCGTGTTTTCGTTTATCCCAAACACCGCCGAAGTCGCCTTTATCGGCATGGTCGAAGCCCTCAACCGCCATTTCGACAAACTTCGCAAGGACGAGATTTCGGCCCTCGCTTCTCGTGGCGAACTCGACGACACCAAGCTCACCGACATACTGCGCCGCAAGGTCCGCGTCGAAAAGATAGCGATTAAAGATATCAAGCTGCGCACCTTCATAGCCGAAGGCAGTACGCGCAACGACCTCGCCGCCCACGTCTACGATGTGACCTATGGCAGCATACGCCCGGGCACCGACAGCCTCGTCGTTATCGACGACAGCATAGTGCGCGGCACTACCCTCAAGCAGTCAATCCTGCGCATACTCGACCGCCTCGGCCCACGGCGCATCATCGTGGTATCATCGTCGCCACAGGTGCGCTATCCCGACTATTACGGCATCGACATGCCGCACCTCGACGAGCTTGCAGCCTTCCGCGCCGCCGTGAGCCTGCTCGAACACCGTGGCAATGCCGGCCTGCTCGACGACGTATACGCCCGGTGCATGGCCGAAATCGAAAAGCCCGACAGCGAGATGACAAATGCAGTCAAGGCTATCTACGACCAATTCGACGACAACGAAATTGCCGACGAAATGGCACGTATGCTACGCCCCGACGACATCAATGCGAGTGTCGAAATCCTGTTTCAGACGCTCGACGGCCTCCACGACGCCATACCCGGCTGTCCCGGCGACTGGTATTTCTCAGGCAACTACCCCACTCCGGGCGGCATAAAGCTCGTAAACCGAGCATATATAAATTTCTATCGCAAGAAACACGCCAAATGACCGACAACCGCGAACGTCGCATTTATCGAGTGACAATCATCGGCAGTATAGTCAACCTCGTTTTGCTGGTGTTTAAATTCATTGCAGGCATAGCCGGACACAGTTCGGCTATGATTGCCGATGCAGTGCACTCTCTCAGCGACTTCTTCAGCGACATCGTGGTAATCGTCATGGTCCACCTTTCGGCCAAGCCCGAGGACGGCGACCACGACTACGGCCACGGCAAATACGAGACCCTTGCCTCGCTAATTGTAGGCTTGATGCTTGCCGCCGTAGGCCTCGGAATCTTCTACAGCGGCATATCGAAAACAATCGCTTTCTTTCAGGGAGAAAGCATCGGCGACCCCACGTGGATTGCCCTCCTCGCCGCCATCATATCTATTATTGCGAAGGAAGGCCTATACCGCTACACTATTCACGAGGAAAAAGGCATAGGTTCGGCAGCACTCGTCGCCAATGCCTGGCATCACCGCAGCGACGCCCTGACATCTGTGGCAGCACTCTTTGGTATTGGCGGTGCCATGTTGTTGGGACCGAACTGGGCCGTACTCGACCCTATTGCCGCCGCAGTCGTGAGCCTCTTCATCATCAAGGCAGCCTAC
Source organism: Muribaculaceae bacterium (assembly GCA_009775195.1). Lineage (GTDB taxonomy): Bacteria > Bacteroidota > Bacteroidia > Bacteroidales > Muribaculaceae > CAG-873. The sequence goes on from VSPF01000121.1 coordinate 4,354, forward strand.
GACCTCGTAAAGCCTAATCTCGACGAATTACTCGAAAAATCGCTCTCCACAGAGCAAAAGCGACGCATAACAGAAATTGTGCTTTCTACCCCGGGGGTAGAGACCATGCACCGTCTGCGCACTCGACGTGTCGGACACCACGTCGCCATCGAATTCCATATCAAGATGGACGGCGACATGACGCTTAGGCAAGCCCATGAAATTGCTTCAGCCGTCGAGCGTCGCCTCAAGGACACGTTGGGGCAGAACATACACACCGGCATACACATGGAGCCGGTAAAACGCTAACTCATTTATTGCCGCCCTTAGTGCGCACGATTGCTTCGTCGACAAGTTTTTCAATTTGTCGCAACAAATCAGGGTCCATTGTCTCAACGACAAGTCGTCGGGCAAAGTCTACAAGGTTTCGCGCGGCCTCGGTACGCAGATAACGCTCGTCGAGGCCGTTATGCCCCAAACGCCAGCGGTCGAGGGCGTCGGCATCTTTGAATATGCGATAAACCATAAGGCCGCGCTGCGCGTCTTCGCCCAAATCATGCTCGATAGCTTTAATGCCAAGCGCATCGTCGAGGTCATGATAACGCATGGCATAGGCGGCCTCAGGCAAATATGGGATGTCTTTATTAGCCTGACAGTATTGTCTATAGTAAGCTGCCGCACGTGCCCCGTGCCCGGTATCGAGGTAATCATCCTGGCGGCGCGTGTCGTGGAAGACCGACGCTATAGCAAGAGCCTCACGGCCCCGGGCATCATCGGCCATCAAGGCTTTGCCGAGTAGCAATGCATAGAGCAACACGCGCTCGCAATGGGCGCGTGCATGGATTTCGCTGTCGGCCATATTGAAATCGACGCGGTCATACATCACTCCGCGCCAATACTCAAAATCGCGCCTCACATCCTCATCGAGCCCGGCAACTATATGGTCATGGATAATATACTTAGTCATAATCAAAATAGGCATGCGCTGCCATAATTAATGATTAACGAGAGTCCTCGGAGAGGAGATTATTGTGGTTAACCCCATGATTATTCATGGGGTAAAAAAGACAACCAAAATAATGAAAGTCCTCGGAGAGGACGCAATCGGCTGGGAATATGTCGTTTGCGACCTCTCCGAGGTCATTTTCATTATGATATTCTTGTACCCCACGAATAATCGTGGGGTACAAGAATTGCGTCGTCTCCGACGACTTATCATTTAGCAAGTGCCTCGAGCGATGCCTTCAGGGCTGCAATCTTTGTCTCGGCGTCGGCAAGTTTCTTGCGCTCGGCCTCGACGACTGCTGCCGGGGCCTTCGACACAAAACGCTCGTTGCCGAGTTTCTTGTTCACCGACTCCCTGAAACCTTCATAGTAGGCAATATCCTTGCTGATGCGGCTGATTTCGGCCTCGACATCTATTGCCGTAGTCTGGGGCACGTTGAACTCGAGCGTGCCGACCATAAACGACGCTGCAGAGGCATCTTTGGCCGCATCCATGCTAATCTCGCCGAGATTTGCCAGTTTTGAGGCGAAGAGTGCCGTGTCGCCGTCAATCTTGCCAAGCACGAGCAGGGGCAGCACCTCTTTGGGCGAGATATTCTTGCGGGCACGCACAGCGCGCACGCCGTTGACAATCTCCTGGGCCATCGCCATGCGGGCAAGAATTTCGGCATCGACCGCACCGGCCTCGGGCATGGGGGCGTACATGATTGACTCACCCGGCTTGCGCTCGGCGAGGGCCTGCCACAATTCTTCGGTGATAAAGGGCATGAAGGGATGCAGCATACGCAGCAGGCTGTCGAAGAAGCCCTCGACCTGGCGGTAGGTCTTGGCATCGATGGGACTGCCGTAGGCTGGCTTGATGGTCTCGAGGTACCAGGCCGAAAAATCGTCGCGGAAGAGACGGTAGACGGTCATAAGGGCCTCGCTGATACGGAATTTGCCGAAGAGGTCTTCAATCTCGGCTATACCCTCGTTGAGGCGACTTTCAAACCAACGCGCTGCAAGGGCATTGAGCTCGGGCTGCTCGGTTTCGGCGACTTCCCAGCCTTTGACCAGGCGGAAGGCGTTCCAGATTTTGTTGCAGAAATTACGACCCTGCTCTACGAGCTTGTCGTCATACATGATGTCGTTGCCGGCAGGGGCGGCAAGCATCAGGCCCATGCGCACACCGTCGGCACCGTAGTCGCGGATAAGGTCGAGGGGGTCGGGCGAGTTGCCGAGTTTCTTGCTCATCTTGCGGCCGAGGGCGTCGCGAACGATACCTGTAAAGTAGACGTTGCCAAATGGCTTGTCGCCTACATATTCATAACCGGCCATAATCATACGGGCTACCCAGAAGAAGATGATGTCGGGGCCGGTGACAAGTGTGGCTGTCGGATAGTAATAATTGATTTCGTCGTTGCCGGGGCGGTTGATGCCGTCGAAGAGCGTAATCGGCCACAGCCACGACGAGAACCATGTGTCGAGGGCGTCGGGGTCCTGGCGCAGCTCGTCGATTGTCATGGCGTCGTTGCCAGTGGCCTTGCGGGCTTTTTCGAGAGCTTCCTCGGCGGTGAGGGCCACGACATATTTCGCATCCTCAGTATTGTCGAGTTCGGGGTTGCCATAGAAATAGGCCGGTATGCGGTGACCCCACCACAACTGGCGGCTGATGCACCAGTCCTGTATGTTTTCGAGCCAGATACGGTATGTCGTCTTATATTTGTCGGGGACGAAGCGGATAATATCGTCCATCACGGGGCCCATGGCGATGTCGGCAAAGTGCTTCATGTTCACGAACCACTGCAGCGACAGGCGCGGTTCTACCGGTATGCCGGTACGTTCCGACAGGCCGATGTTGTTCACATAGTCCTCGGTCTTCTCGAGCAGGCCGGCTTTGCCGAGGTCTTCGGCTATCGCCGTGCGGCAGTCGAAGCGGTCCATGCCGACGTACATACCTGCAACGGGGGCTACGGTGCCGTCCTCGTTGAAGATATCGATGGTCTCGAGATTGTGGGTCTTGCCCAGCATAAAGTCGTTCTTATCGTGTGCCGGCGTAACTTTCAGACAGCCCGTACCGAACTCTATATCTACATATCGGTCTTCAATTACGGGGATTACGCGGTTGACCAGCGGCACCACGACCTTGCAGCCTTTGAGCCATGTGTTCTTGGGGTCTTTGGGGTTGATACACATGGCCGTATCGCCCATGATGGTCTCGGGGCGGGTGGTGGCAACTACGGCATAGTGGCGTCCGTTTTCATCGACATGAACAACGCAGCCCTCGGGTGCATTGAGCGTTTCGGGCTCTTCTGCAAGGTAATAGCGCAGGTAATATAGCTTCGACTGCTCTTCTACGAAGTAGACCTCGTCGTCGCTGATGGCAGTGCGGTTCTGAGGGTCCCAGTTTACCATGCGTTTGCCACGGTATATCAGACCCTTTTCGTAAAGGTCGTTAAATACCTTTGTCACGCTCTCGCTGCGCAGCGGGTCCATGGTAAAGGCGGTGCGCTCCCAGTCGCACGAAGCACCGAGCTTGCGCAACTGCTGCAATATTATGCCGCCGTATTTTTCAGTCCAGTCCCATGCGTGGCGTAGGAATTCCTCACGGGTAAGGTCGGTCTTCTTGATGCCCTCCGAGGCCAACTTTGCTATCACCTTGGTCTCGGTCGAAATCGATGCGTGGTCTGTGCCGGGCACCCACAGCGCGTTCTTGCCCTGCATACGGGCGCGGCGGATGAGGATGTCCTGGATTGTATTGTTGAGCATGTGGCCCATGTGCAACACTCCGGTCACATTTGGCGGCGGTATAATTATTGTATACGGTTCGCGTGCATCGGGCTCGCTATGGAAAAGCTTGTGTTCGAGCCAGTAGGCATACCATTTGTCCTCGACTTCCGAGGGATTGTATTTCTGCGGCAGTTCGTTCATTGTATTTTACTGATTTTGGCTGCAAAATTATGAAATTTTGCGCTCTTAGACAAAAAAACCGCCCTAAAAACAAATTCCTTACTGCTTCAAGCCACTGCGAATTGCCTCTATTTCATCTTCGGTAAGGCCAGTCGACTTTATGATTATATCATTGGGTACTCCGAGAGCTATTAGATTTCGGGCAAAATCGCATTTTGCCTCAGCTCGGCCTTCTTGGCGACCTTCTGCTCGGCCTTCGGCTCGGCCTTCTGCACGACCTTCTGCTCGGCCCTCGGCCAAACCTTCTGCACGACCTTCTGCGCGGCCTTCTTCACGGCCTTCCTGATGGCCCTCGGTCCAGGCCGTGTCGAGGACGTCGTTCTGAACGCGGATGGTGTCGAGGTGCTCGTCGTAGGCGCGGCGCTCCCTGGCTGTCATCGACAGGTAGCGAAGCTTCTCCTT
>VSPF01000122.1 GCA_009775195.1 Muribaculaceae bacterium
GGCATCGACATGAAGGTGCTCACGCGCATACGGCGGTAGAGGTCGGGGCGGAACATGATGTTGCGGATTTCGTCGAGTAACACCAGCCCGACGAGTTCGCGCTTGTCGTTGATGACCGGGAAGAGGTTGCGCTTGCTCTTCGAGATAACGTCGACCATGTCTTTGAGCGTCATATCGGGATATACCGGCAAAAAGTCGGTCTCAATCACATTGTTGACTTTCAACAGGGTAAGTACGGCCTGGTCTTTGCGGTGCGTGAGCAGTTCGCCGCGCTTGGCAAGACGCATGGTGTAAATCGAGTATGGCTCGAAAATCTTTATTGTGCCGTATGATATTGTGCTGACTATCAGCAGCGGCAGGAACAGGTCGTAGCCGCCGGTAAGTTCGGCGGTAAGGAAGATTGCCATCAGTGGCGCGTGCATTACGCCGCTCATCACCCCGGCCATGCCGATTAGGGCAAAGTTCTTGGTCGACAGCTCTATCCACCCGAAGTGGTTGAGTATGAAGGCATAGAGGAAGCCTGTGAGGCAGCCTACATAGAGTGACGGCGCGAATGTGCCGCCCACGCCGCCACCGCCGTTGGTGGCCGATGTGGCAAAGGCTTTCGACATGACGACAAGGCCGATAAATAACGCCAGGAACCAGAACTCGTGCCTGTCGCTATAGAATATAGAGCCGTCGACAATCGACGATGTGTCACCGGCCAAAAGCCCCGTTATCGACCCGTAGCCTTCGCCATAGAGTGGAGGAAAGAAAAAGACGAGAGCCGAAAGTATGACGCAGCCTATCGCCGTCTTGACCCACGGGTTCTTGAAGCGGCGGAAGAAGTTCTCCATCATGTTCATCGCCCTTGTAAAATAGAGCGACGCGAAACCGCACACAATGCCGAGCATTATCACATAGGGTATGCGCGAGGTATAGAAATCTTCGGTCTGGGCGAAGAAGAACTCAAACTCGTAGCCGGTATAGACATAGGCTAAGGTCGTGCTCGTAATCGATGCTATCAGCAAGGGCATCACCGACACCGCCGTAAGGTCGAGCATCAGCACCTCGAGCGTAAACAGCAGTCCGGCAATCGGGGCCTTGAATATGCCGGCAATACCGGCGGCGGCACCGCAGCCTACCAATATCATCAAAATTCGCGGCGACATGCGGAAGGCCCGTCCAAGGTTCGACCCTATTGCCGCGCCCGTAAAAACTATAGGGCCCTCGGCTCCGACCGAACCGCCGAAACCGATTGTCACCGAGCTGGCAAGTACCGACGTGTAGATGTTGTGGCGTTTGAGGCGGCTCTTGTTCTGCGATATTGCATAGAGCACACGTGTCACGCCGTGGCTTATGTCGTCGCGAACGATATAGCGCACATATAGCGCCGTGAGTATCACGCCGGCGGCAGGGAGGAGTATGTAGAGGTAGTTGCCGGCCTCGGGGTTGACATGCGCGGTAAGGGCCCCGGATATGGTGTGGATTAGAAACTTGAGGATGAGGGCGGCTATTCCGCAGAATATTCCGACGAAAAATGCCAGTATGAGCACGAAATTTCGTTCCTTGATATGCCTTTCTCGCCATGTGACAAAGCTGAGAAAGGCTTCTTGTATGCGCTTTAACAATGTTATCTTCTCTACCATAGTATATTATGAGTCGGCACGGGCCTTATAGACCCTTGCCGGTGACAACTGTGCTGACTGTGTAAAAAAGTATCTTCAGGTCTACACCGAGACTTACATTCTCGATGTATAAGAGGTCGTATTCGAGGCGTTCGAGCATCTGGTCTACGTCGGAGGCATAGCCATATTTCACCATGCCCCACGACGTGATGCCGGGGCGAACCTGGTGTATGAGGCTATAGGCCGGGTGGCGGGCGATAATCTGGCGTATGTAGTATTCGCGCTCGGGACGGGGGCCGACAAGCGACATGTCGCCGATAAGTACGTTCCAGAACTGCGGAAGCTCGTCGAGCCGGTATTTGCGCAAGAAGTGGCCCAGAGGCGTTATGCGCGGGTCGTCGTGGCGCGACAGGGCCGGCCCGCAGTCCTCGGCGTCGATGCGCATGGTGCGGAACTTGTTAATCATAAAAGGCTTTTTGTGCAGCCCTATGCGTTGCTGCCTGTAGATTGCCGGGCCTTTCGAGTCGCATTTCACGGCTATGGCGATGGCGGCGAGTACGGGCGACAGCACTATCAGCGACAAGGCCGACACAACGATGTCGCCCACGCGCTTGAAGTTGATGGCGGCAGCCGAGATGCGGGCGTTGGTGATATCGATGACCGGCTCGGCTGCGACTTGTGATATGCGCGGCCGCAGGCCGAACATCACATGCAGGTCGGGCGTCACAAACAGCGGCTTGTCGAGCAGGTATAGCCTGTCGAGCATGGCGGTGGTTCGCGATAGTCCGTCGATACTTGGCAGGATTACAACGGCTTGTGCGCCGAGGTCACGGCATGTTTTCAGCACATCGTCGCTGTGATATACGGGCAGTCCGAGTATGTTGTCGTCCTCGGCATTGCCGTCGGTGTCGATGGCGGCGATGAGTTTGAGGCCTGAGCGGTTGGCCGAGCGCATGATTTTGCGCAGGCGTTGCTCGTTGTCCTTGCCGGCACCGATGACTACGGTGTCAATCACGTAGTCGCCACGCCTTATGCGACGGGCGTTGGCCGTCAGTATGACCATACGCACTAAATACGTCGGCACGAACAGCGACAGGAACAACGCCGCCATCAGCTCGTAGTTAGTGATGCGCTCGGGTATGTCGTCGTTTATTAGAGCCGTGAAGAACACCGCCAGCATGCCTATAAACGAGACTGTCAGCGTAGTGAACATCTCTTCGAGGCGCGATTTATATAGCGTGTTCGACCGGTTGTAGCTGCCAAAGAGCGCGTAGAGGGCCACAATGAGTATGGGCACGAAGATTTGCTCGAGAAGTACCGGGGTCAGCTCCATGAAATCAGACAGGTGCGTGCCGCGTATGCTCGATGGTATGGTATAGTAGCGGATGATATCGAACAGGCAAAAGCCCGCATTTGCCGTCAGATAGTCGGCAATGGCATAGCGTATGCGTTGAGCTGTAACCTGTTGCATGTCGTGTTGCTATGGGCGTATGACTTTGAACGCGCCGTCCTCGCTCAGGCGCATTACGGTCGAGGGCTTGGCCGGCGTGGTGTCGTTGCGGCGCGAGGTACACACATAGTCGGCGGCGTCGAGTATCTCGGGCGATATTTCGGCGAATGTGGCCGCCGTCGGTGCCCCGCTTATGTTGGCCGACGTCGATACCAAGGGCTTGCCGAAGGCGAGGCACAGCGAACGGCTGAAGTCTTCGGCTGTCACGCGCACGCCTATGGTGCCGTCGGGGGCGAGCAGTTCGGGCGCGATGCCCGAGTATGGCGACGCACCGTCGTAGACGATTGTCAGCGGGCGGTCGCTAAATTCGATTAGTTGGTATGCGACCTCGGGTATGCCGCTGACTGTGCGCTCGAGTTGCGCCAGCGACCCCACCAAGGTTATAAGGGCCTTGGCATCGGCGCGGCGTTTGATTTCGAACACGCGGCGCACTGCGTCCGGGTTGGTCGCGTCGCAGCCTATACCCCACACCGTGTCGGTCGGATAGAGTATAATCCCGCCTTTGCGCAATGCCGCTACGGCAGCCCGGATATCTTCGCGATAATCTGTCATATCACTTTGTGCTTGGGCACGGTGGCCTGGAAGTCTTTGAGATATGCCGGGGTAGAGTAGGCCGTGTCGATAAAGTCGCGCATAGCGTATGCCCGTTCGGCCAGGGCTATCATGTCTACGGCCAGGGCCTCTACATCTGGCACGTAGCGTGCTCCGGGTGTGGTGGCGAATATATCCTGGGCTTTAGCGGCTCCACTGCCGAAGTATAGTATAGGTCGGCCTGAGTTTCTCAGCTCGGAGTATGAGTTTTCGTCGAGTATGAGTGCCTGTGGGGCGAGTAACTCGTCGAGGGCGAAGTCGTAAGCGGCCGTGTAGACTTCCATGCGCCGTGCGTCGACCATGGGTATGAAGATTGTGCCGGGGTCTATTTCGTCTGATGAGAACATCACCCTTGTGGTCAGCAGTTTGAGCGTGTCGACACCAATCAACGGTATGTCGAGGGCGTATGCCAGGCCCTTTGCCTCGCTCAGCCCTATTCGCAGGCCGGTGTAGCTGCCCGGGCCCATGCTCACGGCTACGGCGTCGAGTTTCATCTCGTGTTCACGTGCATGGTCGAGACACGATTTGACAAAGCCGCTGAGCATGGTGGCATGGTTGCGTCCCTCGAAATCTTCGCGGTGCGACAGTATCATGCCGTCGGATGTCAACGCCGCCGAGCAGGGGGCGCCCGACGTTTCTATAGTGAGTATTGTTGCCATTTCAAGCTTCTTTTACGGCAAAGTTACTATTTTTTACGTTAAAAAACATAGTTTGACGGCAATATTTTGTAATTTTGCAAGGTCAAAGGTCGGGCGAGCTCTTTTGCCGTGACCGCAATTTAAATTTTTGTATCATGCTCATGTCGATGACCGGTTTTGGTAAGGCGAGTGCCGAGACCAAAACACATAGGATAAGCGCCGAAATCAAGTCGCTCAACAGTAAACAGTTGGATTTAAATGTCAGACTGCCTTATATCTTTAGAGAAGGCGAACTCGAATCGCGCGCTATCGTCGGTCATATTCTCGAGCGAGGCAAGGCCGATTTGCTCGTTACGTGCGAGACCCTCCCGGGGGCCGAAACGGCGGTGTCGTCAGAACTCAATGTCGATGTCATGCGCCAGTATAAGGCGCAGATAGAGAAAGCTGCCGCCGACCTCGGCATCGGCGTGCCCGACGATTTGTTCCGCGTCTTGATGACCTTGCCCGATTCTATACATACGGTTACACCCGAGGCTGCCGACGACGAGATGGACGTGCTCTACGACGTAATCCGTAAGGCTGTCGACGCACTCATGGCGCACCGTCGTGCCGAGGGGCGCGAACTCGAATCCTTCTTCCGTGTCCGCATCGAGGCCATTGGCGAACTCCTGGCCCAAATAGAGCCTTACGAGCAGGAGCGTGTGCCGCGCATACGTCAGCGGCTCGAGGACGCGCTGGCCAAACTCCCGGCTGTCGAGGTCGACAAGGGGCGTCTGGAGCAGGAAATGATTTTCTATATCGAGAAGCTCGACGTAAACGAGGAGAAGCAGCGCCTTGCCAAGCACCTGTCATACTTCATCGAGACCATGGATGCTCCAAATCCCGGCCAGGGCAAGAAGTTAGGCTTTATCGCCCAGGAAATGGGTCGTGAAATCAACACCCTCGGCTCCAAGAGCAACCACGCCGAAATGCAGGCCATCGTCGTAAAAATGAAGGACCTGCTCGAGCAAATCAAAGAGCAAGTCCTCAATGTGATGTAGCCTCTATCGCTCTACGGTTGGTGTCGAGCAGGATTTCCCGGCGACGTCGGTATTCGGCTTCATTATAAAACGATAGATTTAGACTTGCCGATATTTCGGGAGTAAGGGAGGCATAGAGACTGTTTAGACGCCTCATTATATCGTCGCATCTGAAGACTCCGTTTTTGTTATGACCGAATAAAATCGGTACTTTATTTGGCCGGTGGAACATATAATAGATGGCAAGAGCGATGTCTGTGCGGTGCAGCCCTTGTTGACACGATATATAGCAGTTCCTGTTGTCGAGTTTTTCAAAAAGAATTGGCAGCGATTTCAACAGGTCGGTGTCGCTTACATTTGCTTTGTCAATTGGGAAGTGATAGTAATCGAGTCCTTTGGCGCGACATAATTCCGAGAATTTATCGGTGAAGTCTGCCGTGCGGAAATCGATTATCACCTCTACACCCGCTTCTTTGACGGCGGCAAGATGCTTTCTGTTTCGTGATGCCCACAAGGTTTCGCCTCGTACGATGTTGCCCGACACCTTGGCGATATTTAAGATGGGCAGTTCTAAGATGTTGTCAGAGATTGTGTTCGCCAGTTCGTAATTCTCTTCTTCGATTTCATGCTGAGAAGCCATAAAGTCTTTGTTGTGAATGACTTTGCCAAAAGCCGCCACATTTGGCGCACCTACGTCGAGGCCCCACCGCAATCCGAGAAATTTGGCCAGATACATACCCTGCAGTAATAAATCCATCGTGCCGCGTGTGCCCTCAAATTGGGTTTCTATCCGCATCACCGCGATGTCGGATGGCAGCTCCGAAAGTATGCCTTCTGCTATTTTTTTCGATTCTGGTGACACGAGCGCTAATATGGCCGTCTGACCTTTGCGCTGGTGGAACCAGTTAAATCTGCCATGTGCAAAGTTGCGATAGTCAGAAATTTGAAGGCAGCCCACCGAGCCTTCCGAAAATCTTGATTCGAGGTCGTATGCTATGGGCATTGTATCGGGCGAATATAGCATATAGAAACGGTCGGTCTCTCGTGCTTCGTAGACTGCCGCATTGTGCGAATCCCATTCTTGGGTCTGCAATGTGTAGGTCGATGCAATAAATTCTTTCAGTTGAGCCTCTAAGCTTTCGCTAAAACTCAAGTCATCAACATCAATTTCTTCGTTGCGATAAATCTTGAATAGCAGGGCATAAAAAGCTGCTAATGAATTTGTAGCAAGAAATCCATCGCCATTGTGGAGCTTATATACGAATGAATTTGTCTCGCCATCTTCTGTCATTTTATTTTCAAGGAGGCTCGGCGTGCTCATCAACATCGCGCCGACAGTTTGCTTTGGGTTGTCGTGTGCTGTGCGATATGCGTTGATGGCATCGATATTCCTACCTCCGGCACTGAGTATAAACACCTTGGCAGGTAACTTGCTCCAAGCACTGAAGATGTATTGGTACGGTGTCATAAAAGTAGCAACTATGCCGGTTTCGACCGAAAGTTGCATAGCCAACAGCGCGGCCGAAAGAGAACCTCCCGAACCGAGGAAAATTCGCGGTAAGCCATCGTTCTCTATCAGGAAATCTTTTACAGATTCGATATCCTGATGCTTACACCACTCCAAAGTATCGGGTAGCCGCGATAATACCTTGCTATACCGATTTTTCTCCGTCATCGAACACCAAAATAATCTTAGAAGTTATATCCTAATCCGATTGTCAGGCGGTACTCGCGGAACGATATCATACCCTTGTGCATGTCGGTGAGGCCGAACGAGCCGCACAGGTCTACCACCCACGAGCCGATATACATGTTTGCACCCGCAGTCCACGACAGGCCGCAGCGGCGATAGCCCCAGAAGTCGTTATAGAGGTTTTTGTCTATGTTCATTACTTCACATTCATCGTCGTCGAGATTGAGTTTAGCCGATACTCCGAGGTCGAACTGCGGGCCGGTGAAGATTGATACACCGCCTCCCGAGGGGAATATGTCAAAGTAATAACCGAGCCGCACAGGTACGCGGAATCCGAATTTGCGTACCTTGGGGTCCTCTATGATTTTGTCTGCATTGAGGTCTTCGCTAAAGGTAATATCCCAACGGTATGAGTTGTACGTTATGCCAACTCCGGGCTCGATATAGAGACCGCCGACTATTGGGTGATTGTATATTACGCCGGCAGCGAAGCCGCTGCCTCGTTGGAACATTTTTACTTTCTCGCCGCCCATATTCCAGTTGCCGGGGAAATATCCGTCCCAGCCGGCCCGTACGCCCCAATACGACTGGGCCGACGCACACAATGCCATGAAGATAAGAAGAAGTGAAAAGAGAGACCGTTTCATATCTTTTAATTTATAAGGTTCTTAGATGTATAACTAACGCCCCCGACTTGTGAAATATTGTTTACCGGCTCAAATAGAAATTGGATATTTCAATAGCAGTCGTATCAGATTATTTTTTCCTTTTTTTATTGAACGGATACGCCTCTCTCCACGCATTTTCCTTTATGGTATATACATAATTCTTATCCTATATGCCATTCCAATTTTTATAATATGAGCTGTAGTCAGCGCAGACTTTTGTTCCTCTTGGTATGGGCAAGCCAAAGAATATAGAGGGGAGCCAATAGAATGCAATAGCAGCTATAAGGATTATGAAAATTATTCTCAATTTATTTTTCATATATCTCTCGCTTTATAACGTTTACAAAATTATAATTTTACTGCTGGAAACCTTGCGACGCCACACGAAAAGTAATTCCTTATGCGCATATGTTCCACCATAACGCCCTGGTTTAGCGATTATACCAATGGCATTTGTCGCATCTGTCCATTTCTTTGGCGAGAGCGTAAATGCGTTCAGCCCGGCCTGTCGTCTAAACCCCTCGAATTCGGTGGGTTTAAAATCCGGATTGTAAAACTGTTCCCAAATGCCTAAATACTCTATTGTGTTACGGTTGCGCAACCAGTTTGCAATCACGGCATTAGGCTCATCGCTTTTATGCCGTGCCAAATCGGTCAACGAAATATAATCCTCACCATTAACGGCGATAATTGTAATATTGGTATTTTGGACTGTAATCTTTGCCATTGATTTATAGTTTGTTTGATGCCTGTTGCAAAGTTACAAGATATCAGTGATATTCAGCCTCTTCAATCATAAAATTTATTAGAGATTAAGTAAATTTAATGTTTATATTATGCGTGCGCGTGTCTCCTATACGTTTAAAATAGAAAAACAAA
>VSPF01000123.1 GCA_009775195.1 Muribaculaceae bacterium
TATTGGTTTGCAAATTTTTGTCCTTTCTGATTTTATGTCTTTATGTTTCTTCCGGTCTGCAAAGTTATCGCAGGGTCAGATTGTTACGTGGTGCGTGCCGGGGGCGAGGGTGCGAGGTTTGCCTTTGACGGTGATTTGGGCGGTGGTGCCCTGGGGCACGGTGATGTCGGCGGCGATGCGGCTTCCTTTCTTTACGAGGGAGACGGAGATGGTGCCGTAGTTGGTCTCGATTGACGTCGAGGCGCGTTTGAGTTTGCCGAGCTGCGGACTGATTTTGAAGGTCTTGAAGCCGGGCGAGGTAGGCTCGATGCCGCAGATTTTCTGGCACATCAGCGTGAGCGGGCCGCCGCTCCAGGCATGGTTGAGCGTACCGCCGCCAAAGCCTTCGGCCCCGATGCCCCAGCCCTCGAAGAGCGTGGTATAGTCCTTGTAACCGAGCATCTTGGCATAGCGCCTGTGCATACGGTCAATAGCTCGTTGCGGCTGGCCCATGATGAAGAGGGCCTCGAGGACATACTTCTCCATATACGGACTGGCATTATACTCGGTGTCGAGGAGCTTGACTATGTCGGGATAGCGGTTCTCGGGAGCGAGGCCCGACACCACGGCCATGGCCTGGCTGCGGTCGTCGGTGGGGTTGGTATATCCGGGCGAACGATACTCGGTGCCGGTCCAATATGTGCTGTCGAAATTATCTTTGATAGCCGTCATCTTGCTATCAATCATGGCAATGTCATCGTCTTTGCCAAGCATGCGCGCAAACTCGCGTTCACCTTTGAGGGCGAGATAGTACCAGCAGTTGGTGAGGATGTCGAGGTCGATATTCTCGCCCCAGTCGCCCCAGGTCCAGTCGCCGGCGCGGTTGGTCATAAGGCCGTTTTCGCCCGGTTGCCACACTTCGTGGAGGTAGCGGTGCAGGGGCTCGTAGATGTCGGCAACGAAGGTGCTGTCGCCGCTGTAGAAGTACTGGGTATAGAAGCCGTAGTAGCCGACCGAGGCAAGCATCTGCAGGGGCAGTTCGCGATGCCAGTTGCCCGAGGGCACGGGGCTGTAGATTACGCCGTCGTCGCGCTGCCAGTTCATCAGCTCGTAGATGCCCTTGACGGCCAGTTTGTGGGCCGAGGGAGTGAGGGCATAGAAAGTCTCGCCGAGCTCGTTGACCTCGTCGCCCCACCACTGGGCGCGTTCGCGGTCGGGGCAGTCCATATAGTTGTCGCGCATGGTGATATAGAGCGTCCGGGCCGAGCGTTTGTAAAGCTCCTCGAGGAATGGGTCGTCGCAGGTGAAGGTACCCGCCAGTTCGGTGTCGTAGCCCGTCTCGCGGAATTTGAGGTCGAGCACTTCGACTCCCTCGGGCACGATATAGAGCATCTCGTGGCCGTTGAGCCAGCCGAGGCTTTCGTATTCCTGCACGCCGTCGCGAGTCACATATTCGGCGCGCATATTATAGGTCGAGCCGCCCATATAGTTGTCGGTCTGCATACGGATTGTCTTGCCGGCCGGGGCCGAGACTTTGAGATAGGGTGTCATCTGGCAGTTGTAGGGCAGGCGGCAGACGATGGTGTCGCCCGAGCGGCGCGTGCTTTCGTAGGGCTTGAGGCCGTAGTCTTTCCACATCGGTATGGGACGCTCTACGAGCTTGCCGAAGGGCGAGTTTGTGGCGTCGGCGATATAGAAAGCGCCGGGGAGCTTGCCATTGTAGCCGGGCATATTCCAGCCGCCGCGCTCCTTGCGGGCATCGAAGCGGATGTTGCTCTCGGCGAGGCGGAAGTTGGGGTACGGGGCCTCGGTGTCGCCGTAGGCATCGTAGACGTCGCTCTGCCAGGTGTTGTCAGATAGTATGGTGACCTCGGGGGAGACTGCCTCGAAGAAGAGTCCGGCCGAACCGCTGTTGACGTGGGCGAAACCGTTTTTGCCGAAGTGCCACACGAGTATGGCAATGGTGTTGTCGCCGGGCCTAAGGTAGGGGGCGATGTCTACGCGGTCGAAGTAGGTAGCGTTCGGTTCGGGGCCGCGTTTCAGGCCGCCCTCGAAGACGGCCATCTCGCCGTTGAGCCACATCCAGTATTTGGTGTCGGCGGCGATGTCGGCCATGAGTGTGTCTGGCACTTGGTCGAGCTTTATGTCTTTACGGAATATGAGCCATGTGTTTGGCTGGCCCTGTGCGGTCTCGGGGGCTATCCACACTGCCTTGCGGTCAGATGAACGGGCATCGAGCGCAAACGATAGCGCGACATAGAGCAAAAGGGCAAACTTGCAGAGAAAATTATTCATTGATAGTTTTTTATAGTTTAGAGTTTAGGGTTTAGAGTTTAGAGGGCGCCGGGGCAGAGAGGAGGAAACAAAAAGTCAAAAGGGACAAAAATTTCTTTGTTATAGACTGCAAAGTTACGAAAATAAGTGAATTTTGCTAACTTTTATGGTGCCTAATTATTCCATTCAGAGGTGCAATAATTATGAATTCAAGTTTCGCAAGTATGCAACTTGCTCACTGTTAGTAGTCTTTAGGTTATAGGTTATGGCTTGATAAATGCAAATATCAATATTATTAGCAATAACAATTATCAATTTAAGCTAACCACTAAACGATAAACTATTAACAGTGGCAAGTCTCAGACTTGCGAAACTTAAGTTATGAAAAGAATGATTGCAGCGGTAGGAACTTGTCACCGGGCGAGCATTTATGTAGAAATTCCCTATTATACTCGTCAAAATCCCCGAAAATTCTCGATTCCTCCCGCTTACTCTCGCTCCCCCCATAAAGCCCCCTTTATGTCCCTTATGCCCTTTTGTTTCCTTCGCTCCATTCCGCCACATCAGAGGGCATTATAGGAGCTTGCATCTCCGAGGCGAGCCATCGTCAAGGCGGCGTATTTCTAACTATCACATGATTGCTTTGTTTGTGTTATGTCAACCGCAATTGATATAGGAGGTATTGTTGCATTGATGTTTTGAACAAGCGCCAAGAGTGTTATTGCTATCGTAATCAATATCTTTTTCATATTTTTAGGTGGTTTGTTACAACTCCATTTTCAAAAACTCCCTAAGCCCCACATGCCCGATGCCGGGATAGTCGCTAAACTCTCCTCCAACAGGGTCGAGCGATACTACATATTTGGGATAATTGTCTTTTATGGCCGCAAGGTTGCCAAACTCTCGCCTGACAGTCTCGTCCGAGGCAAGCAGATATGCCACTTGTATATATATGCGTCTCTCTGCCTTTGTCGCCACGAAATCTATCTCCCCGGCGCGGAGAATACCCACCTTGACCTCGAACCCTTGACGCCTCAGGTGGTTCCACACCACGTTTTCCATTATTTTTTCGATACTCCCTCGTATGTTGAAACCGCAAAGATAATTGCGGATACCGTGGTCTGAAAAATAATGCTTGTTGTTCGACTCGAGGAGCAACTTGCCATGTATGTCGAACCGTTCGATAGGAATTGCCAGGAAGGCGTCGCGCAGATATTTGAGATAATTCGACACCGTTTCTTCGCTAATCTTTTCCCCTTTCGATGCCATATATCTGGCAATATTGCTAATCGATGTCGGTTTACCAACGTTATCGGCTACAAATCGCACTACATTTTCAAGCTGGCTTACATTGCGGATTTTTTCCCTCCTCACTATATCCTTGACAAGTATTGTGTTATAGACGCCTTCGAAATAGTCGTTTATTTGCGAGTGCTCTTCAGGCTTAAATGCGTGTAAGCCCGGTAGTCCGCCAATTCTCAGATACTGCATCAGGGCTTCGTCGCTGTCTTCTAAGTTGTGGAATTGCAGAAACTCACCATACGACAGGTTGTAAACCTTTATTTCGATATATCGTCCCGAGAGGTGTGTGCCAAGCTCGCTCGAAAAAATATAGGCATTGCTGCCGGTGGCAATCACCTGGCAGCGGTCTTCGGCATGTAGGCTCCGCAGGGCGTTCTCGTAATTTGCGATATCTTGTACCTCGTCAATCAGGAGATAGTTTTCAGCGCCCTCCGGAAGTCGGGCGATAGCATAGTCATACAATTGCTTGGCAGTAGCGATGTCGCTGAACTCCTGTAGCTCCTTGTTGATATATACCACGTTGGCCCCTGGCCGATTTGCTTTGAGCCAGTCGCGGAACAGTTCGAGCACCTTACTCTTACCTACGCGGCGTTGGCCGACAAGTATAAGCATCATGCCGCGATTTATCAGTCCGGCAAGTTTTTCGATATATTGTGGGCGTGCAATCAGTTCCATTATTATATTTTTTTTGCAAATATAGCAAACTATAATCGGTAAAACAAGCAAATTTTGTAGAAATTCCCGATTATACTCGTCAAAATCCCCGAAAATTCTCGATAAATCCCGCTTCCTCTCGCTCCCCCCATAAGGCCCTCTTTATGTCCCTTATGCCCCTGTGCTCAATTCCTCCCCATCAGGCATATTTCTTTTTTCACAATTTCTGATTTTTGCGCGACAGGACCCACCTCCCGGGGGTTAATTTTGTAGAAAAAATTCAGAGCTATGAAAAAGAAGACAAACCAACTCCTTCTCAACGCCGCGCTCGTCACCGACGGCGCTGGCGCCGTCGAACTCTCCGGCCTGCGTCCCTGCGAAAGCCACGACGGCACCATGGTGCTACGCCCGGCCCCTGTGTCGGCCGCTGTCACTCTTCCCCAAGGGTGGAACGCCTTGGCCAAGATTGACAATCAGCTAATTATAATCAACGGCACCTCGGTGGCGACTTTCGACAACGATGTCGCCCGCGTTGCCGACACCGCCCTCCCCGGGGCTATGCACAGTCATGTGCCTGTCGGCGACCGCCTCTTGCTCCTATGCGACAATGGCGCGGCCTATGTCGGTGTCGACGGCGGTGTGCCCGTCGTAACCCCGGCGCGACGCGACTATCCCGCAATCACCCTCTACGGAGTCGACGATGTCGAGGTTTCAGCACATGTCGACAGCCGCAAATTGTCGAAATCCTATACCTCGGGCCTTTTCGACAAGAAAGACCACGACGCACTTGTCGGCGACCTCGCCGGCGCTTATCGCCGCATTTGTGCCGATGCTGCCGCCTCGGGTGTCATGGTGCAACCGGCCCTCGCCCGTTACCGCCTCCTCGACGCTGTCGGTCAGGTCCTCTTCGAGTCGGCACCCGTGTTGGTGTGCCACAGCACAGGCGCACAGTGCACCGAGACCATGGCCCTTACCTCGCCCGACAGGCTCAGCGTCAACCCCTATGTCCTCCAGGCATCTACATGGCATCTCGAGGCCGCATTGCCCTCGATGCCCGACAGCGGTGTGGCCCAGGCCGAGGTCCTCATGACACCATTGTTCCACCCCTACGACACCTCCCTGCCCGGCAATACATACCTCGGCAGTGCATCGTCGCCGTCTACGGTCTTTGCCCGTGTCGGCCTCCCGGGACGCGAACGCGGCCTCGGCACCGTATATCGCGACAATGCACGCCGCATAATCATGCAGGCCATTGCACGTATCGAGATGCTCGAAGAGCGTGTGGCCGTCATTGCCGACCCCTTCGGCGGTACCCCGCGCTCGGTCGCTGTCAATGTCGCCGTAAACCCCGACCCGGCAGTCGATATGGCAAAAATCATATCGGCGTTTGCAAAGCCCGTCGTGCCCCGGACTTATGCGCAGGTCATGCTCGACAAGCCCCACACCTTTTCAGCCGACAGTGCGGCGTCGGCCTCGGGTGCCATAGCCTGGGGAGGTTTGCACGTCGGCCGCTACGAGGGCTATCATCTCCCGACATTCGCGGCAGCCATCGGCAACGGCGACTGGCGTTCGGTATGTGCCGTGAACTTCGACGGTGACGAGGGCGTCGTGCGCAGCGACGAGGGTTCGGCAATGGCTCCATCGAGGTTGGGCCCTGTGCTTTGCTACCCCGCGCCCGATGCGCGCGAGTTGACTGTCGTGGCCTGGCACGGCGGCGCAAATCATAAGCAGACTTTCGCCCTCACCACCGATGCCTCGGGGCGCTTTGCCGTCTATGTCGACCCTGACATGAAGCCCTTCTCTTTGCCGCTGTGCGACCCTACGGTGGCTGTCACGGCTACGCCGGGTGTCATTGATTTCCCGGATATGATTGCCTTCGCCGCCGTGGCGCGGCCCCTCGAAATCGTTGCCACAGCTGCGGTAGGCAACAGCATTGTGGCCATGGCCGGCCATCGTGGCAGCGACCAGGCCTGGGACTTCGGCCGAGCTCGTTTCACCGTGGCATGTCGCAATGCCGTTTACAATGCCGGTGTCAACCTCGCGACCCGTAAGACCGGCCTACGCACCGTCCTGACGCGCGGCATTGACCGACCCGACGCAATGACCTCGGGGCCTGGCGGCGAGGTGTATATCGCCGACGGCGACGGCGTGGTCGTGCTCTCGCGTGGTGGCGGCCTGCGTAGGCTTGCCGCGACTCATAACTATGTCGCCCTCGGTTACGACGAGGTCGGCGACGAGGTGTGGGCCCTCCGCGATGACGGCGCGGTAGATATCTTCTGCCGCCGATACGGCTTCGGACGCTATAGCCGCACCGACCTGGCGCCCGACGGCTTCGTCAATCTCGGCGCACTCTATCTTGTGGCCGGGCGCAAGCTCTACGATGTCAATGGTGATGACGGCCAGTCGCGCCATGTACGGATGTGTCTGCGCAGTGTACCTCGTTTACGCTATGGGCCGTTGCGGCCAGTCGACCTGGTCTTTACCGCTCAGGCTTCTCAGATTAATGCCGTCCTTGCCGTCAATGCCTCGGGTGTGGCCGGGCTCAGGCCGTGCCTATTGCGCAGTATGGCCGTCGACGGCGTCCTTGCCGGACCTGTCAGGGAGCCTTTGCCGAAGCGTCTTGCCCGTGCTGTCGATATTTGCCTCGAAGGCGTCGTGAGTGGCGATTTTGTGTTTGACTCTTTTACTTTTAGCTATGAATGACGATGTTGCCGTAATCTTGCTTGTCGACGACCTGCGCCGGCGCTTCCGCGATGTCGCTTACGACCCCGTGCGCGGGCTCGGGTGTATAGGCAGTCGGGTGGCCGTCACTGCCCCATGGGGCGACAAGGTCTTTGTGCCACGGGCCATGACCCTCGACCCGGCATATCCGGCTGTTGTCAGCAACACCCTGGCATGGAAGCGGCTGCGATGCCGCCACGACTTCGAGTATTGGTGCGCGACATGTGCCGTGGTCCGGCTCAAGGACGAGGGGCGCGACGGTCCCTTCATCCTCAATGCCCCGCAGCGGCGTGTGGCGGCGGTGCTCGAGGGCGACCGCACGGCCCACCAGCCTATACGCCTTATCCTGCTCAAGGCCCGCCAGTGGGGTGGCTCTACCCTGGTGCAGATGTATATGGCGTGGATTCAGTCGTGCCTGCGCCGTGATTGGAACTCGCTTATCTGCGCCCATGTCAAAGATGCCGCCTCGGGCATACGCGGCATGTACACCAAGCTGCTCGACAATTACCCGGCCGACCTGTGGGACGGCGACGAGAAGCCGCAGTTCAAGCCCTACGAACGCACCTGCAACGTGCGTCAGATAGTCGGCCGTGGTTGCCGCGTGACTATCGGCTCGAGCGAGAACCAGGATGCCGTCCGTGGTGCCGACTATGCCATGGCACACCTGAGCGAGACGGCCTTCTGGGCAAGCACGCCGCAGCGTTCGCCCCAAGGCTTTATACAGGCCGTCTGCGGTGCCATCACATTGCAGCCCGACACCCTTGTCGCGGTAGAGTCTACGGCAAACGGCGTGGGCAATTATTTCCACACCGAGTGGCTGCGCTGCAAGCAGGGGCGCGGCGACAAGCATGCCGTCTTCGTGCCTTGGTACGAAATCGAAATCTACCGCCTCGCGCCGCCCTCTCCCGAGGCAGTCGCCGCCACGCTCGATGACTACGAGCGGCGCTTGTGGGACATGGGCCTCGCCCTCGACCAGGTCTACTGGTACCGACGCAAGGCGGCCGAGTATGGTTCGCTCGACCAGATGCATGCCGAGTTCCCCACCGACGATGTCGAGGCCTTCCTCAATAGCGGCAGCGGTGTCTTCTCGCCGGCCTGCGTCGAGGCCCTGCGCAAAGGCTGTTGCAAGCCCGGTGCGGTGGGCGCCCTCGACGCTTCCGGCACGGGCTTCGTTGCCGACTCCAAGGGTTCCCTGGCCGTCTGGGAGCTGCCCGTGCGCCATGGCCGCTATGTGGTGGCTGTCGATGTTGGTGGACGCTCGGCAAAGGCCGACTGGTCGGTAATAGCCGTGCTGAAGGTGCCACGGCAGGGCCTGCCCGAGGTCGTGGCTCAGTGGCGCGGGCACGTCGACCACGACATGCTCGCCCGCAAGAGTGCCGCCGTAGCCCGGTTCTACAACAAAGCCCTGCTCATTATCGAGAGTAATACTTTCGAGACCGCCGACAGTGGTGGTGCGACCGACTCTAACCTCTTTGTGCTCAACCGTCTGGCCTCGGAGTATGACAATCTCTACCGTCGGCGCACTTTCGACAAGGTCACCAACACCTATAGCACCAATGTCGGCTTCCATACCAACCGCTCGACCAAGGCGCTGCTCATAGGCGGACTGATTGAGGCCGTGCGCGAGGGTGCCTATATCGAGCGCGACAACGAGGCATGCAACGAGCT
>VSPF01000124.1 GCA_009775195.1 Muribaculaceae bacterium
TTTTTGAGGAGTACAAATGATTCTGCCGCAGCGCGTCGGCTTACGGCCAGGGCTTCCGAGGTATGGATGTCGGTGGCGGCTCGATTGCTGTCAAGGCGCAGATACGGGTCCTTGAAAAGGCCGAGTTTATATTTTGCCTCAAGGATTCTGCGCACTGCTGCATCAATATCCGCGATGTCAATATCACCTTTGTCGAGTGCCTGCGACAGTTCGTTGATAAAGGCCTCGCTCACCATATCCATATCAGTGCCGGCCTTGAGGGCACGGACGGCACACTGGCTTATATTGCCCATGCCGTGTGTGACCATCTCCGCGATAGAGGCATAATCGGTCACGACAAAACCTTTGAAGCCCCATTGTTTGCGCAGAACGTCGGTGATAAGCCATTTGTTGGCAGTAGCCGGAACGAAATCGACGAGATTGAACGAACTCATGAAACTGCCGGCACCGGCTTCGGCGGCAGCGCGGTAAGGCGGCAGATAATAATTGTACATCATCTGACGGCTCATATCCACGGTATTGTAGTCTCGACCGGCCTCTGCCGCACCATAGCAAGCGAAGTGTTTGACGCATGCCAGGAGATGCTCTTTGTCGGCAAGATTTTTACCCTGATATCCGCGGATGTATGCTTCTGCAATGCGAGAGCCGAGGTACGGGTCCTCACCGCCACTTTCCGCTACACGCCCCCAGCGAGGGTCCCGGCATATGTCGACCATAGGGCTGAAGTCCCAGTCGATGCCGTCGGCTGTTGCTTCTTTTGCCGTCAGACAGGCGGTTTCCTCAATGATATCCATATCCCATGTGCATGACAATGCCAGGGGGATAGGGAATATGGTGTTGTATCCATGTATCATATCGAAGCCGAATATCATCGGGATGCCGAGTCTTGATTTTGTAACGGCTGCCTGTTGGAGCGGTCGTATGTTGTCTACTCCCCTGAAATTGAGCAGAGCCCCGCACTGCCCGGACGCGATTTTCTTTTCAACATCTGCATTGAAAGTAGGCCCGGTCATTACCTGGCCGCTTGTGAGCAGGTTGAGCTGGCCGAGCTTTTCTTCCAATGTCATGCGGCTCATAAGGTCCGATATGAAGGCATCCATGACCGGGTCGGAGGCCGACACCGCTTCGATGCCGTCGAATGTCATTTTTATCGGTTTGATTTTGCCGGATTTGTCGAAATACATCCGGTCGATGCAGGTTACGCGGTTGTTACCGTCTGTGGCACCGAGGGGATGACGGTGATATACGATATAATACTCATCGTTTCCGTTACCTTTTAATATCGAGTGGTGACCGGCACCGGTCGCTACATCGGGGTCTGACTCAAGGATTACACCCTGCCGATGGAATGGGCCGAAGGGACTGTCGGCTATTGCGTAGGCAACGCGATAGGTGTCTTTTGTCCAGTTGCCTTCCGACCACATGAATATGTATTTGCCGTCGCGCATGAACATAAACGGTCCCTCGACGTAGTTTTTCGGAGTGACTTCCTTATAAAATTGCCCGTCGTCGAAAGGTTCAAGACTGAGGAGGTCGGGCGATAGCTTCACCATATTACAGTGGCTCCAGCCGCCGTAGTACATATAATACTGGCCGTCAACGTCGCGGAAAACGAATTGGTCGATGGGCTGTGCTCCGTTGACGATTTCGCCGATTAGCGGATGGCCTATGGCATCGGTGAATGGACCTGCAGGATTGTCGGAGACGGCTACCCCTATCCCTCCGACTTCACCCTCATGTACGTCGTTTGCGCTGAAAAACATGTAGTATTTGCCGTTGGCTGCTAATACAGCCGGAGCCCACATGGCCCGTCTTGCCCATGAAACGCTGTCGGTTGTCAATATCCGTGGATGGCGCTTCCAGTCTTTCAGATTTTTTGAGGAGAAGGCGTCGAACGATGTTTGTTGGTCAAACGGTATAGACGTTGTGGGATATATCCAGTATTCGTCGCCGAACTTTACTGCTTCGGGGTCGGCGTACCATCCCGGGAATACAGGATTGCCGCTGCTGTTGTCCGCTGCTGCAAATGCCGCCACGTGGCAAGCACATAATGCAAGCGCGAGTGCAATTGATTTAAGGTTCATGTTTATGTTATTTTTATTGGTTGTTTTAGGATGCTCGTACCCTGCAAAAATTCTTTTATTTGGCAAATTTAGCCCAAAATACCCGCTCAATTTACCCTTATAGTCATTATATAGAAATTTTAAAACGTTAAGCTCTTGGTAAACAACAATGTAGTACTTAGATAGCTATGTTAGAATATAGATTAAGAGTAGGTCTTTCGCGGCTTAAAAATGCCCGTATCAATCTTTGCAAGTGGGGACTTTGTCGAAAAATACCTATCTTTGTGTGCATCGAATACAGCACCTTAATATAAATATCATGAGAGTACAACGGCACAGCATGCAATCTAATGGCTTAGCCATGACCAAATCACTGGTGAAAGTGGTCATGGTGTTGTCATTTGTTTTTATGACTATATCGACACAGGCGGGAGCGCCAGATTGTGATGGAGTATCAGACCGGCAACTGAAAGCCCTTTCCGATTCACTCGACTATGAACTCAATAATAAAGACAAATATATAAAGGCTCATGAGCAAACTATCGATTTGCTCAAAATGACACTGCGGGAAGGAACACATGACATCCGCGAAGAATACGACATCAACCGTCGGCTCTACGACAAGTACAAAAAATTTCAGGTAGACTCGGCGCTTTCATACAGCGTCCGCAATGTCGCTATCGGACATGAACTCGGCGACATGGACAAGGTGCACATGGCTAATCTGCAGATTGTGTACCTTTATTCGCTGAACAACCGTTTCCTCGAGGGTAAGGCCATTCTCGATTCTATTCAACTTTCGGAATTGAATCGAGATTTGCTTCTCGAGTATTATAGTACGGGTTATTGGTTCTACTGCAGTTATGCAGTGGCCAGCGGTGATAATTCATATTATTTGGAAGCTAACCGCTCAAGAGATGAGGCTATGCGCTACCTCGACCCCGCTTCATTCGAATACAGGTTCAACCTCTCATTCAAATATATCTACTCTCCCGATTTGTCAAAGGCGAAACCATATCTCGATAATCTTTTGGAGACTTGTTCGCCGGGGTCCCCGGAAGAAGCCTTTGTATGCGGCATATATGCCATATATTATGCAAAACTGGGACAAGAAAAAGAATGTAAGTATATGTATCTGCGTTCGGCAATAGCCGATATACGGAGTGCCACACGCGAGAATGAATCGATACAGATACTTGCCGTAAAGGAGTACGAGCACAATAATCTGGACTTGGCTTTCAAATATGCCCAGGCTGCCATCGAGGATGCTGCAGCCGGTGGTATCAACATGCATGCAATCCGCAGGTATAAGCTTAATACACTTCTAAGCGCGGCCTACCACGATGAACAGCAACGCTCGCATACCCTAATGCAGCGCAATCTTGTGACTGCTTGTCTAATGTTGATTGTTCTCATCGGCTTGTTGGCGTATGTCTTGCGGCAGAAACGCAAAATCTCCGACATACGCAAACTTCTCGAGGAGACAAACTGCGAACTCGTGCACTATAACGAACGGCTTAATGCAAATAACGAAGAACTGTCCGAAAGCAATAAAGTAAAGGAGTTCTATATCTCGGAATTCTTCGAACTATGCTTCAATTATATAAGTGAGATTGAGCGTCTGGAGATATCGGTCAAAAAACTGACAAAGACGCGAAACTACAACGAACTTGCCAAGCTCATGTCTTCGATGTCGGTCAGCAGGGAGTACAATGCCATGTATCAGCATTTCGACACTGTGTTCCTGGCGCTTTATCCTACGTTTATATCCGAGGTCAACAAGTTGCTCCGCCCTGAAGAATGGTTCCCCGAAACAAAGACGCTGAACAGGGAACTGAGGGTATATGCCCTGATGCGTCTCGGCTTCCGCGATGCTGACCAGATTGCAAAGTTCCTTTGTTGCGCCGTTACCACAATTTACTGTTATCGCTCACGTATGCGTAACAAAGCCATAGACCGTGACACGTTTGAAGACAATGTAATGGGCATTTCTTCGGGTAGGGGTGCTTCTGAGAGTGCCTGAAAAAGGCTTTGCCGGGCTCAGTCGCTTCTATACAAACCGAGGTGTGCTTTGATGACATTCCTTTGTGTTTCAGTTATATACATCGACGTTCCAACTATAATCACTCTATACGGCCAAAAAACAGCTCCAAAAAGGGCATAACTTTGCTGCGAAAGTTATTCTTTACCCTTTATGGAAAACACTCTTTTTAAGAAAACACTGATTCCGGTTTTTATAATTGCCGCAACCGCAGTCACGTCTACCTTTTCTGCTTTGGCTAAAACTATCAGGCTGACGCCCGACAACGTCGATGCTGTTGTTGCCGCCATGACGCCAGAAGACAAGGCAAACCTTATCGTGGGCATGGCCCGCGACATGAGCGATGAGCTGAGGGCCGACGTCGGGTATACTTACCATATTGTACCTGGTGTGGCCGGCACCACATGCCCGATTACCTATATGGGCGTAACGCCCCTTGTGTTGGCCGATGGCCCCGCAGGCATACGCATGGACTCGCGCCGTAAAGGCGATTCTAAAGATTACTTTTGCACACGTGTGCCCATGGGAACCTTGTTGAGTTCAACATGGAACGACAGCATTGTTGCGGCATTCGGAAGCATAATCGGCGAGGAGTGCCGCGATTACGGCATCGATATCCTTCTCGGCCCCGGTATGAATATAATGCGCAATCCCCTTTGTGGCCGCAATTTCGAGTACTACTCCGAAGACCCTCTTCTCTCGGGTAAAATGGCGGCGGCCTTCACCAACGGCGTCCAGTCTCACGGCGTTGGTGTCTCCCTCAAGCATTTTGCCGCAAATAATCAGGAAATTAACCGTCTGGCAAATGACTCGCGTGTAAGTCAGCGCGCATTACGCGAATTATATCTTCGCAATTTCGAAATAGCAATCCGCGAGAGTGAACCGTGGTCTGTGATGTCGGCTTACAATTATGTCAATGGTGAATATGCTTCTCAAAGCAAGACACTCCTCACCGATATCCTCCGCCGCGAGTGGGGATTCGAGGGCGTAGTTATGTCGGACTGGGGGGCCGGTATAAGTGCCGTCGACATGGTGAAGGCCGGCAACGATATGATACAGCCCGGCATCAACGGAAACTTCGAGAAAATCGTAAACGGACAGAAAGATGGCACAATAAGCTCTGAAGAGATTGATGCTTGTGTGAAGCGTATCCTCGAAATCATTGTCAGAACGCATCGTTTCAATGGATATAAGCCTTCTGAAAAGCCCGATTTGGAGGCTCACTCACAGGCTCTCGCCAGCATGACATCAGAGGGGCTCGTACTGCTGAAAAATGAAAGTGCACTGCCGCTGGCCAAAGGTGTCAGAGTGGCGCTCTTCGGTGTCGGGTCATACGACTTTCTTCCAGGAGGCGACGGTTCGGGAGCTGTAAGGTGCTCACATGTTGTGAATTTGAAAGAAGGACTTGGGTCTAAGGGTATTACGCTGTCGGAGCGCATCGACTCTGTGTATGAATGTTGGATAGCCGGCGAGCAAAAGCGACTGGCTCCGATGAAAACTCTCCGCACATGGTATCAGTATGATATGCGGCCGCTCGAGCTACCGTGCCCCGAGGTATATACATCCTATGGTGCCGAGGAGGCCGATGTGGCCGTGGTGACAATCAGCCGCAATTCTGCCGAAGGTTTCGACCGTCATCTCGAACGCGATTATATGCTGCATATAGATGAACTTGCGCTGATTCACGACGTAAGCGAAAAATTCCATGCCCGAGGGAAAAAAGTGGTGGTGGTGCTCAATGTATGCGGCGTGGTCGATGTCGCCCCCTGGCGCGACCTTGCTGATGCCATTCTGCTCTGCTGGCTCCCGGGGCAGGACGGCGGCACAAGCGTGGCTTCTGTTCTTGCCGGTGAAGAGTCGCCCAGCGGACACCTGCCCGTAACTTTCCCTATGCGATATGCCGACGTGCCTTCGCAGAACTTCCCTCTGAATGTGCCTGAAACGGGGTTGAACCAGTCGTTCGAGCATTTCAATGCCAAACGCAAGTATTACGATATTCCCAATATAGATTATACTGACTACGACGAGGATATATATGTCGGTTACCGCCATTATGCAACCCGTGGCATAGATGTGGCATATCCTTTCGGTTTTGGTCTGACATACACCGACTTCGAGCTTTCCGACATGAAGCTTGACCGAAAGGGAGACACGGTAAGGGTCCGTATCAAAGTACGCAATACCGGCGATTTCGCCGCCAAACAGGTCGTACAGGTTTATGCCACCGCGCCAGATAATGTGCCCGACCGTCCAAAAATCGAACTTAAAGGCTATGCCAAGACTCGTTTGTTGCAGCCCGGAACAGCCGAGAGTGTCGAAATCGAGTTCCCCGTCAGCGACCTCGCTATCTGGGAGAACGGCTGGAATTTGAAGCATGGGAAATGGCAAATCCATGCCGGTACCTCAAGTGCCGACCTGCCATTGTCTGCCTCCTTAGAACTATAAACAGAGCGACTATGACCACGAAATCGGAGAAAGTGGAATACTTTACCGAGTTGTTCCGACAGAACTATCAGCGCTCTGTGCTCTTTGCGCTGTCGTACACCAACAACCGGACGGCTGCTGAGGATATCGTTTCGGAAGCCATGCTTTCGATGTGGGCTAAGATTGCGTCTGACGGCGAAATCGACATCCCGGCGGCATATCTCCTGGGCATAATCCGTAAAAAGATACTCCAGTATTTTCAGGACAAGCTTCTCAGGATACGCCTCAACGAGCAGAAGGGGCAAATTGAGACCCGGGACCTTGAAATGCGCCTGTCGAGCCTCCGCGAATGTGAGCCCGAGCTGCTATACCATGCCGACCTGATGCAGATTGTGGAGCGTTCGCTCGGTGAAATGTCCGAAAAAACGCGGTCGATATTCAAACTTAGCCGCGACCAGAACCTGTCGAATGCCAATATCGCCCAATCGCTTGGCCTGAGTGTGAAAAGTGTGGAGCGCCACATTACATTTGCCTTGAAAAAACTGCGAAATGACATCGACTCATTCAACTGAATAAGACTGTTAAAGATATCTATGACATGAAACTGAAAAACATTTTATTATCCCTCGTCTGCGTTGCAGCGGTTTTGTCTGCCTGCAAGCATGACACCACCCCGGCTGTCTTCAATGCGGCAACATACAATGTACGTGTGTACAACAACTACGACAGCATACAAGGCAACGCATGGGAACAGCGCGAGCCATACATGGCCTCGCTTATCCGCTTCCACGATTTCGACATCTTCGGCACGCAGGAGGGCGTCAAACATCAACTGGATACTCTTAAAAGCGACCTCCCGGGCTTCGAATATATCGGTGCCGGGCGTGAAGATGGCAAGGAAAAGGGCGAATATGCCGCCATATTCTATAAAACGGCCCTTTTCGACGTGCTCGACAGCGGCAACTTCTGGCTGTCGGAGACGCCCGACCGTCCCGGTAAGGGTTGGGATGCCGAGTATGTGCGTATTTGTTCCTGGGGCCGTTTCCGCCACAAACCTTCCGGCCGTGAATTTTTATTCGTCAACCTTCACATGGACCATGTCGGGGTCGTAGCCCGTCGCGAAAGCGCCAAGCTCATAAAACAGAAAATGACAGAGTTCGGCGACAACCTGCCGTTAATACTCACAGGCGACTTCAATGTCGACCAGAACTCAGAGGCCTATAAGGAAATACTTGACGGGGGCATGCTCCTCGACAGCTACCAAAAGGCCGGTTTCCGATATGCCAACACGGGTTCCTACAACAGCTATGACGCAACCTTGTACACCGACAGCCGTATCGACCATATTTTCGTCACTCCCGATATCGACGTCGAGAAATATGGCATCCTCACCGACACTTACAGGCGTCCCGAGACCGATACCACAGTTTACAAGGCGCCCAACGCTCCCCGCGAAATAGATTTTAAGGCATACAGTGCGCGCGTTCCTTCCGACCATTTCCCCGTGAAAGTGGAATTGAATTTAGGCGGCAACTGATATGTTTAACATACGTTAATTAACAAACCACTTTTTATTTAACTAAAAACACCGAGGGTTCGAAGGCTTTTCATAGACTTTGTAGTGTTACTTATCCATGGAAAGCCAACCTAAATCTAATATGACAGGAGAACTGTTGCAACGATATTTAAATGGTGTGACTAACTCGGCCGAGAATAAGGAAGTTCTCGATTGGGCAGAGGATGATGTCGCCAATCGTAACGACCTGAATATTTTGCGTAGATTATACGATGCCATTCTCTGCAATAGCGACAGCTTTGGACTAAATGATTCAGAACAAAGCATATCCGAGACGCAGATAATCTCACCGGGCTTCAATATCGAAGATTCCGCTCAGGTCGCCGGCAATATAGCGTTGGAGTAGTCCTTAGTTATACCAGTG
>VSPF01000125.1 GCA_009775195.1 Muribaculaceae bacterium
TGCCGCTGGCCTTCATAATTGGCGTTTGGCTTCTCGCGCTTAGCATAAACTTTTAATTGATGTAAACTCTATTTTATTGGTGTAGTGTCAAGATAACAAGCGACACGGGGCGTTTGTTCACCGACAACTCATATTTTAACAATGCGCTTCGAAAACGTAAAAAGCGTCAAAAGATGCTAAATCGCACAACGTTAATGCATTTAGTTTGTTTTAAAAGTAACTTATGATTAACGCTAAGACTATAAATATGGGAACAAATACTTTTCAAAATAAATTGCTGTCTGTTCAGCGCAACCTGCTTAATTTCGCTTACACGCTGACTTCGAACCGCGACGATGCGTATGACCTGTTGCAAGACACGACCCTCAAGGCCCTCGACAGCGAGGATAAATATGTAGAGAATGTCAACTTCAAAGGGTGGATTTTTACCATCATGCGCAATCTCTTTATCAACAAGTACCGCAAGGAGTCGCGTTCGGTGGTGGTGGTTGACCAAAGCGACGACCTCTACCAGCTCAATTTCTCGCAGGATTCGGGTTTCGAAACGCCCGAGGGGGCCATTAACGCCAAGGAAATAGAGGCCGTGATTGCTTCGTTTTCAGACGAATACCGACAGCCTTTCACGCTTTATATATCGGGCTACCGCTATGCCGAGATAGCCCAGCGCATGAAGCTGCCGCTGGGTACGGTAAAGAGCCGCATACACCAGGCACGTATCAAGTTGCAGGCTTTGTTGGCCGATATGCGTTACGACTGAAAGTGTTAAACAGCTATCTGAAATGTTAAAAACGATACCGCGCGTGATTTTTTTTTGCTAAAAATTTTTGCATTTCAAAAATCTGCCGTAACTTTGCAGCACTTTTGAAGCAAATATGTTTTATTACTAAATTGGAAATAAGATGAAAAAGTTAGTTCTTATGCTTGCTGTAGTATTCAGCATGTCGTTCTTCGCTTGCGGTAACAAAGAAGCTGCTGCTGAAGCAGAAGTTGCTGCTGACACCGTTGCAGTTGTAACTGAGGAAGCCGCTGCTGAAGTTGTCGACACCCTCACCAACGACACAACTGTTGTCGTAGAAGAGGCTGCTGAAGTTGCTCCCGTTGAAGAAGCTAAATAAATTAAGCCTACTCATAGCTCTCAGGCCAATGCCTGATTGAGTTCTCCAACCACTATTCGGCCGTCAGTATCCACTGACGGCCGATTTTTTATAGTGCGAATTCTCCAAGGCCCTGGCGCAGTATCGAGGGCTCGGTGCTGTCGGTAAGGTCGACTACGGTCGAGCCGGTGGTATGTCCGGGGCCTCCGTCGATGGTAAGGTCGAGGTCTGCGGTGCCGTCGTATTTGAGTGCTATGGCCTCGGCGTCGGTCAGGTCTGCGTCGTCGTCAGGCGTTACCGACGAGGTCATTACCGGGCCGCCGAGTTCGCGTGCCAGCGCGATGGAAAACGAGTTGTCGGGTATGCGGATGCCCACGCTCTTGCGGCCCTTGAACACCTTTGGCAGTTTGAGCGAGGCCGGTAATATAAAGGTGTACGGCCCCGGCAGGTAGCGGCGCAGGATGCGGTAGGCCGCGTTGTCGATACGCGCATATTCAGCGGCCTCCGATATGTCGGCGCATACTATTGCGAGAAGGTTCTTGGCCGGGTCGATGCCTTTGATGCGGCATAGGCGTTCGATGGCGCGGTTGTTGAGCCCGTCGCACCCGAAGGCATAAAGCGTGTCGGTGGGATAGATGATAATCTGCCCCTCGCGCAGGGCCTCGGCGGCCTCGGCCACGGCGCGGGCGTCGGGCGTAGTGCCGTAGTTCTTAAATATTCTCATGGCTGGTAGGGTGGTAACTTGTTTTGATGTTAGATGCCGAGGCGTAGGCCCTTAGCAATCGTAGGGCAATTGCTTCGATTTCCTCCTTGCTTTGTTCGCCGGGGCCGTATAGGTTGACTGTCATGGTGATATGCTTAGTCCCTTCCGAAAGCTTTGTGCGCTCATTGTCGGATGTAGGCGTGCCCACGCCGCCAACGGCATCGCGATATACGGGTAAGCCGGCGATATTGAGCGGCCCGCGTCCTATGGCCTCGAATGGTTCGCCCTCGTCGCCTACGCCGAGGGTAAGCGTGTCGCCGACGAAGCGCTCGGTGTCAAAGCCGCCTATCGAGTGGCCGGTCAGCAGTGATATAAGGTTGATGAGGTCGATAAGTGTGAGTGTGCGGTATAGGTCGAGGCCCTTGACTGCGCGGCGGCTCAGTGCCTCGGCGCTGGGCCGGTAGCGGTTAGGTTCTTTGCCGCAGGCCTTATATGCTGTGCGGGTGGCATCTATGGCCGGTCGGTGGCGTATGTCCTCGATGGCATAATGCTCCTTGATTGAAGCGCAGGCGTCTTCTATTTCCTTCCACAGCGCGTCGCTGGTGGGCGCGTTGGTCACGTCGGCCTCGATGAGCAGTACTTCGAGGCCGGGGGCCGCAGCGCGTATTTTGGGGTCAAATACAATGTTCATAGCCACAAAAATACGCAAAAAAGCTTGAAATGACACATCCGCGTCGCTAAAAAATTTGGTCATGCCGCAAAAAATGCTTAACTTTGCAGGCCATTACGAAGATGCGCCTTACCAGCGCCTATCTTAACTACTTGACTAATACGTATTAAAGAGTTTATAAAATGAAAAAAGACATTCATCCCGCCAACTACCGCGAAGTGGTATTTAAGGACATGTCGAACGACGAAACCTTTATCACCCGTTCGACCGTTGCTACTCGCGAGACAATCGAAATTGATGGCGTGACCTATCCCCTGGTGAAACTTGAAATCACCAGCTCTTCGCACCCCTTCTTCACCGGCAAGCAGAAACTCGTCGATACCGCCGGCCGCGTCGACAAGTTTATGAGCCGTTACTCGGTTCGCAAGAAATAATCCTTTCGGGGAGTTTGGCCGTGCCCCTTGCGCAAGGGTGCGGCTACGCAGAGGACGCCACTACGGCGCCCTCTTTCATTTTTTATAAAAATTGTAAACTGCGGCTGTTTGTTAAATTTTTTTTGTAATTTTGAGCGATAAATACAACAAAGCCACCGTATGTCTGCTCAAAAGCCCGAGGAAAATGCCGACCTGACTGCACGTCTGCGCAGCCCGCAGACCGTGCGTGCGGCTTTCGACGAGGCCATGCGCCTATATGCCGAGCCTTTGTATTGGCAAATCAGACGATTGGTGCAGAACCACGATGATGCCGACGATATATTGCAGAACACATTTATGAAGGCGTGGATGTCGCTCGAGAATTTCCGTGGCGAGGCCAAGTTGAGCACGTGGCTCTATAAAATTGCTATAAACGAGAGCATAAGCTTTCTCGAAAAAGAGCGCAAACGTCGGCACCTGTCGCTCGACGACCAGGAGGCCGAGATGGTGTCGCAGATTGCCGCCGACCATCAGTTCGACGGCGACGAGCTCGCACGAAAGCTACAGGAAGCGGTGGCCACGCTGCCCGAAAAGCAACGTATAGTGTTTAATATGAAGTATTTCGACGACATGAAGTACGAAGACATATCCGACATACTCGGCACCACCGTCGGCGCGCTAAAGGCTTCTTATCATCTCGCTGTAAAAAAAATAGAACAGTTCTTCGACCAAGCCGATTAAACCTTTTAACTCCAGAAGAGTCAAAGAAAGAAAAGCGTAAAATCCTCATCATGGCAAATAACAACGAAAACATACTTGACAAGGCCCGGACTGCCGGACTTGCCCGTCCGCAGGCAGGCATGAGCGTGCCCGACGGATATTTCGAGGCTTTTGCCGACCGCATGACCTCAAGGTTGCCCGAACGCCCCGAGCTGCTTGTCGCCGACACCCCTTCGCCACAACGCAGTTTCTGGACTGCCGTGAGGCCGTATGTGTATATGGCGGCGATGTTTGCCGGTGTATGGTGCATGCTCCATATATTTCACTCGCTTTCGGGCAAGGGCGAACTGGCTCCGATGGATAGTAACCCCGTGTTGGCAAGCGCCCTCGCTACCGACGATTTAGTTTACGACTATGTGCTTACCGACGTGTCGGCCCGCGACGTGGTCGACCAGTTTATGGACGACGGCCTCATTGACGAAGACTTCGATATGGACGAGTTTTCACAAGACTTGGCCGTGGATGCTGATACAAACCAAATTCTACCACAATAGTTTGCAATACCTGTTGGATGAATTAAATTAGTGCATATTTTACTTGACCAATTTTCCGATGATTGACGTAATTGACATATTGCAGAACAGTAAGAGCCGAGACTTTGGCCGCAATGCGGGTAAAGAGGCCTATTGGTTGCTTTGCGTAATTGCGTATCATCAGAAACTGGTCATTGAGCTGGGAGAAGAGTGTCTCAATCCTTTTTCTAAATTTCCTGTAAGCCCAAATCGGCGGCCGCCAGCTCTTTTGGTTGAGCCGATAGGGGACTTCCAGCGAGATATGTGCCACCTCAAACAGATTCTGCTGAATGTCGGCGCTAAGATAACCCTTGTCGCCAAGCATCAGGCAATCACGATATTGCCATTGGACATCCTGAAGATATTGGAGGTCATGAACGTTGGCCGCAGTCATGTCATAGCTGTGGATGACTCCGCTTATTCCGCAGACTGCATGGAGCTTGTATCCGTAATAATGCATGTTTTGGGAGGCGCAGTAGCCCCAGGCCGGGGCCAGTTCGGGCGTCTCCCGGCCCATGGCGCAGCGTGCCGCCCTCGCGTTCTTGCAAACCGGGACAGGCTTGGAGTCCACGCTGAACACATCTTCGCCCCCGTCCATTGCCGCAGCTATGTCTTTGCGGATTTCTTCACCGAGGCGGTAGGTGAGTTTGCGACGCTGATTGTACTGGCGGCGTGTTATAAGATTAGGGAATTGGTCGGCGCACTCATTGTGCAACCTATAAAAGAGGTAGTTTTCACTATCAATACTGAAGGCCTCCGCCGTGGCGGAAAGGGCGAGGACTTCCAGGTCAGAGAACTTTGGAACGACCCCTCTGCGGGGTACATTCCCGAGTTCATTTACACGATTTCCGGCAAATTTTTTGAATATGTCGAGGATTTTTCCGAACTTTACGATGAAGTTGTGCATAAGCGCGATGATAGTAATCAATGGTTTGGTCACCACTAATTTACTAAACATCAGCAATATGCACAACTTTTTTCATTATAAATATTTTAAGAAATTAATTCAACCAACGAGTTTTGCAATATATGTATATAGGATTTCCGCGCATATTGCTCCTTTCATTTTTCTTGCTTGCCTCGGCGTCACTCTGGGGCAGGCCGCAAGAGCCTCAAGGCCCTGATAGAGATAAGTTTCTTGCCGAATTGCGGCCCTATCAGCATGAATTCCTTGCCAAGGAATTGAAACTCAGTCGCGAACAGGCTCGTGATTTCTTTCCCGTATACGACGCGATGGACGACGAGCTGCAACAGGTGGCCGACGAAACCCGCAACCTCGAAAAACAGGCCTTCGACAATGTAAATGCCACCGATACCGAGCTCGAGGCCGCCTCGCAGGCTGTCTTTGCCCAAAAACAAAAAGAAGGTAAAATCGAACTGGAGTATTACGACAAGTTTAAGGAAATACTTACCCCGCGTCAGTTGTTACGCTTGAAATCTGCCGAACGGCAGTTTACGCAGCGTCTCCTGCGCCAGCATCGCAAACTAAGGCGCGACCGTGCCGCCGATATCGACGACAAACAGTAAGCTATGCCAGTCCGCACTCCGTCTGAAACACTGCAGGCCGCTATAAATGCCGGCTGCAGCAAAGCCGCCGCAACATCTCGCAGCGGCTTTTCGCGTTTGATACTCGGCAGTATTCTTGCCGGTGCCTATATTGCCCTCGGCGGCGCCCTGTCTCTCGCTGTAGGCTCGGGATTTCCGGAAATAGCCGCCGCCAACCCCGGCATCCAGAAATTGCTTTCGGGCCTCGTGTTCCCCGTGGGACTTATGCTCGTCGTCGTGCTCGGGGCCGACCTTTTTACCGGCAACAATGCCTTGTTGGTCCCCCCTGTGTTCGAACGCAGGCTGTCGGCCTCGAAGATGCTTGCCAACTGGCTGATAGTATGGTGCTTCAACTTTGTCGGCGCGTTGGCTGTTGCCTATTTCCTGATTTATGTCCCCGGCACCCTTGCTGCCGGTACCTATACCGAAGCCATAGCCAAAATCGCTGTAACCAAGACTACGATGGGTTTCTGGCCTGTATTGCTCAAGGGTATAGGTGCCAACTGGTGCGTGTGCCTGGCAGTATGGCTGGCTTTGAGCGGACGCCGCCTCGGCGAGAAGCTGCTCGCCTGCGAAATACCGGTGTTTGCCTTTGTTGCGCTTGGTTTCGAGCACTGCGTGGCGAATATGTTTTTTATACCTCTTGCAATGATGCAAGGCGCGCCCGTGGGCATCTACGACCTTTTCGTTGCCAACCTGCTGCCCGCCACGATTGGCAATATTGTGGGCGGGGCCTTGTTTGTAGGCGCGGTGCAGTGGTATATGTGCCGTCAACGGCCTTAATTTTGCTTATATATGGCTAATGTCCTCAATATAGAGAATTTAACCAAGAGCTATGGCGACAGGTTGCTCTTTGGTGATGTAACTTTTGGTGTTGACCAGGGCGACAAGATTGGTGTCGTTGCCCGTAACGGCACGGGCAAAACCACGATGCTGCGCATTATAGCCGGTGTCGAGGAGCCGGATAGCGGCACTGTGACCTTCCGCAACGATATCCGCATCGGCTATCTGCCGCAGGAGCCGGTGTTCAACGGCGCGACAGTCTATGAGGCCGCACTCGACAATGACTGCGACCCCCGTGCTGCTGCCGTACTCGCCTATCGAGATGCCATAGCTACCGGTGACGAGGCGAGTACACACGAAGCCTATAACAAGATGGACAAGCTCGGGGCATGGGATTATGAAGACCGTCTCCGCCAGCTGCTTACGAGGCTTGGCTTTGCCGATTTTGATGCGCCTGTCGATAAACTGTCGGGCGGCCAGCGCAAACGTCTTGCCATTGCGCGCCTTGTCATGGCCGAGCCCGACTTCCTTATTCTCGACGAACCTACCAACCACCTCGATATCACCACTATCGAGTGGCTCGAGGCATATCTGAAGCGGTCGAAGGCGACCTTGCTCATGGTTACACACGACCGTTATTTCCTTGACCGCGTATGCACCAAGATTATCGAACTCGATGATTGCGAGGCATTTGTGGTCGAAGGCAATTTCGACATGTACCTGCGCCGGCGTGCCGAGCGTATCGAGGCAATGGCGGCTGAGTTGGCGCGTGTGCGCAACACTCTGCGCCGCGAACAGGAGTGGATGAGCCGTCAGCCGCAGGCCAGGGCCGGCAAGGCGAAATTCCGCATCGATAATTTCTACGACCTCAAGGAGCGTGCGCAGCGCCGCCACGTGGAAAAAGACGTGCGGCTCGAAAACTCATCATCGCGTATCGGCTCGAAGATTTTCGAGGCCGAGGGCGTGTGCAAGCGTTTTGGAGACAAGGTCATACTCGACGATTTCACATATACTTTCGCCCGTGGCGAAAAACTCGGCATTGTCGGTGTCAACGGTGTGGGCAAGTCTACGTTTATAAAGCTCTTGCAGGGGTTGCTGCCGATTGACTCGGGCCGCTGGGATCTTGGCGAGACACTGCGCTTTGGCTACTACAGCCAGGACGGACTCCGGTTCGACAGCAACAAGAAGGTCGTTGATGCTATTACGGAATATGCCGAAGACGTAGAACTCAAAGAGGGCATACACCTGTCGCCGATGCAGTATCTGCAGCGTTTCCTTTTCTCGCCCGCCGACCAGCAGAAGTATATACACACCCTCAGCGGTGGCGAACGTTGCCGCCTCCACCTGGCTACCGTACTTATGCGCCAGCCAAATTTTCTGATACTCGACGAACCCACCAACGACCTCGACATCGTTACCCTCGGCATACTTGAAGAGTATCTTGCCGACTTCAAGGGCTGCGTCATTGTCATAAGCCACGACCGCTATTTCCTCGACAATATCGTCGACCATATATTTGTGATGGAGGGCAATGGTGTAATTCGCGATTTCCCCGGTAATTATAGCGACTACAGGGCATTCCTTGATGCCCAGCCGGCCGAGCCTAAGCCTGCCGTGGCCGAGAAAAAAGATACGCGGGTGCGTGCCGACCGGCCGCAGAGAATGACCTTCAAGGAGCGGCGCGAGTTCGAGGCCCTCGAGTCCGAGATTGCCGCGCTCAACGACGAGAAGGCTGCCCTCGAGGCTTTCTTTGCCTCGGGCGAGAATGTCAGCGGTGACGAGTTCGACCGTCGTTCCCAGAGATACTCCGAAATCGGGCCGCTCCTCGACGAGAAGGAGATGCGATGGCTCGAATTGTCTGAAAAACAATAGAGTTTACATCAATTAAAAGTTTATGCTAAGCGCGAGAAGCCAAACGCCAATTATGAAGGCCAGCGGCAA
>VSPF01000126.1 GCA_009775195.1 Muribaculaceae bacterium
GATTAAGCTCCTGATGGAAAGCCTTGCGTGCGATAAGTCGAAGCATTTTATAATTGTCGGCGTACAATCTGATAGGGCAACAAATAACATTGGGAGAACCGGGAGTTTTCTGACGAATGGCACATACGCCTGAAATAACCTTATCCCTTGCGAGTGTTTTCACACAAAAAGAACCGAGAAAAGGGCAATTCTTTCTCGCTGCGGCAGTAAGTGCCGGTTGTGATTTGTCAGCAGCGGCATAGCCGAAAAATTCTGCAATATATCCTGCCATATCAATAATTTTTAACGATATTATAAAGGCATTCTCCGATAGCCTTTGCAAGCAATGGCGGGACAGCGTTACCTACCTGCGCAAATTGCTCGGCCAATGAGCCATTGAATATGTAATGGTCTGGGAACGACTGTATGCGAGCCGCCTCTCGAACAGTAAAAGAGCGGTCTTGCTCATAATGGATGAAAGCACCCCAGTGCGGGTCGCATTTCGTAAGAATGGTAGAGGCCAGTCCGTCCTTTGTCACACGGCCATAACGCTTAGTATGGTCAGATTGGCGGGCTTTCTGCATACCTTTTGGAAGCATTTCAAACGGTATGTCAGTCCAGTTCCCACCAGGCGGAATATGCTTCATCCGCTCGATATTAAGTTTGGAAAGAGCAGGTGATTCATGATTGAATACTCCTGTCGAACCTTGGCGCAATGAGCGTTGATAATCGCAAAATGCATCGCAACGGTATTGTTTAATGGTTTCTCCTCTTTCGCCACATTTCAGAATAGGCAAGTCGCCAATTGCCTCATGAACGGTTGTAAATCTTGCCTCGATATTCGAGGAAGGAGTGCAGACAAGGTTCCGACCATCAAAAGTGGATGTGAAATTTGGGCGTATAGGGGCATGAAAAACTGGAGTCGGAAATGCACAGTCTGGTAACTCCGCGCCTCTGAAGCCGATAATAATAGTTCTCCATCTCATCTGGGGTACGCCGTAATAGGCCGCACCGAGAATGCGTACATCCGCACCGTAGCCTAAATTGGCAAGTGCTTCAAGTATCGCGTGAAGCGTAGCTCCGTGCTCAAACGATACAAGACCGGGGACATTTTCAATAAGAACAACCTTGGGCATGAAAGCCGACACAAAACGGAGGTAATCCTTGAAAAGATGGTTGCGATGGTCTTCATTGCTACGGACGGGGGCATTTATAGAAAATCCCTGACAAGGAGGACCACCTGCAAGTAAATCAAGTTCTCCTTTGACAAGTCCTAAATTCTCTCTGACTTCATCGGCATTTATAGAGCGGATGTCATTGGTGGCAACTTGTGCTCCGATGTGGTTGCGAGCATAAGTACTCGCATATACGGGCACAACCTCATTTGCGAAAAGGCTGTGAAAACCCGCTTCGGACAATCCTTCGGAAAGTCCGCCGGCACCTGCAAAGAGGTCTATGTGCGTAAAGCGTTTTTCGCTCATGCCAAAAAGAGAAGAACTTCCGAGCAGGCTGACTGGCGACCAAGCCATTTGCGACTACCGGGGAGTTCTTTAATATATTGTGTCTAATTATATCGGTCGGTCTTTGTCAGCACGGGCGCGTTTAGATTACAAAATTAGTAAAATATTATGAAACAAAGGTTAAAGAGCCGAGGTTTTTCTCTTATAAGCACAAAGCCCGACCGCATGGCCGGGCTTTGTTGTATCAAGGGGAGTGGGTCAAGTTTAAGAGTAATGGCTCATTGAACTATAACCCTTAAACTTTAAACTTATCAGGGACGCAGGTATTTAACCGATTTGGTTGTGCCGTCGGCCTGGGTGACGCGGAGAACGTAAACGCCCTTGTCGAGGGTGCGCAGGGTTGCGAATGCGCTTGCTGCATCGGTCTCGGCAACGACTTCGCGACCGTTGAGGTCGTAGGCCGCTACGCGGCTGGCGGTTTCTACACCGGGCACGGTGATGCCCGACACGCCGTCGGCCTTGCCGCCGATGATGAGCTGGCTCATGGGGGCGCCGGCGCTGCTGAGGTTGACATATACGGCGTGTTCGCCTTCTTCGGCCGGTGTGTACTTGAAGTTGAGTTCGCCGCCGCTTGCCGGCAGTTCGGAGGGTGCGCCGGTAAAGAAGTCCTTATACTTGCCCTCGAGTTCTACCTTGATAGGCTCCGACAGGTTGAGGCCAGTGACGGTGATTGTCTCGAGGTCGGCACTTTCACCCACAAGGGCCTCGCCTACGACCTGGAACTTGTCGATGCGGATAAATGGCTGCGTGGTGCTGCCGTAGCAGAAATCGTCGACGTAGTACGACTCGGGCGAGTTCGCACCAGTCAAGCTCAGATAATGGAAGCCGATAAAGAAAGTGTCGGCAAGGCCGAGGCCCTCGAGGTCGATGACATATTCGCGCCATTCACCCGAAGCCTCGGCGCCGGTGGGTATGTCGCTGCCGCCAAGTATTACCTTGTAGCGGTCGCTTTCGGGCTGCTCGGGGTCGATATATAGCACGCTGAGCTGGCCATACTGCCCGTCAGAGAGCATCTCGCCCTTGATGCGGAACGACAGCAGGCGGCTGGTGCAGTCCTTATAGTTGAGAGCAGGGGAGAGGAGCAGCATTTCGGCCGAGGGCTCATTGCTGGTCGCGCCGCCCCATACATACGAGGTTACTTTGGCGCAGACATTGCCGTCGTCCTCGGTGAAGCTCCACCAGGCACGTTTGCCGTCGACGGCCACATTCTTCCAGCCATCTACGGCGAGGGGTTTGTTCTTGACGCCGCTGCCCGAGAAGTCGGTAGCGTAGTAGGTGAGGGGATTGGTGGTGTCGTAGGTCAGTTCGTCGCCCTCGATGTCGCTCGGCGGAACGCTGCCGTTAGTGCTGCCTTTGACAACGACGGTCACGGTCTCGGCCTTGACGGCGCTAAATTCTATAGTCTCGCTGAAAGTGCCTTCTTTCTTAGGTGCGAAGGTGACTTTGAGTTGCGAGGTACCGTCTTTTAGGAACATCGTAGAGTTGATTAGGAAGGCTCCCTCTCCCTGGCCGAGTACGCGGATGGCGCCGTGGTCGAGCAGGTTCTTGGCCGTGATGGTGAGTGTCTGCTCCTGGGTCTCGCCTACTTTGGCCGTGAAGTCGGTCACACCGGCGGCATCTACGCTAAACTCGGGCATGTTGGCCGGGTCGTAGGCAAGTCCGGCGAAGCCTTTGTTATAGGTCAAGGCGGTGTTAGAAGTCTCAATCATCAGATTGCCCTGCAGACGTCCTGTCTTGGCAGGCTTCATTGTCACTGTAATCACATATTCGCCCGTGCCGGCAGGAATCTCGGTCATGTCGGCCTCGAACTGGTCGCGGTCTTTGCCCGTAACATATATTGCGGCGGCTTTGGCAAGGTTCTGGGCCTTGACGGTAAATTTGGCAAAAGGTGTGGCCACGTTTACGGGATAGTATTCGGTGGCGTCGACAAGCAGTTCCTCGGTCACGTCTAATGTCTCTTCGCCGGCAGGAGTGGCCACGAGGTCTGAGAGACCGCGCATGGTAATCATGACTGACGTGGGCGAGGTCGAGATGCCGGTCACGGCGGCTGCGGTGGCCGGAATTTCGGTACCGAAAACATCAGTGCCGGCGAAGGCGCGAACTTTGCCCTTGGCTTCGCCTGAAGTGATATCAGTGCCGGCTGTGCTGAATTTCTGACCGGCAGCGGCGAAGGTCACGTCCTTAACTTTGACAAGGCGGTTGAGGTAGCTTTCGAGGTCGGCACTGAGGTCGGCAAGTGTTACTTCCATTGGTTCTTTGACTGCGCCGCTTTCGGTAATTTCGCCATATGCTACACCTGTAGGAGTATAATAAGCGTAGAGTTCACAACCGGGTACGCCAA
The DNA here is from genome assembly GCA_009775195.1 of Muribaculaceae bacterium. Lineage (GTDB taxonomy): Bacteria > Bacteroidota > Bacteroidia > Bacteroidales > Muribaculaceae > CAG-873. Next base: position 3,841 of record VSPF01000126.1, read on the forward strand.
AACTGGGCTCGGTGCCGAGAATATATAGTTTGCTGACTTTGTCACCGGTTTTAAATGGTGCTTCTTCGAGGCCAGTAAAACTATATCCGAGGGCCATGCCGCCAACAACGTCTTGCAGATAAATCTTTTGGTTTTTAGCATCTACGTGAGTTACTGTGGCATTGCCCGAGAAGTAATAAATCTTATCCACTTCCATACTTGGTACGAAGCGGAAGCTCATCAGTGTTGATGTTTCTATTACAGGCACGCTGACTTTGAGCGTAGTAGTCGTTTCGCCCGAGGTGAATGTCAGGGTTTCGTCGATAGCATTGGCTGTTGAGGCATCGAGTGTCATTTCGAGGTCGTAACCGGCGGGGCTGCAAGCATCTGTGGCAGGGATGGCGGCCACAGCGGGCTTTACGTTTGTGTTGCCGCTAATAGTGATATCTTCGGTGATATTCTGAGCCTTGATATTGACCTTGACCGGATATTTCTGATATTGAAAGAGAGCGAAGCCTTCGCTAAATTTCTGCATTGTGGCCGTAATCTCGGCCTTGTCGTCGGGTTCGGGGTCAACAATACCGCCCTGAGACCAAAGTTCAGCCCATGTGGTGGCAATACGCACCGGGCCGATAAGCATTTCGGGACATTTCTTTACCGAGCCGGTTGTTTGAGCGATGATAAAAGATGCAATGCCACGAGAGGGGTCGCCTTGGCTAACGTCAGCTGTAAGCTCGGCTGCCGGTTCTGTACCACCTGCTACGGGGTTGACCCAAGCTTCGAATGTATCGTTGTTGGTCTCGGGAATTGCAGTATATTTCAATACCAAAAGATAGGTGGTATTGTAGTTGAGTTCTTTTTCGCTTGTCGCTGTGGGTCTACTTGAGTTCTTGCTGATACCGAGCTTATATTTACCCTCGCTCGAAGGTACTACAAACGAGCATGCGTAAGGGCCGGTAAAGGAAATACCATCTTTAATTTGTCCGCTTGAATTAGTCATGCTGAAAGCAGAGAAGTACATTTGGTCTGTCACATTCTGCACGTTGATTAGCATGGCTGCGTAGACTGTGCCGTCGGTGATGCCTGTATAGGTGCCGTCGTCATTGGCAGCAACGAAAGGCTTCTGGCAATCCTGGTCTTTAGAATCTACCGGTGTCAGTTTCACCGATTTGCCCGAGCCGAAATTATCGAGGCTCAAGGTTGTGGTTGTGACCTGGATGGGGTTTTCTTTATTGTTGCTCTGGAGCCATCCGCCTTGGCCGTAAAGGTCGCCGGCAGGGTAGTTGAAGTCCTCATAGAGAAGGACTTCGGCACTCGCCGACACCGATGCGAACATCGACAGGGACAGTAAGCCCGTACTTAGGAAATGAGATAATGATATTTTCATATTAAACACTGAATAGATTGGTTTTTGCAAAGTTAGAAAAAATCGACAATAACTCCATTTGTTTTAATGTTTTTTAGTTAAATGTCGGGCGTGCTTTTTGGCAATTTGGAGTTTTTCCCGTATCTTTGTATTAGAAATATGATTAAAACCATGAATTACCTTGTATCGCGGACATATCGTTATGTCCTATCCCTTGCTATGTTATTGGGCTTATCAGCCCTTGCCTATGCCTCGGGTTCCGATGCGCCCTCGGGACTCGATGCCAAAAGTTTCAAAAAATATTGGCATGTCGAGTCGGAATCGCCCGACTACAAAGTGACGTTTAGTGGCGATACCGCCGAAATCTTTGCCCCCAAGGGCCTTACCCTGTGGCGCAATGAAAAGATGAGCGGCAACACCACTATCGAGTATGATGCTTGTATCTCGGATACCGGCAAAGAGGGCGACCGCCTCAGCGACCTCAACTGCTTCTGGATGGCGTCGGACCCCAAATTCCCGGCCGATATCCGCAAGCGTGCCGCCTGGCGCAAAGGCATTTTTGTGAATTGCTACTCGCTGCAGCTTTATTACCTCGGCTTTGGCGGCAACCATAACTCTACGACCCGTTTCCGCCGCTATGATGGCAACGAGGCCGGGGTAAATGATGTGAATGCGAGGCCCAAGATTTTGAAAGAATATACCGACAAGGCCCACCTGCTCGAGCCTAACAAGTGGTATCACATCAAGATTACCAACGACAATGGCCGTGTGCAATACTTTATCAACGGCGAGCGGCTTGTCGACTTCCTCGACCCGTCGCCGCTGACTGAGGGCTGGTTCGGCTTCCGCACCACCGCTGCCCGCGCACGCATTGCCAACTTTAGCTTTACATGCACCAAGCCCCAGCCAGCCGACGTGCCGCTCCACCGTGTGGGTGCCGCTCCCTCGTCGCAGCGCGGCGCGATGTTCGGCGTGCCCTTCGACCAGGGGGCTGTGACCGTGGCTACCGACCTGCAACTGCTCGGCGGCGATGGCAGTCAGATTGCCGCCGACACCTGGCCCCTTGCCTACTGGCCCGACGGCTCTATAAAATGGAGCGGAGTGGCCGCCACTATCCCTGCGGGTGCCGACGACCTGACGGTGCGTATCGCCGGTAAGAAAAAGAAAGCTAACAAGATGAATACTCAGGCACCTATTGCAACCAATCTTGGTAACGAAATCAAGGTGTCTACCGGCCTGACCGATACATATATCGCCAAACAAGGCTCTGCGCTTATCGACAGCATCGTGCGCGGTGGTGTCCGCGTCGCAGTCGATGGCCGCCTGGTTTGCTCTACACAGTCCGAGCCTGTTCTCGAATCGACCAAGCAGGTGTCATTTGTCAACTATGTCAGCAAGGTCGACTCGGCCGTAATCGAACGTCAGGGCAACGAACATGCTGTCATTAAAATCAATGGCAAGCTGCGCTCCGGCAATGGGCGCGAATGGTTGCCATTCCTCGTCCGCCTCTATTTCTATCGCTCGACTCCCGAGGTCAAGATGGTATATACGATGTTCTACGACGGCGACCAGAATGCCGACTATATCCGTTCGCTCGGCGTACGTTTCGACGTGCCCATGCGCGAGGCCCTCTATAACCGCCATGTAGCCTTTGCCACCACCGACGGCGGTGTGTGGAGCGAACCGGTTCAACCGCTCGTCGGCCGTCGTGTGCTGATGCTGCCAGGAGACACGTCGAAAGTGTCGGTACAGGAGCGTCAGATGCTCGGCGAACGTATTCCCGAATATGACGCCTTCGACGAAAAAGGTCACCACCTCATCGACAACTGGGCCTCGTGGGATGCCTACAGGCTTTCGCAGCTCGACCCCGACGGATTTACTATCCGCAAACGTGCCAATGACAACAATCCATGGATTGGTACAATGGCCGGGACCCGTGCCGACGGCTATGCCTTTGTCGGCGATGTGAGCGGCGGCCTCGGCATACAGCTCAAGGACTTCTGGGAGTCATATCCCTCGACCCTCGAGGTCAGCGGTGCCCGCACACCTATGGCCACCGTCACCGCGTGGCTTTGGAGCCCTGAGTCGGAGCCGATGGACCTCCGTCACTACGACAACAAGGCCCACGACCTGCTTGCAGCCTACGAGGACGTGCAAGAAGGCATGAGCACCCCCTACGGTGTGGCCCGCACTTCTACCCTCATCCTCAACCCCGGCGAGGGCTATCGCGGTAAAAAGCAGTTTGCCCTCGATGCCGCTTCTATGAATACTCCCGGCCTTATACTGCCTACGCCTGAATACCTCCACGACCGCCGCGCCTTTGGTGTCTGGAGTCTGCCTGACCGTTCGACCGAAAATCGTGCCAAGGTCGAAGACCGTCTCGAGCAGTACATCGATTTCTATAAGAACGCTGTAGAGCAGAACCGCTGGTATGGCTTCTGGCATTATGGCGACTTCATGCACGCCTACGACCCCGTGCGCCACGAATGGAAATACGACGTCGGCGGCTATGCGTGGGATAACACCGAACTTGGCTCGAACCTGTGGCTGTGGTACAGCTTCCTCCGCACAGGCCGCGAGGATATCTGGCGCATGGCCGAGGCTATGGGTCGTCACGTGGGCGAGGTCGACGTATACCACTTCGGCGACAATGCCGGCCTTGGTAGCCGTCACAACGTGAGCCACTGGGGATGCGGCGCCAAGGAGGCGCGTATCAGCCAGGCTGCCTTCAACCGCTTCATGTACTACCTTACAGCCGACGACCGTAGCGGCGACCTGATGACCGCTGTAAGGGATAACGACCAGAAGCTCTATACCCTCGACCCGATGCGTCTTGCCGAGCCTCGCGACAAATATCCCTGCACCGCGCCCGCACGTCTGCGTATAGGCCCCGACTGGCTGGCATACGCCGGTAACTGGATGACCGAATGGGAGCGCACAGGTAATACTGCCTACCGCGACAAGATTATCGCCGGAATGAAGAGTATCTGCAAGCTGCCCGGACGCATGTTTACCGGCCCTCTCGCCCTCGGTTACGACCCGGCGACAGGCATCATCACCTCGGAGTGCGACCCCAACCTGCGCACTACCAATCACCTTATGACCATCATGGGCGGTTTCGAGGTCAACAACGAGCTGATGAACCTCATCCCCGATGCCGAGTGGGAGGACGCATGGCTCGAACATGCCACCGATTACAAGGCTATGGCCAGCAAGATTTTGCGCAACAAGTTCCGCGTGT
>VSPF01000127.1 GCA_009775195.1 Muribaculaceae bacterium
TGCGGTTCCTGAGTCAAAAATGAAAAAAATCGGATTTTGATATAACGATAAGTTGCTGACACTCAATCCCGAAAAAAATTACCCGATTCTCAATGAACCGGGTAAGGGTAGTTATGTCATTTATTTAGTTTTAAATGAAAGAGCCGTGTACCATGACGCCTGCAACTATCAGCCTGAGACGGCCCCTGTCATTTCGATATACGATGGTATATCGCGCAAAAATGTATAGCCCGTACCGGTATAACGGCAGCAATAATGATGCATGCCGTTGCTCACTATCAGGAACGGGGCCTCGACAACGCTGTTATACCGCGCTATCTGGTCAAATACCTTTTGAGTCAGCACAATCTCGGGAGCCTTGTATTCGACTACGCATAGCGGTCTGAGGTCGCGGGTGTAGACCATGGTGTCGGCACGGCGTGCCGTATCGTTGAGCTTCAGGGCTACCTCGTTGGCCATAAAGGACGCCGGGAAGTCGCGATGCGTAATCAGGAAATGCACAAAATGCTGGCGCACCCACTCCTCGGGTGTCAGGGCCACCCACTTGCGGCGCAGTATGTCGTAGACCTCCAGGCCCCCACGGCGCGAGTCACTGTCGCGCCGCAGTTGCACATCGAAAGCCGGTAAATTCAACTGCGTCTTTGCGGGCATATCAGAATTTTTGTGTAAATTTACGAATTATTTCGCAACCGACACAACCCACACTATGGCAGCAGCCCCGGCAACAAGTTTCGACGACATACGCAAGTCTCTCAAAAAGGGCGACATAGCACCCGTATATATATTGCATGGCGAGGAAGGATATTTTATCGACGCCCTGACAAAAGACTTCGAAGACATACTATCCGACGACGAGAAGGAATTTAACCAATATGTGCTCTACGCCCCCGAGACCGAGCCCGAATCGGTGATGAACCTCTGCCGCCGCATACCTATGATGGCCGACCGCCAGGTGGTAATCCTCAAGGAAGCTCAGGCCGTCCGCGCCGACAAGATTGCCAAGCTCAAGGCGTATGTCGCCGACCCTGTGGCCACGACGGTGCTGGTGATTTGCAGCCGTGGGGCCGCGCTAAAATGCAAAGACCTCTTCGACGCAGCTAAGAAGGGGGGCGCGGTGATATTCGAGTCAAAGAAAATCGCCGAGTGGAACATCGCGGCATACATCGCCGAATATATCCGCCGCAAGGGCCTCAGTGCCGACCAGAAGTCGGTAGAGATGCTCCACGACTTCATCGGCACCGACCTGGGACGCCTGTTCAACGAAATCGACAAACTCACCACCCTGCTGCCGCCCAACGCCGCCATAACACCCGAGGTAATCGAGCGCAACATCGGTGTCAGCCGCGAGTACAACAGCTTCGAGCTTGTCGACGCCATAGCCGCCCGTGACCCCGCCAAGGTCTTCCGCATCCTATCCTATTTCCGCAGCAACCCCAAGGCCGTGCCCCTTGTCATGGCCACGGCATCAATCTTCAATCTCTTTACCGACCTGCTGATAGCCTACTACACCCCCGACCGCAGCGATGCCGGCCTCATGGCCGCGCTCGGATGCAAGCCCTTCGGCCTCAAGCGCATAAAACTCGGCATGAACCGCTACAACGCCTTGCAAATCGTAGAAATCATCGGGGCCATACGCGACTTCGACGTCAAGAGCAAGGGCGTAGGGTCGAGGCAAAACGAGCACGAACTCTTCCACCAGCTTGCCTACCACATCCTCTCGGCCCCCGGCAGGGTTTGAAACGGCTACCGTGCCTTTCAATAAAAATTTTGCAGACCAATAAAAAAACACTAACTTTGCTTCAAACCATATAAACGCCTACGAGAAATGAAATTTGCAGAAAAAGCCTACTCAATTTTCGAGCAGAGTGTCGCCGACTATCATATCGACGATGATGTCGACGCTGTCAGCCGCCAGCCCTACGAGCCGACGAGCATCGAGGGCGTACTCTATGCCAAAAACCGTATTGATGCCGTGCAGTGGCATCTCGAAGATATTATCCGCGACCCCGAGATTGATCCCGTCGCCGCCCTGGCTCTGAAGAGGCGCATCGACAAGTCGAACCAGGACCGCACCGACATGGTCGAAGAATTAGACTCATATTTCCGCGACCTCTACAAGGACGTCGCCGTCGCCCCCGATGCCACAATCAACACCGAGAGCCCGGCGTGGGCCCTCGACCGCCTGTCAATCCTCGCCCTTAAAATATATCACATGCAGGCCGAGGCCGCCCGAACCGATGCCTCCGAGGCCCACCGCGCCAAATGCGCCGCCAAGTTGGCCGTACTACTCGAGCAACGCGCCGACCTGACCGAGGCTGTCGACACCCTGCTCGACGATATTGCTGCCGGGCGAAAATATATGAAGGTCTACCGCCAGATGAAGATGTATAACGACACCGACACAAACCCGGTGCTGTATAAAAAGTAATGGTCGGCAATACCCACAACTACCACACGGTGCTACTGGCGCGGTTCTCGGCCCTTGGCGACGTTGCCATGACGGTGCCGGCGGTATATAGCGCGTGCCGCTGCTATCCCGACGTGCATTTCGTGTTCGTCACAAGGCCGTCGATGACTTCGATTTTTGTCGACGCGCCGGCCAATCTCACCGTGGTAGGGGTGGATGTCAAGGAGACCTACGACGGTATTACCGGGTTGCGGAAACTGGCTGGCGAAATTGTCGACAAGTATCATCCCGACATATTCATCGACTTACACAACGTGTTGCGCACCAAGCTCTTGGCGACATTTTTGCGGCTAAAGGGCGTGCCGTCTGTACGCATCTTCAAGCCCCGGGCCAAGCGTCGGGCACTGACACGCCGCCACAACAAGGTGATGCTGCCGCTCATATCGCAACGTGCACGCTACCGCGAGGCTTTCTTCAAGGCCGGCCTCGGCCTCACCGAGAAATTCGACGGCCTCTACAGCGGTCACGCCAAGGCCGACCCGGCCCTCTTTGCCGCCATCACAAAGCCCAAACCGGCCGGCGAGGCATGGATAGGCATAGCCCCCTTTGCAGCGCACAAGGGCAAAATCTACCCGCCCGAAATGATGGAGAAGGTCGTGGCCATGCTTCAGGCCGATGCCGACGCGGGCAAGCCCCTGCGGGTATTCCTCTTCGGAGGCGGCAACGACGAGCAACAGACCCTCGGGGAATGGGAACGCAAATACCCCTGCGCCACATCGCTTGCCGGCAAGAGGTATGGCTTCAAGACCGAGCTTGCACTTTTCAACCACATCGACACCGTAGTGACGATGGACTCGGCCAACATGCACCTTGCCGCCATAGCCGGCACGCACACCATAAGCGTATGGGGTGCCACCCACCCCTATTGCGGCTTCAAGGGCTGGCGCCAGACCGATGCCGACACCGTGCAACTGCCACTCGACTGCCGGCCCTGCTCGGTATTCGGCGACAAACCGTGCCACCGGGGCGACCACCTGTGCATGACGGCCATAAAACCCGAAATGATATATAATTCAATTTTTGCAGGCAAATAAGTTTGAAAATTGGAAGAAGAAGAATTTGACATACGCCGTCAGGTAGCGGGCGGCTCGGAGGCGGAGTTCGAAAAAGCACTCCGACCGGGCCGCTTTGAGTCGTTCAATGGCCAGGAAAAGATTATCGACAACCTCCGCGTCTTCGTCAAGGCCGCGACCATACGCCGCGAGGCCCTCGACCACATATTGCTTTTCGGCCCTCCCGGCCTGGGCAAGACAACACTCGCCGGCATCGTTGCCAACGAGCTCGGCGTCGGACTCAAAATCACCTCGGGCCCGGTGCTCGACAAGCCCGGCGACCTGGCCGGCATACTGACCTCGCTCGAAGAAAACGACGTGCTCTTTATCGACGAGATACACCGCCTGAGCCCCGTGGTCGAGGAATACCTCTACTCGGCCATGGAAGACTACCGCATCGATATAATGATAGACAAGGGCCCGGGGGCACGTAGCGTGCAACTGTCGCTAAGCCCCTTTACGCTTGTCGGCGCCACCACGCGCTCGGGCCTGCTCACGTCGCCACTGCGTGCCCGCTTCGGCATCAAGTGCCATCTCGAATATTATGACCACGAGGTGCTGCGGCGCATCATACTGCGCTCGGCCGCGCTGCTCAACGTGAGCTGCGATGTCGAAGCCGCCGACGAAATCGCCATGCGCAGCCGTGGCACGCCGCGTATCGCCAACGCCCTGCTACGCCGCGTGCGCGACTTCGCCCAGGTCAAGGGCAACGGCAATATCGACCTGCCCATTGCAAAATATGCCCTCGAGGCCCTCAACATCGACCGCTACGGCCTCGACGAAATCGACAACAAGATACTGCATACGATTATCAGCAAGTTCAAGGGCGGCCCGGTGGGCCTCACGACCATAGCCACGGCCCTCGGCGAAGACCCGGGCACCATCGAGGAGGTCTACGAGCCATTCCTTATAAAGGAAGGTTTTATAAAGCGTACACCGCGCGGTCGCGAAGTGACCCAGCTCGCCTATGACCACCTCGGTGCCAAACGCGGCGGCGACGACCTCGGATTATTCGGTTAATGTAAAAGTTTAAGAATCTAAACAGTTGCGACTTCAAAAACTACAGCTCATTAAACTTTAACCTTTAACCCTTAAACTAAAATGAATAATACGATATTTATTACCGGCGGCAGCACCGGCATAGGGGCAGCGTGTGTGCGCCGCTTTGTCAGCGAGGGCTGGAATGTGGCCTTTGCCGACATCAACGACGAGGCCGGCAAGGCCCTTGCTGCCGAGACCGGCGCATTGTTCGTGCATGCCGACACCCGCAGCCAGGACGAGGTGCAGACGGCTGTAGATGCAGCCGTAGATGCCTTCGGAGGCCTTACGAGCGTATTCTGCAACGCCGGCATACATCGCCGCAACACCATGCTCGACACACCCGAAGGAGAATTCGACCTCGTAATCAAGACCAACCTCTACGGCACATTCCACACCCTCAAAGCCGCCGTGCCCGCCATTCTTGCCTCGGGTGGCGGCACGGTGGTGATTAATGCCTCCGACCAGTCAACCGTTGGCAAACGGGCCAGCTTTGCCTACGGCATGACCAAGGGGGCCCTCGGCCAAATCGCCAAGAGCCTCTCGCTCGATTTATTGCCCAAGGGCATAAGGGTCAACGCCGTCTGCCCGGGAACCGTCCACACACCCCTCGTCGACAGGCTTTTCAACGAGGTTTCGGAGCGCACCGGCGAGAGCGTCGACTCGATGTGGCAGGCCGAAAACGCCGACTATGCCCGTGGCCGCGCCGGCGACCCCGACGAAGTCGCCGAGCTTGTGCACTTCCTCGCCTCGGACCGCTCGAGTTTCTGCTCCGGCGGCCTCTACCTCATCGACGGCGGCCTCTCGGCCGGGTAGGGCCTATTGAGTTTAAAGTTTAAGGTTTAAAGTTTATTTAAGTGTTGAGGGTGTATCAAAATAAGAAGTCGTCGGAGACGACGCTTTCATGGTTAACCTGTAAAATCCCAGATTTTGGCGTAATACGATTGAAAATATCATAAAACCAATCTCTTGCAAATTCCAATATTGACCCATGGTGGATTATATTTAAGAAAACAAGAAGCTAATTATCATATATTTATCGAATATTACGTCTTTTGGAGGGATTTTATAGGTTAACCCCGCCATCATTGGTGGGGGACTAAGAATGTAGTAAGAAAAAATGACCTCGGAGAGGTCGCAAAAGACATATTAGCAATCTTTTGCGTCCTCTCCGAGGACTCTTTTTAATCATGCTTCAATTTACCCCACCAATGATGGTGGGGCTAACCATTACCTCGTCCTCTCCGAGGACTCTTGTGAATAAGCAATTTTGACACACATTCTTAACCCCTGAGTCGTAAACCTCAACCTGTCAGTCCTCTTATTCCTTGGCTTTTTTATATTTCTGGCAGGGGTGGCAACTGCTGCCGTCGAAGCAGTGGGTGCAGACGCGCTCCTTTGGCAGGCCGATTGAGGCCACGAGGTCTTCCATGCTGTTGAACTGCAGCGTCGAGAGTCCGAGCTGACGGGCGATTTCGGCCACCATGCGCTCGTATTCGGGCGTGCCGGCGGTCGAGTAGCGGTCGAGTTTGGCTGTGTGGTCGCCCTCGAAATCCTGTATTATGCGCCTGGTGATGAGCTCGAGGTCGCTCTTCGACGACGTGAAGCCTATAAACGGGCAGCCGTAGACGAGCGGAGGGCACGATATGCGCGCATGTACCTCGGTGGCCCCGGCGTCGAAGAAGGTCTTGACATTGTCGCGCAACTGCGTGCCACGGACTATCGAGTCGTCGCAGAAAACGACGCGCTGGCCCTTGAGCAGGGCGGCGTTGGGTATGAGCTTCATGCGTGCCACAAGGTCGCGGCGCGACTGGTTGCCCGGCGTGAAGCTTCGCGGCCATGTGGGCGTGTATTTCAACACGGCGCGGCGATATGGTATGCCGTGCCCCTCGGCATAACCCAGGGCACAGCCGACGCCCGAATCGGGGATGCCACACACACTGTCGGCTTCGGTATCGTCCTTCCGGCCCATGGCCTTGCCCACGGCCTCGCGCATGGCCTCGACATTGACACCGTCGTAAGTGCTGGTCGGGAAACCATAGTACACCCACAGGAACGAGCAAATCTGTTCGCACGGCGCCGGCTCCTGGAGCACTTCTATGCCGTCGGGGCGCAGGCGCACGATTTCGCCCGGGCCGAGGTCGCGGACGGTCGTGTAGCCAAGGTTCTCGAAGGCACCGCTCTCGCCGGTCACGGCATAGCCATCGTCGTTGCGTCCTATGACAATAGGGGTGCGGCCGAGGTAGTCGCGCGCGGCGATAATCCCGTCCTCGGTGAGGATGAGCATGGAGCAGGAACCCTCGATTTTGCTATAAACGAGGTTGATGCCCTCCACAAAGTCCGCGCCCATATTTATCATCAGGGCCACGACCTCGGTCTGGTTGATATTGTTTGCCGACAGTTCGCTCAGGTGCATACGCTGTGCCAGCAGCTCGTCGGCCAGCTTGCGCAGATTACCGATTTTGGCCACGGTGACCACGGCATAGCGCCCCAAATGCGAGTTGACCAGTATAGGCTGGGGGTCGGTATCGCTGATTACACCGATACCGGCATTGCCGGTAAAGCTGTCGAGTTCGTCTTCGAACTTCGAGCGGAAATAGTCACGCTCGATACTGTGAATCTTACGGTTAAAGCCCCATTCGCGGTCAAAAGTGACCATACCGGCACGTTTGGTGCCGAGGTGGGAATTGTAGTCCGTACCATAGAAAACCTCATTTACACAAGGCTTGCGCGAAATCGCGCCAAAAAAACCGCCCATTGGATTGTTCTTAGAATTAAAGTGCAAAATTACAAAATTTCCTCGAACAATACCCTCCTTCCCGCCCAAAAGTTTTTTGAGTCACGATGCCAATATCGAAAAAGAGGAAACATAAAGGCAAAAGGGACAAAAAGAATTTTTAGCCAAAATGTCAATGTGCGCTTTGACGACGGTTTAGCTTTGGGCTGCGGAGTCGACTACCGCTGTCAACATCGCTCACCGATGCTGACGGGTTGAAGCTGGATGGTGGAAGGCATTTCGGAATCTGTTGGTGGGGAAGAGTTTAGGGTTAGGTAGAAGATTAGAGGGCCGGGTGGCCTTTTTTGTGGTAGTCGGGGAACGGGAAGGAGTGGGTCGCGGATATAGATAGGAGGAACTTCGTCGGCAATGTTGAATGTGGAATTTTGAATTTTGGATTCGTTGCGGATGTGAATTATTATGAAGTTGTCAGGCCCCTTGTTGAGGATGATGGGGGCGACTGCGCGGAGAGCTTCCTTGAATTTGGAATGTTGAAGGTTGAATGTTGAATTGTTTGCCGAACGTGAACGATTTGCAAATTTGGGAGTTCTTGAGGTGTAGGCCTGGCAGTCGAGGAGAAGGGCGTAGTTGAAGGTGAGACCACGGATGTTGTCGGGGTGGTTGCCGGAAGCCGGGGTAAGCCAGGGGGTCTTGGGCTTGGAGATGAAGCCGGAAAGGGTAGCGGCATCTCGTTTGGTCTTGGCCATTACGAGGAAATTGCCATAGTGGTCGATACGGTGGTGAAGATACTGATAATATTCGCACAAGAGTCTGCGCGAGTCATAGCCAGGAGGGTCGATTATGACAATTCGGTGATTGTCGTTGTGCTGGCGTGTGTATTCGAGGGTGGCGATTACATCGAGTTCCCAGCGGGCGAGGTGGCGGTTTGCGAACTTTTCAAAGAAGAGAGTGTATTTTGACATTGCGGTGCCTGCGTGCTAATCGGAAGAAACAAAAAGACATAAGGACAAAAGTTAAATAAGGATTTTATTGATTATTCCTCGAGCACGAGGAATAACATTAATAGC
>VSPF01000128.1 GCA_009775195.1 Muribaculaceae bacterium
TTTTGTTTTTGTTGGTGGTTTGTGTGTTTGGTGGTGTGGGTGTTTTGTGGGTGTTGTGTATCAACATCGTGGCAAACCTCTGGAATACCCCCGAGCAGAAGACTTGGAAGACGGGTGCCCTTGCTATCGGTTCGTCAGAAGCCTGTATGCTTGGCGGCATTGCAGCATGGAAACGGTGGATTGAGCGCCGCAAAAAAGCCGGTAAGCCCTACGACAAGCCAAACTTCGTAATCTCGGCCGGCTATCAGGTCGTGTGGGAAAAATTTGCCACTCTTTGGAATATCGAAATGCGTCAAGTCCCGCTCTCGAAAGAGCATCCGACCCTCGATATAGACCAGGCTATCAAGATGTGTGATGAAAACACGTTCTGCGTCGTGGCTATACAGGGTGTGACATGGACCGGCCTTAACGATGATGTCGAAGCCCTCGATGCAGCCCTTGACAAGTATAATGCCGCTACCGGCAACGAGGTCTGCATACATATCGACGCCGCTACCGGCGGTTTCATCCTCCCCTTCATATTCCCCGAAAAGAAGTGGGACTTCCGACTCAAATGGGTTCTCTCAATCAGTACCTCGGGTCATAAGTTCGGCCTGGTTTATCCCGGTCTTGGCTGGGTGGTTTGGAAAGACAAACAATACCTGCCGACCGATATGTCGTTCACTGTCGACTATCTTGGTGCCGAGGTTACGCAGGTCGGCCTGAACTACTCACGTCCTGCCGCACAAATTCTCGGCCAGTACTATCAGTTTATCCGTCTTGGCTTCGAAGGCTACCGCAATGTGCAGTACAACTCGATGCAGATTGCCAAATATCTGCACGCCCAGATTTCGGCCTTCCCCGAGTTCGAGCCTTATTCGCCCGATGTTCCCAACCCAATCGTGACATGGCTCATGAACCCCGAGGTCCAGAAAGATGCCAAGTGGACTCTCTACGACCTGCAGGATAAACTTGCCCAGCACGGATGGATGGTGCCTGCCTACGCGATGCCTGTAAACATTCAGGATATGGTAGTCATGCGTGTGCTTTGCAAACAGGGCTTCAGCCGCGACATGTGCGACGAACTGTTGCACGACATCAAGGCTGCTGTTGCCGAACTCAACGCCCTTGAGTATCCCACCACGACACGTATCGCCATGGAGAAAAACATACCATTGGCAAGTAAGTCGTTTAATCATACCGGCAAATGATTTAGGGCTTTCCTATAGTATCTATAGAATATGAAATAAGGTGGCAGGTGGATATCGGGATAATGATACCATCTGCCACCTTGATTTTAAATACTGTAAACCTCTTAACGTTTCGACTATGCGGCGAACAATAACTAAAACCCAGATAAAACAGGCGGCCCAGGCGGCCTACGAAGAGTCTAAGACTGTCAGCGGAGGCGAGAATGCTCATTATATACCGTATCTTGCCAATGTTGACTCCCGGCTATTCGGACTAAGTGTGACCCTTGCTGACGGGACTTGCTTTAATTATGGCGATACGGATTATAGATTTGGAATCGAATCAGTGTCGAAAGTCCCTACGGCTATCCTCGCCATGATACAGCATACGCCCGAAGGTGTACTTCAACAAATCGGAGCCGATGCCACGGGCCTGCCGTTCAATTCTATTTTTGCCATACTTTTAGAGAATGACCATCCGTCGACACCCCTTGTAAATGCCGGTGCCATTGCGGCATGCTCTATGATTACCCCCCAGGGTGATGCTGCCGATAAATGGAAGGCCATTACTGATAATATCACCAATTTGTGTGGCTCGGCTCCTGAACTAATCGACGAACTCTACGAAAGCGAGACCGCCACAAATTTTAATAATCGTGCTATTTCGTGGCTCTTGAAAAACTATAACCGTATCTACGACGATGTAGACATGAGCCTCGACCTCTATACGCGGCAGTGTTCGCTCGGCATAACATCGTCGCAACTCGCCATTATGGGCGCTACGATAGCAAACCACGGCTTGAACCCCGTGACTGGCAAGCAGGTTTTCGACCCCGGGATTTCCCCCAAGATAACCGCGATGATTGCCGCCGTCGGCTTTTATCAGCATACCGGCGACTGGCTATATACCTCTGGCATACCGGCCAAGACCGGTGTAGGTGGCGGCGTGATGGGCGTGATGCCCGGGCTCTTCGGCATTGCGGCCTTTGCGCCACCTCTTGATGATGCCGGTAATTCGGTCAAGGCACAAGCCGCCATAAAGGCTTTTATGCGCAAACTCGACCTCGATATTTTTAGTGGTGACACGGTGGGAATTGTATCTGACTGACCGTTTCATCAAAATTATATAGCTATTAACTTTCAAACATCCTAAAGCTATGGCAAATTCTTCCGCACAAACAAAGGCGACAGTTAAACAAGCCGCCAAGATGGGTGTCTTTACCCTTGTGATTATGAATATTGTCGCGGTAGTCTCGCTTAGGGGACTGCCGGCCGAGGCCGAGTATGGCGTAAGCTCGGCGTTTTATTATATACTTGCGGCACTCGTTTTCCTAATCCCTGTTTCGTTGGTTGCCGCCGAACTCGCGGCGATGTTTCCATACCAGCAGGGCGGTATGTTCAGATGGATTGGCGAGGCCTTCGGCGACAAACCGGGTTTTCTCGGTATCTGGCTACAGTGGATAGAGAGTACCATATGGTATCCTACCGTGCTGACCTTCGGGGCTGTGTCATTGGCCTTCATCGGCATGGACCATGTCTTTGATGCCCACCTGGCAGCTAATAAGTACTATACTATTGTCGTGGTGCTTGCTATTTATTGGCTTGCCACCATTATATCGCTCAAAGGTATGGGCTGGGTCGGAAAAGTGTCGAAAATCGGCGGTATGGTCGGTACAATCATTCCGGTTGCCCTGATTGTGGTGTGTGCTGCCATTTATCTCATTTCGGGCGGTCAGTCGCAGATGAACTGGCACGGCAATTTCATACCCGACTTTACCAACTTTGACAATATAGTGCTTGCCGTCTCGATATTCCTCTTCTACGCCGGTATGGAAATGAGCGGCGTGCATGTCCGCGAAATTAAAAATCCTACCGTCAACTACCCCAAGGCTGTCGTTATTGGCGCGATTGCCACCGTGGCTATCTTTATCCTCGGCACATTTGCCCTCGGTGTGATAATCCCGGCCAAAGATATCAACCTGGTGCAGAGTCTGCTTGTCGGTTTTGATAATTATTTTAGCGTACTACATGTCAAATGGCTTGCTCCGATAATAGCCATCGCATTGGCTTTCGGTGTCCTTGCCGGTGTGCTGACATGGGTCGCAGGTCCTTCGAAAGGTGTGTTTGCCGTCGGCCAGGCCGGTTATCTGCCTAAATTCTTCCAGAAGACTAATAAGAACGGCGTGCAGAAAAACATACTTTATGTGCAGGGCGCTATCGTGACCGTACTCGCATTCCTGATGGTGCTCATGCCGTCTGTACAAAGTTTCTATCAAATTCTCTCGCAGCTTACCTGCATACTCTATCTGATTGCATATCTGTTGATGTTTGCGGCAGCTATCCGTCTGCGTTACAATATGAAGGGTGCTCCCCGTCCGTTCCGTCTCGGCAAAAATGGCAACGGCGTGATGTGGCTCATCTCGGGCGTGGGATTTATCGGTTCGCTTACCGCGTTTATATTCAGCTTCTTCCCGCCCAATCAGATTAGCATGGGCTCGAATGCCATATGGTTTACCGTCCTGATTGCGGGCACTGTGATTTTCGTGGCCTTGCCTTTTATAATCCTGAAGTTTAAAAAACCGTCATGGGACTCTCTCGGCACTGATTTCGTCCCCTTCCACTGGGACAACTCTCCCGGTGCGGCTGCCTTGCGTCAGAAAGCCGCCGAAGAGTTTGCTGCAGAAAATTCTTCCACAGCTCCTGACCATGCCAAGGAAATTCTCGAGTATGCAGCCTCTGTAAACAAGCAGCAAACCGACACTGACAAAGACACCAAATAAAAAACGAAAAGTAACCACAGGGGGCAGGCACATGCTTGTCCCCTTTTTTATACCTTAACGACAAAAGTAATAATTCGAAAAAAAGTGGTATATTTGCAAAATAGCACATAAATTCGTAAAGATTAGTATAAAAGATAACTATGGACATAAGCAAATTTACGAGCAATTTGTCGACGTATGCCGATTACTATAGCCCGACTAAATTGTTCTCAAAGATTAAGAATGTGGCAAAGAAAGCCGGGGCCAATGTCATATTTGCCGTACTTGTGCTCTACTATGCAACTTTCGACAAAGACCTCCCGGTGAAAGACCGTTTGTTGGTGATTGCCGCCCTGGGCTACTTTATCTTACCGCTCGACTTGATACCCGATACCATCCCCGGAGGATTTACTGACGATGCGGCTGCATTGGCATATGTGGTGCGTCATATTTGGAAAAATCTTTCCGATTCCACTATCGCCAAAGCGAAACAGCAGCTCAACGAATGGTTTCCTGACGTAAACGCATCCGACCTTTCGCCATTCTAACTCGTACCTTTTTTGCCTATATGTTTTTTGTTTCCGCATCCAGGCTTATCCCCGTCTTGCTACATCGCAAATTTTGCGTAACTTTGCATTAATTATGGAAAACGAGATGAAGAAACGCCTTTGTGTTGTGACCAGTACCCGTGCCGACTGGGGCTTGTTGTCGCCTGTGTGCCGTGCCTTGCGCGACAGGGGGCTGCTGCGCATCGACATTGTGGCCACAAACATGCACCTCATCGAGCGTTATGGCAATACGTATCGCGAAATCGAGGCCGATGGTTTCGATATTGCCTGCCGTGTGCCAACCGATGTCGGTTCGGACGATGATGCCTCGCGCGCGCTGGTGATGGCAAAGACCATGGAGGGCATGACGAAAGCGTTTGACAGTCTCAGGCCCGATGCCGTGCTGTTGCTCGGCGACCGCTACGAGATGCTTGCCGTGGCTTCGGCTGCCGCCGTGATGCACATACCGGTCATACATATTGCCGGTGGCGAGGTGACGGTAGGCGCGCTCGACGATGCCTTCCGTCATGCCATTACAAAACTGTCGAGCCTGCATCTCACTGCGACCGAAGATTACCGCCGCCGTGTGCTCCAGCTCGGCGAACAGCCCGACACGGTAATAAATACGGGCGCAATAGGTGTCTGGAATGCCTTCAACACACCATTGATGTCTCCCGGGCAACTCAGCGAGAGCATAGGGTTCGACGTGACAAAAGGGCCGCTTGCCGTAGTGACATATCATCCGGCTACAAACGATGTTGTCGCCCCCGAGGCGCGGCTCGGCCAGTTTCTCGATGCCCTCGACCGTTACCCCTCACTTAGGCTTGTCGTTACCGCCCCCAATAATGATGCCGGTGGCGAACGGCTGCTTGCCATGCTCGAAGATTATGTGTCGGCAAGGCACGACAGGGCAGTCTTTGTCCGTTCGCTCGGCATGGTGCGTTACCACAGCCTGCTGCGTTGTGCGTCGCTCGTCATCGGCAATTCGTCGAGCGGTATTGTCGAGGTCCCCTCGGCGGGCATACCGACAGTCGATGTTGGCATACGCCAGCAGGGCCGGATTTCGGCACCGTCGGTAATACATTGCGCAGAAGATACCGATTCGGTCGCAGAGGCTATTGCCAATGCTCTTTCTCCCGAAATGCAGGCCTTGGCGACCGAGCGCGTAAATCCGTATTTCAAACCCGACACCTGCGCCCTGATGGTAGAGGCTGTCGAGACATTTGTATCGCGTCTGCCCCTGCCTCCAAAACATTTTTATGATTTGAAATGAAACCACTCTACATCATCCCGGCCCGAGGCGGAAGTAAAGGCATACCTCGCAAGAATATAAAGAGTCTTGGCGGGCGTCCGCTGATTTACTATTCCATTGACTGTGCTGCCAAAGCAGCGGAACGCTTTGGCGGATATATCCTCGTATCTACCGACGACGACGAAATTGCCGATACTGCCCGGGCCTGCGGTATTGAAGTAGGCTACATGCGCCCGGCAAGTCTCGGGGCAGATACCACGTCGAGCCGCGACGTCATACTCGATGCCATGGGCTGGGCCGACGGCAGGGGCATTGACTATGACTGCGTTGTATTATTGCAGCCCACGTCGCCTTTGCGAACGTGCGAGGATGTAGCGGCGGCCTTAGAGATGTATTCGCCCGACATAGATATGGTGGTAAGCGTGTGCGAGGCCGATGCAAATCCGTACTATAACCTTTTCGAGGCCGACGCCGACGGTTTCTTGAATATCTGCAAGGGCCCAGGCACGTATACCAGGCGTCAGGATGCCCCGAGGGTTCTCGAATACAACGGTGCTGTCTACATTATAAATCCGGCCTCTCTGCGCCGGTGCGCGCTTGGTGAATTCAAACGTCGCGTGCCTTACCTGATGCCACAATCGAGGAGTATCGACCTCGACACGCCCAACGACTGGCAGTGGGCCGAACTTTTATTCAAAAAATCATGACCGATTTAGAAAAGCATAGCATTAGTTCCGATGCCACGCTGCTCGAGGCCCTGCAACGCCTCAATAAGCTGCCCGGCGGCATTATGACGCTCTTTGTCCTTGACGGTCACCGCCGCATACTCGGCAGTCTGACCGACGGCGATATACGTCGGGCCCTCATCGACGGGTCTTCGTTGCAGCAGTCGGTCGACAAGGCTTGTCATCGCAACTTTCATTATGTGACGGCCGGAGATATAGACCCCGAGGTACTGAGTATGTGCCGGGCCAATGGTATAAGGCTTATCCCCGAGGTTGACGGTGACGGTCGCCCCGTGTCGTTGGTCGACCTCACAAAGCTGCGGACCGTGTTGCCGCTGAGGGCCGTGCTTATGGCCGGCGGACGTGGCGAACGTTTGCGACCCATGACTCTCACAACGCCAAAACCGTTGCTCCAAATCGAGGGCAAGGCAATCATCGACTACAATATCGAGGCCCTGGCCGCGTGCGGCATCAAGGAAATCGTGGTCACGACGCGCTATCTTGCCGAGCAGATTTATGAGCATTTCGCGCAGCCGGTGGCCGGAGTGCAGGTGCGGTGTGTCACCGAGGACAAACCGCTCGGCACGATTGGGGCCGTTGCCGATATATGGCCTTCGTCGCAGCAGGGCAATACATTGGTCATGAACTCCGACTTGCTCACGACAATCTCGTTCGAGGACATGTACCTGCGCCACCGGTCGACTGCTGCCGATGTGACAATAGCCGTCGTACCCTATCAGGTGTCGGTGCCATATGCCATCCTCACTCTTGACAGCGACGACCCCGATAAGGTTATAGCAATCGAGGAGAAGCCCTCGTATTCATATTATGCCAATGCCGGCATCTATATCTTCTCGAACTCGCTGCTGGCGACCCTCGTGCCCGGCGAGCATTGCGACGCCACCGACCTTATCGGGCGTGCGCTCGCAGCCGGCCGCAAGGTGACATATTACCCAATCAAGGGTACCTGGATTGATGTCGGGTCGCCGGTAGACTTCCGCCAAGCCGGAGAACTGATGCGGCATCACAATTCGATGACGAACTCTTAACGCCACTGGGTGTTAATATAATAAAAGTTTAGAGTTTAGAGTTTATAGTTTAGGGGTTAGAGTTTATAGTTTAACTAAGCACCCTCAACGACTAACCACCGGCCCTAAACTCTAAACCCTCAACTCTCAACTTAAAAAACGAACATAGAACCATGCCAGATTCGAATTTCATAGATTATGTCAAAATCCTTTGCCGTTCGGGCAAGGGCGGTGCGGGTTCGCGCCATTTTTACCGTGCCAAATATGTGCCCAAAGGCGGCCCCGACGGCGGCGACGGTGGTCGTGGCGGCCATATAATTTTGCGTGGTAACCGTAATATGTGGACATTGCTGCCGCTCAAATACCGCCGCCATATATTTGCCGGCAATGGCGAGGCCGGGTCGGGTGGCCGCAGTTTTGGCAAGGATGGCGACGATGTGGTTGTCGACGTGCCCTGCGGCACTGTGGTTTTCGATGCCGAGACAGGCGAATATCTATGCGAGGTTACTGATGACGGCGAGGAAGTGAAGCTGCTCAAGGGTGGCCGTGGCGGCCTGGGTAACTGGCATTTCAAGACTTCGACAAACCGTACCCCGCGCTATGCCCAGCCCGGCGAGCCGGCGATTGAGAAGAGCGTGGTGCTCGAGCTCAAGATGCTTGCCGACGTGGGCCTTGTCGGGTTTCCGAACGCGGGCAAGTCGACTCTGCTGTCGGCAGTCAGCGCGGCAGAGCCCAAGATTGCCGACTATCCTTTCACCACCATGGACCCCCAGCTCGGCATTGTGGCCTATCGCGACAACCGTTCGTTT
>VSPF01000129.1 GCA_009775195.1 Muribaculaceae bacterium
TACGACAAGAGCACGGTGCAAATGGACCGGCCTGTCATAAACTTTTACAATCAAAGTTAAGCATAAGTTTGTTTAAGAGCAAATAATTAACTAATTTTGTGAAAGAAATCGTAAAAATCATACACCATGACGTCAAAGACAAAAATGGGCAATGGTATGCTCGGAGGCACTTTGTTGGGCCACATAGCCGCGATTGTTACCGTAGCGATGTGGGGTTATTCTTTCGTTTCGTCGAAAGTGTTGCTCGACAACGGCCTCGGTCCCGTGCATATCTACTTCTACCGTTTCGTCCTTGCGTACCTGATGGTTCTTTTTATTAGCCACAAACGCCTCTGGGCATCGAACTGGCGCGACGAGGGCCTATTCGTCGTCTGCGCGCTCACCTCGGGCTCGCTATATTTCATCGCCGAAAACACCGCCCTCCAATACACCCTCACCACCAACGTCTCACTGCTCACCTCGCTCTCGCCGCTTATCACCACCATGCTCGTGGGCCTGGTCTACAAGACCGAGAAATTCGGCATCGGCACCTGGCTCGGCTCTGCTATCGCCGTTGCCGGCGTGGCATGCGTGGTATTCAACAGCAGTACCTCGCTCGAGGTGCGCCCCTTAGGCGACTTCCTCGCTCTCGCCGCAGCCTTCAGCTGGGCCTTCTACTCCCTTATTTTGAGGCGCCTTAATGCCCACTACGACGTGTGGTTTATCACCCGCAAGACATTCTTCTACGGCATCCTCACCTCTATCCCGTTTCTGATTTTCGAGCCCGAGAGCCAGTCGGTCGCCACCATAATATCGCGCCCCGAGGTCTACGCCAACCTGCTCTTCCTCGGCCTCGGTGCCTCGACCATTGCCTACGTGCTGTGGGCCTACACCGTAAAGACCGTCGGTGCCGTAAAGGCCAACAACTACATGTACCTCCAGTCGATTGTCACCCTCATAGTCTCGGCAATAGTGCTTGGCGAACATGTAAACTTCATCGGCTACCTCGGTATTTTCCTTATACTCGCAGGGCTATGGGCCGGCGACAATATCAACAAACTGCTGGATAACTACCGCAAAAAATGACCAATTATGAACTTGCCCGACGACCCCTTCATACTCTTTAGCTACATCAACACACTGCTTCGCGACCAATACGGCACTCTCGACGACCTTTGCCGGGGCGAAGATATTGACAAAGACGCACTTGTGGCAAAACTTCACAACGCCGGTTTCGACTACATGGCTCAGATTAACCAGTTCCGCTAATCTGATGTCGACCAATTATCTCGAACAGCTCAACGATGCCCAGCGCGCCGCCGTCGAATACCTCGGCGGTCCCGAACTCGTCGTGGCCGGTGCAGGCTCGGGCAAGACCCGCGTCATAACTTATAAAATCGCCTACCTCCTTGCCAACGGTCACAGGCCCGGCCATATCATGGCCCTAACCTTTACCAACAAGGCCGCACGCGAGATGCGCCAACGAATAGGCGCCCTGGCCGGAGAAGACATTTCCGCCCGTCTGTGGATGGGCACGTTCCACTCTATCTTTTCGCGCATACTGCGCCGCCATGCCGACCGCATAGGCTTCAACTCAAACTTTACCGTCTACGACACCGCCGACTCCAAATCGCTCGTCAAAACCATAATACGCGAGATGAAGCTCGACGACAAAGTCTACCGCCCCGGCCAGGTATTGGCCGACATTTCGTGGGCCAAAAACATGCTGTGTTCGCCCGAAGACTACGCCGCCGACAAGGAACTTATGGCAAACGACCGCGCCGCACACCGCGAACGCACAGTTGAAATATACAAGGCCTACCGCAACCGCTGCCGCATTGCCGGCGCAATGGACTTCGACGACCTCCTTTTTTACACCGACGTGCTCCTGCGCGACAATCCCGACTTACTCACAGCGTACCGCGACTTTTTCACATATATACTCGTCGACGAGTATCAGGACACCAACTACGCCCAGCACCAAATCGTGCGACGTCTGTGCGAGGGGCGCGACAACCTGTGCGTTGTCGGCGACGACGCGCAGAGCATCTACTCGTTCCGTGGAGCCAATATCCGCAACATCCTCGACCTCAAGAAGAGTTTTCCCACACTCATAACCTTCAAGCTCGAGGAAAACTACCGCTCGACGCGCAACATCATCGGCGCGGCAAACACACTCATTGCCGCAAACAGCGACCAAATACACAAGGATGTATACTCCAACAAAGAGGTCGGCGACCCCATCGAAGTTGTCGAGGCATACAACGACTATGAGGAAGCCGGTGCCGTTGCCTCGCGGCTCATGCAGGCGCGCCGCCGCTTCGGACTCTCATTTGGCGACATCGCCATCCTCTACCGCACCAACGCCCAGTCGCGTGTACTCGAGGAGGCCTTGCGCAGCCGCAACATAGCCTATCGCATTTACGGCGGTCTCGCCTTCTACCAGCGAAAGGAAATCAAAGACGCCATATCATATTTCCGCCTCAGTATAAATCCGCACGACGACGAAGCCTTGGTGCGAGTAATCAACACCCCCAAGCGAGGCATCGGCGACACGACGGTCAAGAAACTCCAGGCGGCGGCAATCGCCGAGGGCACGAGCATCTTCGACGTCATCACCCATCCCGACAAATATTGTCTCGACGTAAACAAGGGCACACTGACCAAGCTCACCAAGTTCGCCGACATGATAGGCTCGTTCTGCCTGTCGGCAAACAGCGGCACAGCGGCCTCGTCACTTGCCAACCACATCGTAGAGGCCACAGGGCTGATGAAGGAGTATATGAGCGACAACACCCCCGAGTTCATCTCAAAGCGCGAGAACCTGCAAGAGCTCCTCAAGGCCGTGGCATCGTTTAGCGAACGCAACTCCGACGCGCTGCCCGAAGACTCAGGCATGGCGGCTTTCCTGGCCGAAGTGTCGCTGCTTACCGACCAGGATACCGCACCAGACGACGACTGCGTGACGCTCATGACCATCCACGCCGCAAAGGGCCTCGAGTTCGGGGCAGTGTTCGTTGTCGGTGTCGAAGAGCGCTTGCAGCCTTCCGACAAATGCCGCAAGCCGCAGGAAATAGAAGAGGAACGCCGACTGATGTATGTCGCCATCACACGCGCCAAACGCTTCTGCATGGTAAGCTATGTCAAGCAGCGCACACTCAACGGCAAGTCAGAGCAGGCCAACCCGTCGCGCTTCCTTTTCGATATCGCCCCGCGCTATCTGCGCATGATGACCGGTTCGCGCCTGCGCCGCCCTGTCGTCAAAGCCGCTGTCCAGAGCCTCCGCACCCCCATACGCCTGCCCGAAACACCCGTGCAAAAGCCGGCCGAACCCGTCAAGGTCAGCCATACCGTAGGAGCGACGGCCACGCCACAGCCGACATCGCCGAAAGCCATGCCTTTCGGCCTCCATAAAATCAGCGAGTTAGCCGTCGGTATGATAATCACCCACCCCACCTACGGGCCCGGCTCTATCATAGAACTCAAGCCCACCGACCTCGGCGACCGAATTATAGTCGGGTTCGACGACGGCGCTACACGCACACTTCTTTTAAAATTCGCAAGATTTACCATAGACAAATGACAGCCAACGACTTGCCCACGCCGTTCTACATCGTTTACGAAGAGCGCCTTCGCGCCAACCTCGAGCTAATTCGCGACGTCAGCCGACGCAGCGGCGCCGATATAATCATGGCATTCAAGGCAAATGCCCTCTGGAAAAGTTTCGACATCGTAAGGGAATACTGCCGCGACTGCACGGCCAGTTCGGTCAACGAGCTGCGCCTGGGCCGGGAATACCTCGGTGGCGAGATTCACTCATACACCCCGGCTTACACCGAGGCCAACATCGACGAGTTCATCGCCGGTAGCACCCACATCACTTTCAATTCGCTCGGCCAGTACCGCCGCTTCGGCGCCCAGGTGCGTGCCGCCGGAGTGTCTGCCGGACTGAGGGTCAACCCCAAGTGCTCGGTAATCGACACCGACCTCTACAACCCTGCCCTGCCGGGGTCGCGCTTCGGTGTCAATGCCGACGAACTCGCCGACGGCCTGCCCGAGGGCATCGATGGTCTGCATTTCCACGCCCTGTGCGAGTCGTCGAGCTACGACCTCGAAAAGGTCCTGGCTGCGTTCGAAGAAAAATTCGGCCACCTCTTGCCATCGCTCAAATGGGTCAACATGGGCGGCGGCCACCTTATGACCCGCAAGGGCTATGATACCGAACATCTAATCAAGGTGTTGCGCGACTTCAAGCAGCGTTACCCATGGCTGCGCGTCATACTCGAGCCGGGCAGTGCCTTTACATGGCAGACCGGCGACCTTGTGGCCTCGGTTGTCGACACCGTCACCGACTGCGGTCTGCCCACGGCCATACTCGACGTAAGTTTTGCCTGCCACATGCCCGATACGCTCGAGATGCCCTACCTTCCAGTCGTGGCCGAAAGCACAGACAAAGAACATTCTACGGGCACGCCGTGGCGGCTCGGCGGCAACTCGTGCCTCAGCGGCGACTTCAAGGGCGACTACTTCTTCGCCAAGTCGCCCGAAATTGGCGACAGGCTCACCCTGTGCGACATGAACCACTACACGACCGTCAAGACAACCATGTTCAACGGCGTGGCTCACCCCGACATTGTGCTGCAGGGCCTCGACGGCCAATGCCGCTATCTGCGACAATTTACTTACGACGACTACAAGAACCGCATGAGCTGATGGACAAGCCGTTTTTCTCAATCATCGTACCCGTCTATAACCGCCGTGGCGAAGTGCGCGACCTCTGCCGCAGCCTCGCCGACCAGACCTGCCGCGACTTCGAGCTCGTCCTTGTCGAGGACGGCTCCACCGACCCGTGCGAGGACATTGCCAAGGAGTTCGAAGACAAAGGTCTGCCTGTCCGCTACTACTACAAGCCCAACGAGGGCCGCTCAATCGCGCGTAACTACGGCCTCGAGCGCGCACAGGGCGACTACTTCGTCTTCTTCGACTCCGACTGCGTAATCCCGCCGCAATATATCGCGACCCTCCGCGCGGCCTTCGGCGACAATGCTCCCGACTGCTTCGGTGGCCCCGACGCGGCTCACGAGTCGTTCAGCGACACGCAGAAGGCCATAAACTACTCCATGACCTCGTTCCTTACCACCGGCGGCATACGCGGCGGCAAGGTGCAGCTCGAAAAATTCGTGCCCAGGACGTTCAACATGGGCTTCAGCCGCCGCGTATACGAGCGTGTAGGCGGCTTCCGCGAGATGTTCTCCGAAGATATCGACATGAGCACGCGCATTCGCATGGCCGGATTCTCGACAGTGCTCATCCGCGATGCCTTCGTGTGGCATAAGCGGCGCATGGACATGCGCAAGTTCATGCGACAGGTCTACGTTTTCGGCATGTCGCGCATCACCCTCAAACTCCTCTACCCCGACTCGCTCAAGCCCGTGCACGTGCTGCCGGCACTGTTCGTGGTCGGCAGCGCGGTGCTGCTCCTTTTGGGCATCTTCGTGTCGCCGTGGTGGCTGCTGCCCTTGGGCTTATATTTCGCCGCCGTGTTCATCGGCGCATTAATTTCTACCAAGTCATTTAAAATCGCGGTATTAGCCGTTCCAGCGGCGGCAATACAGCTCGGCGGCTACGGCTACGGCTTCTTAAAGGCATGGTTCACCAAGATAGTACTGCGGCGCGGCCGCGACATCGACGAGGAAGTAAACATCAGGAAGGGGCGCAATGAAAAACTCTGACAAAACACCGTCGGCCTTCAGCCTCATCGCCGACATGCCCGACGACCAGCGGCCTCGCGAAAAGGCCCTCAGCCAGGGCATAAAGTCGCTCACAGATGCCGAGCTAATGGCCATAATATTCTCGACCGGCATCAAGGGCAAGAGCGTGGTGCAGATGTGCGAGGAAATACTCACCGACAACGACCGCCACATATCGCGAGTGGCCAACATGGACGTGCGCGAATTTATGCAGCGTTACAAGGGCATAGGGCCGGCCAAGGCACTGACCATGCTTGCCGCCCTCGAGCTCGGTGCCCGCAGTGCCGCCGACGCCATAAAGGTCGAAGACCCGCCCATCACGAGTTCGTCGTCGGCAAGCCGCTATATGAAGCCATACCTCCACGGCCTCGACCACGAGGAGTTCTGGCTGTTGCTGCTCAAGCGCAACCTCAGGGCCATAAAGGCCGTGCGCGTGGGCCAGGGCGGCATATCATTTACCGCCGTCGACGTAAAGATAGTGATGCGCGAGGCCATAGTCACCGGGGCTTCGGCAATGATGCTCTTTCACAACCACCCCTCGGGCAACCGCGACATAAGCCAGCCCGACATAGCACTCACGCGCCGTATATGCGATGCCGCAAAGATTATGGACATACAGGTGCTCGACCACATCATATTTTGTGGCGACTCAATCTACTCATTTCATGACGAAGGCAAGATGCCCTGAAAATTCTTTGCAAATGTGACTGAAAAATCGTAATTTTGCGAGACAATACACACAAAAGTCGCGCAAAGTGACAAGCTAACCAGAGATTATATGTCAACAAAATCAGAATTTGCATCAAAATTCGGCCTCGTGGCAGCCACGGTGGGGTCGGCAGTAGGCCTTGGCAACGTGTGGCGTTTCCCGGCCGAGGCCCAGAGTAACGGCGGTTCGGCATTCCTGCTACTATATATATTGTGTGTCCTATTCCTGGGCATACCTGTCATGCTTGCCGAGTTTTCGCTCGGTCGCGGCAGCAAGAGCGACGCCATAGGCTCGTTCTTACACTTCAGCCCGGGCAAGAAATGGTGGATTGTCGGCGCACTGTCGGTGCTGGCCTCCTACCTAATCATGAGCTACTATATGGTCGTGGCCGGATGGACGCTCGAATACCTTGTAGAGAGCATAGGCGGCGGTCTCTACGAGGGCACAGCCGGTATCGGCCACGAGGAGCTGCGCGGAGTCTTCTCAGCGAAGATGGACGAGTACATCAGCAGCCCTGTCCGCCCGGTGATTTACACATTATTACTAATAGCAATAAACATAGGCATATTGCTCGGCGGCGTTCAGAAAGGCATCGAACGCCTCTCGAACGTCATGATGCCCCTGCTCTTCGTCATCCTGGCGGTAATGTGCGTCGTCAGCCTCATGCTGCCCAATGCCGGCGAAGGTGTCAAGTACTTTCTCGCGCCCGATTTTAGCAAAATCAATGCCTCTACCGTCATCAACGCGCTGGGCCAGGCATTTTTCAGCCTCAGCCTCGGCATGGGCATACTTATCACCTTCGCCTCGTACTACCCGCGCGACACGCGCCTGACGCGCACATCGGTCACCGTGGCGATGGCAAGCCTCCTGGTTGCAGTGATGGTCGGACTCATCATATTCCCGGCAATAAAGAGCTTCGGCCTCGACAACGAGCCGCTCGAGGGAGCCACGCTCGTCTTTGTCACCCTGCCCGAGATTTTCGTGCGCCTGCCCCTGGCGCAATTGTGGTCGGCCTTGTTCTTTATCTTGCTCTTCGTGGCCGCGCTCACCTCGTCGGTGTCGATTGCCGAGGTGTCGATTGCCACCGTGCAAGACCGCCTCAAGTGGAGCCGCCGCACCGCCACACTGGCCATGCTACTGCCCCTGACAGTCATCAGCACGCTCTGCGCGCTGTCGTTTAGCGACCTTAGCAGCGTCAAAATCTTCGGCCTCACCATTTTCGACTTCCTCGACCGCTTCACCACCGACATATTGCTGCCCCTCGTCTCGCTGGGCGTATGTATCTATGTGGGATGGTTCGCCCCGCGCAACCTGCTGCGCGACCAGCTTACCAACGAAGGCACGCTCCACTCGCCCATGTCGCGCGTGTTCCTGCTCATCATACGCTATATAGCCCCGCTATTGATAGCGATGATATTTATCAACAACTACCTGTGATGAAATCGGAAACGCGCCGCAAAATCGCAGACACCGTCGCCGCCGTGCTCACAGTGGGCCTCATAGCGGCGGCCTTGTGGCTCGTGCGCTGTAGCACGACGCCCCAACCGGCTTACTACGCGCCCGACCCAGCCATAGTCCGCCCTGACACCATACCAGACAGCGTGGCCATGACGCCGAAAAAGAAGACTAAGGAGCAAAAGAAAAAGCATACACCCCGACAACGCGATTATCTCGACGAACCCGTAGACCGATAAAACAACTATGGCCCCGAATCACTCCGGGGCCATGGCTTAATCATTAACCATATATAATAGGGATATTCAGTAAATATTCAACTGGTTGTTTGCCAATGTCATAGATATTTTGTAACTTTACAAAGAACCCCC
>VSPF01000013.1:0-9199 GCA_009775195.1 Muribaculaceae bacterium
CATTGCCGCTGGCCTTCATAATTGGCGTTTGGCTTCTCGCGCTTAGCATAAACTTTTAATTGATGTAAACTCTAATGAAGTAAGGATTAAAGATGAATATTCAGAAGCATCATATGTCTTCAATGAAAAGGTCATCGATTTACGAGAAGGCCATTTAGAGTATATCGAGGAAATTATTGGTGATATTATCTATTATGCTCCTTCCACGCCTTTAGAGATTTTACCACCGACCGGCAGTATATTATATTCTTCAATCACACAAAAAATTCCTTATGGCATAGCCAATCGTGTCATTTCCCGCACAAGAGAAAACGGCAGAATCAAACTACTCACATCTCCTATTGGGTTAAACGAACTATTTGATTATTTAAATTTAGAATCGTCATATCCTATTACATATTTATTAGGCGATGAAAAAGGGTTTTACGATGAAGAAGGAAATTTTGTTGAAATCTCAGTCGTAGATATGGACGAATCTTTTCGTCAAGCAAGAAGTCAAAAATTTAAGAATACAATAGGTAATACTAAATTAATAGAAATACCGATTAAAATTCAAGGTAAAGATAGCGGGGTTTTTGCAAATGCAAAGATTCAAATTGGAGGTATTATTAAATTCGTTAAGAATAATGATGAATTTGAATTATCTTTAGAGATTACAATTGGTATTACAGGCGAAATGGGCGTGAGAAAGCAGATTGTTGATAACAAAACTGATTTTACCCCACAACTCAATACAATTTTGAATTTAATTAAAAAATCGACAATTCTAAAAGGAATTTTACCTGTCGCAGGAGGTCTGATTACTTTGAGACCGTATATTGATCTCGAGGCTAACTTAGTAGGTCAAATTAATGGCACTCTCGCAGTAGGATATGGGTATATTTTTGATTATAAATGCGGGTGGACTCAAGATGGTTGGTTTGCAGAAAACAAGTCCAAGGAGCCTAAACTTGAAGACATTGTAAACACTGTTAATATAAAAGGCAAAGGAGCTATTGGCCCAGAATTTTTAATTCATTTGGGTTGCGGTCTTTATACAAAAGATATAGCCTTGATGCTCAATTTATGTCCCAATATTATCGCGAGTGCAGAATTAGGGTTTACTGGTGAAATTTCAACCAATCACTGGAAGATTAACAACGATATTATTAATTTAACGGGATCCATTGATTTGGAGGGAGAAATTATTGCCAAGTTATTTGGCGTGGATAGATATATCCAACGAGTAAAGATGGCCAGATTTGAATTGTTTAAATCCAGCATACATATATTCCCCGAATTACAGCCCACATCTATTATTGTTTCAAAATCTAATGACACGCCTTTGACTTTTGGTGCCAAGTACAATATTGAGGGGGGGCTATTACCATTATTATCAGATTATAAGGTCGGAATAATAATAAAGGAATCAGATTCATATATTCATTCAGAGTTCGCAAATAAAAAGATACCACCTGTAGGTGCTGAAATATTTACTTATACTCTAAACAATCTTGCTAAGGACATCGAATATACTGCCATTCCTTGCGTATCTATAAATGGAGATATTTATGAATGGGAGGGCATACCCTTTTCATCTAATAAAGATAAAACAGATGACATATTACCGCCTGGATTCATTCCAGAACTTAACGATTTGATTCCTATATACGGGGGTGTAGATCCTCCAAATATAGAAGGTGATTATCGAATTTCGCCATTTGAAACCGTTTGCTGCCCAGATGGGTATTATCAAATTGGTCAAATAATATCAGATAATATTATTCATTTTTTCAATCAAAACGAAACGAATAATACAATAGATTTTAAAGACTCTCAATCAAATTATTCTGGATCAGAGGGCCGCGGGTCATTCATATGTGGTACTGGCAATACATTTACTGTGTTATTAAAAAATTTTTTTTGGTGGGAAAGCATGTATGATAACGCATGGTATAATGGGACAGAAGTACTGATTATTTCTGGGATAAAAGATGGGGACTGTATTAAGGATTTGCATTATGTTATTACTGTTTTAGATAAAGAAGATTATTATAATTATTGTATGGAAATTGGTGCATACAGAATTTTCAAAGATGGGGATGGGATAACTCACCCTTGGAAAAACCAGAAATCAAAATCTCTGAAACATTCATCAAGTAATATGCATTCAGATAATGGTTTAAGCTGTCTACATCATAACATCCTGCAATTTAAGTCTAAAAATAGAGATATTATCAAAAGTATTCAATCCAACAAGTAACTGCTGCTAACTATGGTGCAGCTAATTCAGTCGGTGCGGAAGAGAACTGAATTTTGTCGGGTATTGTTGTTTGTAGGGAATATTTATTGACAATGGCATCTTGCCGTGGGGCTGTCATCCTTTGGGTGACTCCCTGCGGCATTGTTGTTTTGTCGCATCTGGAACAGGGCTGCGGGTTTGTGCGCGGTAGTGTTTCACTGAGTGTGTCTGTGGCGAGTTCGGCGGGGGGCTACCGGGCGAGGGTTTTGTAGCGGTGGGACATGTAGAATAGGGCGGTGGCGGCGATGATGGCGCCGGGGATGCCTACGAGCGCCGGGGATGCCAGGCCGAGGCCGTGGTGAATCGCGATGCCGCCGACAACGGCGGCTACGGCGTTAGATACGTTGAACGCTATCTGTATGCCTGCGCCGCCAAGCATCTCGCCCCCCTTGGCAAAGCGGACAATCAGGTATTGCAGCGGCCCGCCGATGCCGAAGAGGCAACCCGTGGCAAGGAAAAGCAGCACGAGCGAGGGCAGTTTGTATGACGCGCATAGATAGATTGCCGGCATTATCACCACGATAAGTACGGCGATAGAGGCCGACACGTTTGCGGCACCGTAGCGGTCGGCCAACTTACCGGCGGCTATATTGCCCAACACCATGCCTGTACCTGCGAGTACCATAATCCATGTCATGTCGTGGAGCTTGAAGCCGGTCACCTCGGTCATTACCGGCTCGACGTAACTGAAATAGCAATATACGCTCATCTGCCCGAAAAATACCCCGATGTATATGAGCCACGGCCCGAGGCTGCGCAGAAACTTAAACTGCCCCTTCAGTCCGGTGTCGGGCACCGGGTCGAGGTAGGGTACGTAGGCCCTTATGCATGCGTATGCCGCCAGGCCGAAAAAGGCAACGATGGCAAAGGCCACGCGCCACGACAAGGCCGTAGACACGAATGTCGCCGCCGGTACACCGACGACGTTGGCCACCGTCATACCGCCGACCATGACGGCCACGGCGGCCGCTCCGTGGCCCGGACCGGCGAGGCGAGAACACACTATAGCCCCTGCGCCGAAGAAGGCACCGTGGGGCAGTCCGGATACAAAACGCGCGATAAGCAGCGTGGCATAGCCCGGCGAGAGGGCGGCCGCAGCATTGCCCACGGCTATGAATGTGGCCAGGAGCAGCAGCAGCCTCTTCAGGGGCCAGCGGCGTAAGAATATGAGCATGGGCGCACCGACAGCCACGCCGGTGGCATAGGCCGATATAAGGTGCCCGGCCTTGACTATGCTTATATCGAGACTGTGGGCAACATCACCGAGTATGCCCATCATCGTAAATTCGGCTATCCCGAGGGCAAAGGTGCCTATTGCGAGGGCGGTAAGGGCTTTGGTCATATCAACGGCGGCGGCGCACAGAACGGGCGGCGCTTGACGATGTAGAGCTTTTGATTTCTTTCGGTTTGCGTTCTTTTACTTTCTTCTCCTTGGCCGGTTTGGTCGCCTTAGCCGAGCGTTTAGCCGAGCGGCGTGTGGCCCTGGTATTCGAAGTCTTCTCGGTGGCATTTTCGACCTGGGCAGTGTCGGCAGCGGCAGCCTCGAGAGCTTCGCGGGCCTCGCGTGCGGCTATGACCTCTTCGCGGGTCGGCACCCACAGCTTCTCCTCGAACTTGTCGAGACGGTTCTGTATACTGTCTTGTGCGCGTTTCAGGGCGTCGGGGTCGGGATATTGCTGCACCATCGACTTGTTTTTGAGGTTGCGCGTCTTGTAGATGTCGCCGTCATACATGGTCAGGGTAAAGAAGTCGTCGTAGCTGCAGGTGGGCAGGTTGTTGTCGTCGTCGATAAATATCGACTGGGCGGCAAGATAGGGGCGCAGGTCGGAGAATTTGACCCAGAACATCGGGTATTTGAGCGCGTCGCCGCCAAAGTCGCCGGCACGATGCAAAACCGGGCAAATGGCTTCGACTACTGGGCGCAGACGATTGTGACGGGTATCATACTCCCAACGCTCGACCAGGTAGTACGACAGCACCTCGTTGGTGGGCACGTCGCTGGGGTCGATGGTAAACCGTGGATTTTTTTCGGTCGACCCTTTGGCCTCGGTATAGGGTATGTAGAACTTGTCGAGCACGTCGCGTGTCTTGATGCGGTATTGGTCTGTAAAGATTTCGCGACCGTCGAGATACTCGTATGCCGGTATGGTGTTCGATGCCAACAGGCGCATGATGATGCGGAAGAGGTTCTCTTGACCGTCAATCGGCTCCTCGGGGAAATATAGGGCGGCGTTCTTATCTTTGTCGAGGTCGAGCGAACGGTATATTACGCGCATCCACTGACGGTCGGCATCGCTGAGAGACTCGTCGGTGTCGCTATAGAAACTCTGCATACGTTCGGTCACCTTGGTGCCGTCTTGTGCTTGCTCGGCCTTTCGGTCGCGGCCTCCACGGCGCACCACGCTGCCCTGGCTCTGCTCCTGGGCTTCGAGCGAGGGGGCAAACATCAGCAGGGCGGTCGCCGCAAGGGTTATTTTGATTATCTTGTGCATCGTTGTTATTATTTCTTCAGTTTATAATTACCTCCATAGGCGACAGGTCGCGA
Source organism: Muribaculaceae bacterium (assembly GCA_009775195.1). Lineage (GTDB taxonomy): Bacteria > Bacteroidota > Bacteroidia > Bacteroidales > Muribaculaceae > CAG-873. Next base: position 4,827 of record VSPF01000013.1, read on the forward strand.
GTGAGGCCGTCGGGGCCCTTGGCCCTGATACGCGATATATAGAAGCGTTTGCCTCGGCCGAGACGCTGGAACTGCTGTTTCTGCCTCTGCGAGAACTGTGACCCGTTGCTTACCTCGGGCATGGCGTTGCCCGACGAGTCGAAGAACACGGTCTCGAAACTCTCGACAGTAAACGGCGTGTCGAGCAGGCCGTCGTCAATCGCAGCCTCGAGGCCGGGTGAAGCCAGCAGCAGGGCTTTCTTGAACGGTTTGCCGCCACGGTAGTGGTCGGTGTTGCCCGAGGCGTCTTTAAAGGCGATAAACGGTGTCGGGTCGGGCAGCTTGCGCACACGGAATTTTGTCTGTGCCATCTGTATTGGCTTGCCGTCCATGTTGGCTGTAACAGTGACAGTGGCGTCGCTGCCTACCTGGCCGGGACGTGCCACCCAGTGGTCGCCTTGGCGCGTAAGGGTGCCGTTGGTCATGCTGGCCGATATGTCGCCCATGGCAACGCCGGGAACTGAGATGCTCACAGGGTTGTCGATGCCGGCATAGAGCACGTTCATCATCGTTGCCGAAACAGTGGCCATAGGCTCGATAACGGTGTACGACGATGTGAAGTCGCGGCGGGTGGTAGAGCCGTCGGGGTTGGGCACCTCGAGCCAGCCCTTATAGGTGAAGTCGCCTGTCGAGCCGGTCGACACTTCGTAGAGGCCGAGGTCGTTGGGCAACTGCTTGCCTTCGATAAAGATTTGCGGACGCTGTGTGGTATCGACTGCGGCAAGGACGATGTTGGCCGAGTACTTGCTGCCGCGCATCACGAGGCGTGACTGGGGCAGCACGTAGGCCGACAGTTCGTTTACTCGCACGTCGCCGGCATCGACCTGGCTCAGGAGCGAGTTGAGGGCCTCGCCCTCGGCATAGAGTATGTCGCTCTGCAACTTGGCGAGTATGGTCACAGCGGCAACCACGGGCTGCTGGTCAAATTTGGCCTCTTCCCAAGATTGCGGTGCCAGTGTGCCACGCCGTGTGACCGACGCTGTCGACAGGGCCTCGGCAATGGTAGCGCGTTTGGTGGTGTCAGGGATAAACGAGGTCACGAAGTCGCTGTAGCCGTCGAGCCGCTGGCGTAGCTGGGCACCGCGTGGATTACCGGGGGCCAGCATTACCACGGCGGCAGATTCGAGGTCGTCGCGGTTCTTTATGTCGAGAACGTTGCCGTCGTCGCCGTCTGCTTCGTGCACGATGGCTTGTTTGAGGGTGTCGACGTAGCTATAGAGTTCGGCAGTGCGCTGACGCACTTCGTTGGCTTTTTCGAGCCACGCTGTTGCCTTGCCGGGGTTTTGCTCTGCCAGGGCATGTAGTTCGCCGTATATGGCACTGTTGCGCTGCCCGTAGTTGGTGTTGGAGCGGTTGAGGCCCTCGTGCACCTGCGTAAAGCCGTCAAGCACGTCGCTCGACACGTTGAGCGCCAGCATGGCCGTCAGTACGATGTACATGAGGTTAATCATCTTCTGACGTGGAGAAAGCCTTGTGTTGTTTGCTCCCATCGGTTATATGGTGGTTGTGGGTTATACGTTGGCCTGCTGCTCGGCAGGGGCGGTGTGCATTGCGCCGTTGTGGGCGGCGTCGCTGTTGATACCTATGCCGCCGAGGTCGGGCATGGCCGTGGGGCGGTACATGTTGACGGTCATGGCCTGTATCATGCGCTCGTAGATACTGTTGAGCTGCTGCATGTAGCGGGCCATCTTTTCGGTCTCCTCGCAGTAGCGCGCACTCTGGTTAGCACTCTTCTCATACATGTCGCGTATGTCTTTGATGCCACGGTTTACGCGGTCGATTGCATCGATTTGCGACGATACGCTGCGAAGCTGTAGCTCGTATATTGTGTTGAGGCCGCCAAGGTTCTGGTGAAGGGCTGTCATCTGTTCTACATATCCGGCCGAGCTGCGGCTGATTCCCTCGGAGTTCTCGGTTATGGCGCGATAGCTGTCGAGCAGGGTAGCCGATACCTGGTTGAGGGCCGAGGTGGTGGTGTGTAGCTGGCGCATCTCCTCGGCAAGGGCCGACATCTCGTCGAGACACTGGCGTGCCGACGAGGTGAACGACTGCATGTCGGTGGCATTGACGTCGACATGCAGCCCGGCTGCGGCATGTCCGCCCTGGGGGGCCTCGCCTACAACGACTGAGCCGCCAACAACGCCGCCCAAGCCGCCTCGTACTTCTGCATCTTCCTCGCCACGAAGGGCCGGGAAGACGTCTTCCCACTTATATTCTTTTGGCGGACGGTCGAAAGCCGTCAGCACGAACATCAGCACCTCGGTGCCCATGCCGATTGACAACAGCGTGTTGCCGCCGGGCAGGTGGAGGATTTTGAAGAGTGCGCCCCATATGACGATTGCCGCACCTATGGAGTACGCGAAGTTGAAGAAGCGCTGGCCCTTCTCACTGCTGATAAAAGAGCTGATGACGCCTTTGTATGTTTCTACTTTTCCCATTGTCGTATGTGGTGTTGTAGTCGTTTGGTCTGGAGACTGACTACTATTTTTATTTCTTGTTTTGTTTCTGTCCTTTGGCAAATCCGATTTGCGACCTTACGCAGCGGAAGCCGATATAAGAGCGTTGTTCGTTCTGGTACTCCCACATGCGCAGGTCTGAGCGCACGTTGTGGGCCACGTCTTTCCACGAGCCGCCGCGTATAATCTTGCGTTTCATCTTATATGGGTCTTCGTCGGCGGCATTATAGCGGTATTCGGGGTTGAGGTCGCTGGTGAGCCGGCCAACGCTCTCGGTAAACGCCGTCGAGGTCCATTCGCTCACATTGCCGGCCATGTCGTAGAGGCCGAAGTCGTTGGGGGCGTATGTACCCACTCGCGACGTGATTACATGGCCGTCGCGCACGTAGTTGCCCTCGGCCGGTTTGAAGTTGGCATAGAAGCAGCCTTTGTCCTCGCTCATGGTCAGGTCGCCGTCCCATGGATACATGTTCTCGTCTACACCGGCACGTGCGGCATATTCCCATTCGGCCTCGGTGGGCAGGCGGTAGGGCTCTACATACACACCTTCCTTTCCAAGCGAGCGGCGCAGATAGTCTGTACGCCAGTTGGCGAAGGCATTAGCCTGTTCCCAGCTAACACCTACCACGGGGTAGTCGTTGTAGCCGCCGTGGGCGAAGTACATGCGCACATAGGGCTCGTTGTAGGCATTCTCGAAGTCGTTGACCCATGCCGTGGTGTCGGGGTAGACATTTACGATATAGGTGTTGAGGAAGTCGTAGGGGCCGGTGAGCGTACGCGAGATGGTCTGGCGCCTGATTTGGCCTTCTTCGTCGACCCATGCCGTGTCTTTCGATATGGTGGGGTCTACGCGCTGCACGTTGCGGCGGTCGGTGTTGTAGTCGCGACGCTCGGGGTCGAGGCGGTTGCGGCGGCGCGCAGCCTCGGTATGGTTGTAGATTTCGTAGCGGTAGTTGAGCTGGGTGGGGTCGAGTTCGCGCACGCCGGTGATGGGGTTGGTGCGGTACACGCTCTCGATAGCACGCTGCTCGTCCTCGTTGGGGTTGCGCCAGGGTATGGCCTTGTTCCAGTTCAGGTGAGGGGTCACGGGGTTGCCTTCGCGGTCTTCTTCGATTTTGAAGTCCTCGTTTCCGCCATATGCGGGGTCGGCAAGGCGTTCGCGGATGATGCTGTCGCGCACCCAGAACACAAACTGCTTGTACTTGCCGTTTGTTATTTCGGTCTCGTCCATCCAAAATCCGTCTACACTTATGCCCCTGGCGTTGGCCTGGAGGTTCCACAGCGAGTCGGCCTTGTTGACGCCGACTTTCATCGACCCTCTGTCAACCAGCACCATGCCGTAGGGCGTAGGCTCGGCCCACGAAGTGCCGCCGACGCCAGTGACCTCGCCGCCTGCCGAGCCGCGTGAGCCGCCGGTGGCGCACGAGGCGACAAGGGCTGCAAATGTCAGGGGTATCAGTATGTTGCTTATCTTTTTCATATATTCTTGCATGGTGGAGCCGTGGCCCCGTGATTGTTTCTATTTTTTGTCGGTCTGGCTGGTAAGCCTACATGATGCGCACGCTCTTGTGGCGGTTGCGGTTTTTGTCGCCCATGTCGAGTTTCAGGCTGTAGCCTACAAAAAGCTCGTGGCTGCCCGACGAGGCGCTGCGTATGGCGCTTGTGGCGTAGTCGTAGCTGTAGCCTATGTAGAAATTTTTTATTTCTGCCGCAGCCGTGATTATCACCGCGTCGTCCCAGCGGTAGCCGAGGCCGAAACTCAGGAATTTGCGGTAGCGGGCCCTGGCCATGATTTCGCCCGTCGTAAAGGTAAAGTCGCTCTTGACCAATACCGAGGGCATTATTTCAAATAACGTGTTTTTTACCGGAATATTGCAC
>VSPF01000013.1:9209-26884 GCA_009775195.1 Muribaculaceae bacterium
ATATTGCACCCTGCGGTGAAATAAAGCGTGCGTCGCACCTGAAACTCGTAGCGCCGTTCGCCCGATGTTTCCGAGCCGCCCGAGGCGTTCTCGGCGTTCATGGTGATTTTGGGCGACATCAGGTGCATTCCCGACAGCCCGGCGTAGAATTTGGGGTGCTCGTACCACAGGCCGAGGGCGCCGTCGAAGGCCGTGCCGTGTATGTCGGTCGTAGGTATGGCGTCGTCGGTACCCTGGTGGTAGTCGTCGCCGTCGGGCAGGTGTACTTCCGAGCCCTTGAAGCTCTGGTCGCGGAAGCCTACCTGCAGGCCTATGCTCCACACGCCGCCCCATTTGCGCAGCATATACGATGCCTGCAGGCCCATGTCGAGGCTCGAATAGAGGCCGATGCTCTCCTGCCCGGCTATGACGCCGAGGCCTATGCGCTTGCTGCCCAGTTTGAAGGGCATGTCGGCGGCGGCCATAAAGGCGCGGGGAGCGTTGTCGATGCCCACCCACTGCAGGCGCGCTCCGCCGCGTATGCGCACGAAGTCGGTCTGGCCGGCCGCAGCCGGGTTGATTAGCGTGGGCGCCGCGTAGTACTGCGAAATGTTGGCCTCGGTCTGGGCTGACACTTGTAGCCACAGGGCTGCAAGTACGACGAGTATGATGAGCCTTGCGCGTGTCATTCGAAGTAGAACGTTAGCACAATCATCTTCGATGTAGCCTTGGTGATAGATTGCGTGAATTTATACTTGTTGGGGTCGTCGACCAAGTCGGGACGGTCGTGCACGAGCACGTCGCTGAGGCCGAAGCAGAATTTCAACTCGGGAATGAGCTTGAAATATGGCAGGTAGAAGTCGCAGCCGAAGCCGATTGATATATAGAAGTCGCTCGATTTGAGCTGCAGGAAGTCGCTGCGTTTCTTGGTCACGTCGAAGGCCGGCATGACCCCTGCGGTGACATAGGGCCTGGCGTTGCGGTAGCGCATGGCGGCGAATTTGAGGTCGACGGGCAGTACCACGAAGGTCGATTTCACATTCTGCCTTTCCTGGTTGCCGGTGTTGAGCTCGCGCATGGTGATGTCGCGGCTGCCAAAATACATGCCCGGCGACACTCGCAGCGAGAAATAGTTGTTTAGCCTCCAGTCAAACAGGCCGTTGACGCAGAAGCCGGGCTGATAATTGGGTTGGTCGAGCCGCCACTGTTCGCCTGCGTCGGTGGTAAAGCCGTTGTGTGTGAAATGCAGGTCGGAGGTGTATGCCCCGACCGAAAAACCAAGGTGCCACCGCCTTTGGTCGGCGTAGGGGCGGTTTTGAAGTTTGTCGTTAAATGCACGAGCAGCCGCCGGGGCACAAGCCACAGCGACAAGCAGGGTCATCAACATCAATCTTAAGTACTTCATCAATACACTAACGACCCCCGCCGCCGTTTATTGCACAATTTTATAGGGTTTGCGCAAAATTTATTTGGGCGTTTTATGCCGTTTGCGCAAAATTTGAACGGGTGTTTTATGTCGTTTGCGCAAAATTCAGCATCTCGAGGCCCTGTCGGTAGTAGGCTGCGGCGGCATCGGCCGGGCGCAAGACTCTGCCGTCCCACTCGACGATGTCGATGTCGATGTTGACAAGCGGCGCATATGGATTGTCGGCGCGTACCTGTGTCTGGTAAGCCTTCGTGCGGCTGCATAATTCGTCGAGGCTAAGTTGCGTGGCCAATACGACAATTTGGTTTAGGTATGGCTCAGTCTCGCCGGCGTATTCAGGCGCGGTAGGGTAGGGCGGGGTGGACCTTATGACGGCCCCCAGTATGGTGAGCACGCTGTAGGCTCGGGCAAGGCGCTCGGGCGCGTCGGGAGTGTTGGCTCCCAGGCAGATGGTGGCTTTGCTGATGCTCATTGCTTAAGGCTGAGTGATATGCGGTGACGCTTGAGGTCTACGTCGATAACACGCGCTCGTACCTGCTGGTGTATCTTGAGGATTTCTCCCACGCTGTTGACCCGGTGGTTGGCAAGCTGCGAGATATGTATGAGGCCCTTGTCTTTGATGCCGAGGTCGACGAAGGCCCCGAATGCCGTGATATTGTCGACCACGCCGTCGACCATCATGCCCGGCACTATTTCGCTTATATCGCTGACAGTCGGGGTGAAAGCCTCGGTGTCGGTCTCGGTGCGGGGGTCACGGCCAGGCTTGCGCAGTTCGGCGATTATGTCGCTGATTGTTTCGCGTCCTGCAAGGCCTTTGTCAACCAGCGTGTCTATGTCAAGGCGGTCGAGCAGCGTGCCGTTGGCCGGGAGCTCTGATACTGTTACTCCCATGGTTCGGGCAATGGCCTCGACCACATTGTAGCTTTCGGGGTGTATGCCGGTGTTGTCGAGCGGATTGGTGCCGCCTGTTATGCGCAGAAATCCGGCCGACTGCTCAAAAGCCTTGTCGCCGAGGCGTTTCACTTTCTTGAGTTGTGCCCGGCTTTTGAAATCGCCGTTTTCGGCACGGTAGGCCACGATGTTGGCCGCCAGTTGCGGGCCGATGCCCGAGACGTAGCTGAGAAGGCGCTCCGAGGCGGTGTTGAGATTTACACCGACAGCGTTCACGCAGCTTAGTACTGTGTAGTCGAGTGCGTCTTTCAGACGCGCCTGGTCCACATCGTGCTGGTACTGGCCCACGCCTATTGATTTAGGGTCGATTTTTATTAGTTCGGCAAGTGGGTCGATGAGGCGTCGGCCGATTGATACTGTGCCGCGCACGGTGATATCCTTTCCCGGCAGCTCCTTGGCGGCGAGTTCGCTGGCTGAGTAGACCGACGCGCCGCTCTCGCTGACGATAAATACCTTTGCCGGGTCGAAGAGCTCGTTGTTTTTGATAAATGCCTCGGTTTCTCGCGAGGCCGTGCCGTTGCCAATCGCTATGACATCGGGTTTGCATCGGCGGATTATGACTGACACCGTGGCCGCAGACTCTTCTACAGCTTTTTGCGGCGGATGGGGGTAGATGACTCCGTCGTAAAGCAGGTTGCCCTGTGCATCGAGGGCCGCGACCTTGCACCCCGAGCGAAATCCGGGGTCAAAGGCAAGTACGCGCCTACCCAACAGCGGAGGGGCAAGCAGGAGTTGTCGCAGGGTGTCGGCAAAAATATCTATGGCGACGGTGTCGGATTTTTCTTTTAACTCGGCAGAAATGTCGGTCTCCGCGCCGGGGAGTAGCAGGCGTTTATAGGCGTCCTCTACGGCACTTGTTATGACATTTCGGCATTCGTCGTTGGCCTTTTCGGGGGCGAACATACCGGCAAGGTCGGCGGCAGTTTCGTCGCCTGTTGGAAGTACGTATTTTACTTTGAGCAACCCTTGGCTTTCGGCACGGCGTATGGCTAAATACTGGTGCGACGAGCAACGCTGTACAGGCGTTGAGAATGTGGCATACCCGGCAAAGGGCGAGTCCTCAAGTTCTTGCTCCTGGCCTTTGACAGGAGAACATTTTATCTGGGCTTTGCGACGCAGTGTGCGCCTTACGGCATTGCGCAGACGGGTCGACTCCGACGCCCATTCGGCGATAATGTCCATCGCTCCCTGCAGGGCCTCGTCGCTGTTTTCTACCTCGCCGGGCTTTATAAACCGGGCTGCGGTTTTTGCCGGGTCGGTATGACCGGCCATAATCATCTTGGCCAGCGGCTCGAGGCCCTTTTCACGAGCTACGGTAGCGCGTGTGCGCCGGCGAGGCTTGAAGGGCGCGTAGATATCCTCGACGGCGGTCATGGTGTCGGCCTCGTCGAGTCGGCGCGCCAGGTCGGGAGTCATGGCCCCGGCATCTTCGATAGCCTGGCGCACAAATGCCTTGCGTGCGTCGAGGGCGCGGACTGCGGCAAGGGCGCTTTCAATAGCCCTAACATCGACCTCGGTCAGCGACCCTGTGCGGTCTTTGCGATAGCGGCTTATAAAGGGTACTGTCGCGCCATCGTCGAGTAGCTCGATTACGGCGCGCACGCCATATTCGGGCAAATTGACGCGCTTGGCGACATTGTGGGCTAAGATGTTGTCAATTTCCACTGCGTAGTGTTATTTGCGTGATTTCGGGTGTAGCCCCGATTCTGGCCGGTATGCCCACCTCGCCGAGGCCGATGTTTACATAGAGGCGGTGGGCCGAGTCGGTGTCGGCATACATGCCGCCCCAAGTGTCGTAGCGAAACGCCGCCGGCGATAGGCCGAACAGCTCTACCTGCATGGCATGGGTATGGCCGGCGAGGGTGAGGGCTATGTTTTTATCGGGAGAGTCTTTGATATCTTCTACCCAGTGGGCCGGGTTGTGGCTCATGAGTATCTTGAACGACGGGTCGTCGAGGTCGCCGGGGTATGCGGCGTCGAGGTCGCCATATACGGGGAAGGGTGGGTCGCCGATATTTTCGACACCTATGACTACAATCGAGTCGTTGCCGCGCCTCAGGGTGCGGCTCTCGTTGTTGAGCAACTGCCAGCCCATTTCTCGTTGCAGGGTGTAGAGTTCCTGCTGGTTTGCCTCTTTGGCAGTCGCGTCGGCCCAGTGGTAGTAGTCGCCATAATCATGATTGCCCAGGACTGAGTAGACGGGGGCTTTGATGCGCGACAAGGTCGATACGAAGGGACGCAGTTCGCTTGTGTGGCGGTTTACGATATCGCCCGTAAATAGCACCACGTCGGGGTCGAGGGCGTTGACCTGCTCTACGACGCGCGCCAGATATGTCGTGTCGCTGCCGTAGGAGCCGGTGTGTATGTCGGATAGCTGTACGATTTTGAAGCCGTCGAAGGCCCGTGGTACGCCGGTGTCGACAAATTCTACCTCGCGTATGTCTGTGCGCCAACGGTTTATCAGGGCACCCCACCACATCATGCCAAATGCAATGCACGCCATTATGATTCCGACCCACGACAAGGCTTTTATCCGTTGTCGACCAAAGAGTTGCGGTATTTTTGCAGTCAGGTCGAAGATTACAAAGAAGTATTTGGCTATATAGACCGAGAAGTAGGCGTAGAGGCACCACATCAACCTTGTCAGGTCGCCGTCAGAGCCTGATTTCTTGGGCCATATTACTATGATTACCAAGAATAAGGCAAAGCCTATCGACGACCATAGCGCGGTTCGCCGCCATGCCTTTACATGGTGTGTGCAACGCCGCCACACGGCCCGGCAAATATACCAGTCAATGAGGGCATCTAAGAGGAGTATGGGCAATATCAGAAGGAGAGGGAGGCGCATATCATGAGTTGGCGGCGCAGTCTTTGGCTGCGAGTTGGTTTTTGAGAGGGTTGGCGTACATCGACAGCATTGTCTCGGTCATAAATGCTCGTTCGTCGTCGGTGAGGCCGGGTACGTCTACCTTGGAAAGCTGGCGGTGGATATAGCTGTCGAAGGCCTGCATGTCGGCCTCGGTATATTGGTCGGCATAAGTCTTTGTGCCGGTTACTTCGTCGTAGGCTATATAGTTGCACGGAAATATCTTGTAACCGCAATGGATTGACCTGTCGAGCAGTTCGCATGCTTTCTTTACTACTTCGCTGCGCCCTTGGGCTTTGTCGGCTGTCAATTGGGCGTTTATGCACTCGCCTAAGTGGAAGTGTACTCGCCCTTTGTGTGTCAGCAGCCCGGTCTCCATGCTGAATAGGTCGTCGCGCTGGCTCTTTTTAAAGTCGGGGTCACGACGGCGCAGCAGAAATTCGCGTACCTTGAGGTAGTCGTTGGGGTCGTATTCGTAGCTGATTGATACCGGCATCATGTTGAGTTCGGCCAGGTTGGCCTTTGCGTCTTTGCCACCGGCCAGCGACAGCATTTTGACCACGCTTTCCTGAGTGAGGTCGTTGGAGTCTTTTGCGCGGCCCTGGCGTTGCGCTATCCAGATAGATTCATTGCTGTGCGTAAGGGTGTGGTGTATGTATGCCGACAGGTGTTGGGCGGCGGCAAGGGCTTCTTTGATGCCTGTGTCGCGCTTGACGATGAAACTGCGGTTGAGTTTCACAAGGTCGGTAATCCAGTCGAAAATCAGCAGGTTGTTGCCTATGGCCACCTGTGTGATGGGCAACCCCTTGCGGATAAAGCACAGGTTGAGGAATGATGCGTCGAGGACTATGTCGCGGTGGTTGGTGATAAATACGTGCGGAGTGCCGGGTATATAGTTTTCATAACCGTCCATCGATAGTCCGTCGGTGGTACGGGCGACAAGCATCTCGAGGAACGGGCCCATCACCTTGACCTGGAAATCCATCTGGGTTTCGACGGTTATCAGTTTGGCGACGAAGTCGTTGTAGTCGACATCGGGCATTACGTAGCGGACGGCGTGTTCGAAGCCCGGTTCGCGCACCAGTGCCGCGATTTTGTCGCGAAACTGATGGTCGTCGTAAGGTCGTATGTCGTCGAATTGCTCGAGCGATGTGTCGTTATGTTGAGTTAAGTCAGTCATAATATGCAAGTTTTACGTTGCGACGGAGGTAAATTCTTTGCAAAGATACGAATAAGTCGAGAGCAAATCAAAATTTATTTTGAATTTGCCGAGCGAAAGTATCTAAGACGGAGTCAAAGATATTAATATCTTGTCAAAAAGACAAACAAAACGACATGCAATTTGGTTTCGCTCCGGCGCGGATGGTTCCATATCGTTGCCAATAAAGCCGCCAGGCGGAGGCGTTGTTGCATTTGTCGTTTGCTTTGCGTAATTTTGCGGTAAATATTTTTTGCTATGACAAAAGATGAAGAACTCGCCCTCGTTGCCGATACCGCCCAAAAACTTTTTGATGGCGGCGTGCTCGACGAGGAGACAATGTATAAACTTGCCGATGTCGATACGCCCGAGGCTGTCGACAAACTATACGAATATGCAGCCGAACTCACCGCGCGTCTCGGCCGGGATTTTGATTCATGCTCGATAGTCAATGCCCGTTCGGGCCGTTGTTCTGAAGACTGCAAGTGGTGCGCACAGTCGGGCCGCTTCCATACCGGATGTCAGACCTATGATATCGTCGACCGCGACGAGGCTCTCGGGCTGGCAAAACACAACAAGGAGCGTGGCGTGAGGCGTTTTTCGCTCGTGGCAAGTGGCCGTGCGGTCAAAGGCCGTACACTCGACCAAGTATGTGACATCCTCAAAGAGGCGGCGGAAACCACGGGTATCGAGACATGTGCCTCGCTGGGTCTGCTCAACCGTCAGGAACTCGAACAGTTATATGCCAGCGGCGCCCGCCGCTATCATTGCAACCTCGAGACCGCGCCCTCGTATTTCACACAGCTTTGCACCACGCATACACATGCCGACAAGCTCGCCACGATAGCCGCCGCACGCGAGGTGGGTTTCAAAATTTGTTCGGGCGGCATCATCGGCATGGGTGAGACGCGACGTCAGCGAGTAGAGCTGGCCCTAAAGCTGCGCGAGGCGAAGCCCGTATCAATACCTATCAATATATTGTGTCCTATACCGGGCACGCCGCTCGAGCATACTCCCCTGATTAGCGAGGAAGAAATCTTGCGCACGGTGGCACTTTTCCGTTTCGCCCACCCCACGGTGCAACTGCGTTTTGCCGGAGGGCGTGAACGGTTGTCGAAAGACTGCCTGCTCAAATGTCTCCATGTGGGCATAAACGGCGCAATCACCGGCGACCTGCTCACCACCACCGGTGCGACTATAGCATCTGACAAGGCCCTCGTCGAAGAGGCCGGATACACATTTTAAAGTTGGAGTGTGCCGCTTGAAATTTAGGCAGATAAGTTTAAATATCCCAAAACCGGCGTATATATGTTTCAGCTTACCAATCGTTTAATCAAGGAGTTTGCTTCGCTCGACGATGCCAAGGGGCGGCGACGCAGCGGTCTCTTCGTGGCAGAAGGCTCTAAGTGCGTCGGTGAATTACTGGGCACTTTTCACGCCCGCTATGTGTTTGCCCTGCCGTCGTGGCTGGCTGAAAACCAGGTTGTTGCCGACGAGGTTATCGAGGCTGCGCCGGCCATGCTGCGCCAGCTTACCCGGTTACAGGCCACTCCGCCAGTCATTGCGTTTTTTGATTTGCCCGAGGCCGGGCAGCCGGGCATACCGACGGGGCTTGTCGTAGCCCTCGACCGTGTGCAAGACCCCGGAAATATTGGCACGGTGCTTCGTTGCTGCGACTGGATGGGTGTGCGCACCGTCGTCGCATCGCCCGACACTGTCGATTGTTTCAACCCCAAGGCGGTGCAGGCTTCGATGGGGGCTTTGGCACATGTAAAGGTCTGCTATACCGACCTTTGTGAATACCTTTCCGGTGTGCCGGTGCCCGTCTATGGCACCTTTCTCGACGGTGCCGATATATACCGCCAGCCTCTCACTCAGGATGGCGTGATAGTGATGGGCAACGAGGGCAAGGGCATCTCGCCCGAAGTCGAAGCCTTCGTGACTCAGCGACTGTATATACCGCCATATCCGGCCGACAGCCTGCATGTCGAAAGTCTCAACGTAAGCATGGCCACGGCAATAACCCTCTCGCAGTTCAGAAGCCGGACTCTTAACCCCTAAGACGAGGAAGAAACTTCTAAAAATATTCGAAAAATGGCAAAGAAATCGATGAAAACCATGTGGTTCTGCACTTCGTGCGGAGCTGATTCGCCCAAATGGGTCGGTAAATGCCCTGCCTGTGGGGCCTGGAACACCATGGTCGAAGAGAAGGTGGGGCCCGCCACGCCCTCGGCATCGGTGCCATTGTCGGCAAAGGGTAGGTCGAAACCTCGCCCTGTCAACGAAATCGAGGCTGTCGACGAGCCTCGAATACACATGCCTTCCGAAGAACTCAACCGCGTGCTCGGCGGCGGTCTTGTCAAGGGCTCGATAGTCTTGATTGGCGGCGAACCTGGCATAGGGAAGTCTACGCTCGTGCTGCAGAACCTTTTGTCCATCCGCAACCGCCGCATACTCTATGTGTCGGGCGAGGAGAGTGCCACGCAGCTCAAATTGAGGGCCGACCGCATAGGCCGTGGCAGCGACAACCTGTATATAGTATGCGAGACCTCGCTCGAAAATATCTTTGCCCATATCGAGGAAGTCGAGCCCGAGATTTTGGTCGTCGACTCAATCCAGACCATCGCCACCGAGACCCTCGACTCGTCGGCCGGCAGCGTGGGCCAGGTGCGCGAATGTGCCGCCTGCCTGTTGCGGTTTGCAAAGGAGTCGGGCGTGCCTGTGCTGCTAATCGGCCATATCAACAAGGAGGGCACGATTGCCGGGCCTAAAGTGCTCGAGCACATCGTCGATGCCGTGCTGCAGTTCGAAGGCGACCGCCAGTATATGTACCGCCTGTTGCGCGGCATCAAAAACCGCTTCGGCAGTACCTCGGAGATTGGGATTTACGAGATGGTTCAGCGCGGCCTGCGCGAGGTCGCAAACCCCTCGGAGATGTTGATGGGCCACGGGGGCGAGGAGCTTTCGGGTGTGGCCGTCGGCGTGACGCTCGAGGGCATCAGGCCGTTTCTGATAGAAATCCAGGCCCTCGTCAGCTCGGCGGCATACGGCACTCCCCAGCGTTCGGTCACCGGCTTCGACAGCAAGCGTGTCAACATGCTGCTTGCCGTGCTCGAAAAGCGCGTAGGCTTCAAGCTCGGGGCAAAAGATGTGTTCCTCAACGTTGCCGGAGGCATCAAGGTCAACGACCCGGCCCTCGACCTGGCCGTGATTGCCGCCATATTGTCGAGCAATGTCGACATGGTTATTCCGCGAGGATGGTGCATGGCCGGCGAAGTGGGGCTTACAGGCGAAATACGCCCCGTGACACGCATTGAGCAGCGTATCACCGAGGCGCAGAAGTTGGGAATGACCGACATGCTTGTCCCCGCAGGCAATATCAAAGGTTTCGATACCTCCGGGCTGACCATGCGCCTTCACCAGGTCGACAAGGTCGCCGATGCCTTTAGGGAACTTTTCGGATGATTTATTTGTCCATGTCCTTGCGGAAATGATTAATCAGACCCCCGACAATCCACATCATGATACCGGCCGAAAAGACGGCCGACATTATCGATATCAGGAATAACTGCATCGGGGTGTCGCCTAAGAACCGGGTCGACAGGTAGCCGCCAATGACAGCCGACACCGTGGCTATGATGATGTCGAACCACAGCGACCTGCGGCCGCCAGTAAACCGTGATGCCAGGAGGGCGCAGAACACACCGATTAAGGCCCACAACAGCCACACGAAAAATCCGATTGTCTCGCTACTTACAGTCAGCATAATATTTTGATTTTAGTTGTTGGCGAAAAGTTACTTAAGGCTTTGGCAGGCTCACCCCACGGGATATTTTACAATATACGGGGCCAGGTAGGCTGCCACATCGGTGTTGCCGGTGAGGTCGGCAAAGGTCAGCCAGATTATAAGAAGTATAATCAGAAATATTGCGCCGATGGCCACCCATACCGGGGTGCGGCTGCTTTTGCGTGTTCGGGTGTTCGACATAATGGGGTGCTATTTTGGTTGTTGAAACTGTTTTTATATACCAAACACACAAAAGTGCGGATAGTTTGACGCAATGCACATTTTTGCACCAAAAATGAGTAAAAATATAGGCCGCTTTTCGAGCATTATCATTATCTTTGCAGTTGAAAAACACAGCCATGTACAAATAAGTACTGTTCGAAAGCAATCAATCTAACTTATCACATAATGGATTTAATCGAATATCTAACAGCCAATGCGCGTGCCAACCGCCAGCGTATTGTCCTTCCCGAAGGGCTCGAGCCGCGTACCCTCACCGCCGCCGACCGCATCATTGCCGACGGTCTTGCCGACATCATCATCATCGGTAACCCCGCCGACGTGCTGAATATGGGCAAGGAACTCAAGCTTACAAACTTAGACCGCGCCACAATTGTCGACCCTGCCGACGAGGCTGTTATCGACAAGTATGCCCCCCTCTTCTACGAACTCCGCAAGTCGAAAGGCATAACGATGGAAGAAGCCCGACTGACCACGGCCAATCCCCTCTATCTCGGCTGCCTCATGGTAAAGGCCGGTGATGCCGACGGCCAGGTGGCCGGTGCAATGAACACTACCGGCAATGTGCTCCGTGCTGCCTTCCAGGTAATAAAGACAAGGCCCGGTATAAGCGTTGTCTCGGGTGCTTTCGTGATGTTGCTTCCCAAGGGTTCGAAATACGGCACAAACGATATCCTGATTTTTGCCGACTGCGCCGTCGTGCCCAACCCCACCGCCGAGGAACTTGCCCAGATTGCGGTTGCTTCGGCCAAGACTGCCCGCGATATCGCAGGCATAGAGCCGCGTGTGGCAATCCTTTCGTTCTCGACCAAGGGCTCGGCAAAGAGCGAACCGGTCGACAAGGTCATTGCCGCTACCGAAATCGCCCATCAGCTCGACCCCAGCCTCATACTCGACGGCGAGCTCCAGGCCGATGCCGCCATTGTGCCCTCTGTCGCTACGGCAAAGGCTCCCAACAGCCCCCTGAGCGGACGCGCCAACGTGCTCGTATTCCCCAACCTCGAAGTCGGCAACATCGCCTACAAGCTCGTGCAGCGTCTTGGCGGCGTACAGGCTGTAGGCCCCGTTCTCCAAGGTCTTGCTGCCCCGGTCAACGACCTCAGTCGCGGCTGCTTCCCCGAAGATATCTACAAGACAATCATTATCACATGTAACCAAGCTATCGGCGCAAAAAAATGAAAATCCTGGTATTGAACTCGGGCAGTAGCTCGGTAAAATATAAACTCATCGACCTCGAAGGACGCGAGGCTAAGACAATGGCCGAGGGCGGCGTCGAGAAAATCGGTCTCCCCGGCGGCTTCCTCAAATACAAACTCGCCGACGGCGGCAAGGCTACCGACGAACTCGGCCTTATCGACCACCTGCAGGCTATCAAGGCCATACTTGCAAAGCTCACCGATGCCGAGCATGGCTGCATAAGCTCTTTCGACGAGATTGACGCCGTCGGCCACCGCGTGGTACACGGCGGCGAGAAGTTCAGCGAGAGCGTGCTGATTGACGACGCCGTTAAGGCCAAAATCCGCGAGTGCTACGACATCGCGCCCCTGCACAACCCGGCCAATATGACCGGCATCGATGCCATAACCGAACTTATGCCCGAGGTGCCGCAGGTGGCAGTGTTCGACACCGCCTTCCATCAGACCATGCCGGCCAAGGCTTATATGTATGCCCTGCCGTATAAATACTATACCGAGGACGGCGTGCGCCGCTACGGCTTCCACGGCACCAGCCACCGCTATGTCAGCAACCGTGTGTGCGAGTTCCTCGGCGTTGACCCTGCCAAGCAGCGCATCATCACCTGCCATATCGGCAACGGCGCGTCGATGGCCGCTATTGTCGGTGGCAAGTGTGTCGATACCTCGATGGGCCTTACCCCCGTCGAGGGTCTTATGATGGGTACCCGCGTAGGCGACGTAGACCCCGGCGCGCTCACATTCCTGATGACCAAGCACGGCCTTACTGCCGAGCAGCTCCAGACCATTATCAACAAAGAGAGCGGCGTACTCGGTGTGAGCGGTGTCAGCAACGATATGCGCGAGATTGAGGCTGCGATTGCCGAAGGCAACGAACGCGCACGCCTCGCCCTCGACATGTATATGCTCCGCATCACCAAGTATATCGGTGCATACGCTGCCGAGATGGGTGGTGTCGACATTATCGTCTTCACCGGCGGCGTCGGCGAGAACCAGGCCGGCCTCCGTGCCGATGTTTGCTCTACGCTCGGCTTCATGGGTGTTGAAATCGACAAGGAAGTCAACGCAGTTACACGCGGAACCGAGACAGTCATCTCGTCGCCGGCCTCGCGTGTCAAGGTGTGCGTAATCCCCACCGACGAGGAGCTTACCATCGCCCGCGACACCGCAGCCCTGGTAAAATAAGCTGAACCATAATCCCGATAAAGTGGGTGTGTCAAAATGAAAAGTCGTCGGAGACGACGCTTTCGTGGTTAACTCCACCATCATTGGTGGGGACTTTGAAGCACCTGCGATAAAATGACCTCGGAGAGGTCGCAAACGGCATGTTGTCAGTCTTTTGCGTCCTCTCCGAGGACTTTTTATATAGGCTTTCCCATTTTACCCCGCGAATAATCGTGGGGCTAACTTCAATATAGTCCTCTCTGAAGACTCTATCCTGTCTCCTTTTTGATATTCTCGCTGTTTGTGTATGTCGTTTCTTTCAAAACATGGTTTGATATATGGATATTTATCGGTGTATGCGCCAATAAGTGGCAATATATTATACTATAAAATGGTCTCTTTTTCAATTTGCATATTTGCTTGACTTTCTTTAACTTTGCAAAATCATGGTCAGGCTTTAGGCTTGACTGCTAAGCCACGAATTTCTAATACCAACCATTAATCCAGTCTCTCCATTATGAAAGCCAAGATTTTTATTGCATCTCTCGTATTGTCGGTATTTCCTGCCTTTGCCGAAACCTTCGAAGAGGCCATCGAACGCCTGCCACCCGAAAAAGAATCAGGTTTCTGGGGTTCTTTCGACGACGTGCTGTCGCGCACCAATAATTTCCTGGGCAATATCAACGACGCCCTCGAGAATTTTAACAAAGGCAAGTATGGCGACATGGTGTCGTCGTTCAAAGGCTCGGTCGATGCCTTTGTAAAGCATCGCGAAGAACATGCCAAGGCCCTTGCCGCCGAGGTCGTTGCCGCCGAGGCACGGTTGACAAAAAGTGGCAGCCGCGCCGACCGTCTCGCACTTGCCGATGCTTGCCGCCGGGCCGGAGACTTCGACAAATGCCTTGTCACGCTGCAGCCCGTCATACCGTCGGGAAAGCTCGACGATGTAGCCGATATAAAGGGAGCCTACGAGGTGTTCGAAGCCCTCTATGCCTGCTATTACGACTCATATCGCAACGACGGCCTCCAGTCGGCGGTCGAGGCTGTGGAGGTGCTTGGCGCCAAACCGGGAGCGACTGCGGCCATGAAGCTCGGAGCCGCCTTGATGCAGCAGCGTTACTATGCCCGAATCGGCGATTTGCGCACGGCGCAGAGCCAGGCGATGGCCCTGGCCAAAGAATATCTTGCTCTTAGTGATAAGGATAGAGAAACCTGTACCGCTTTTGCCCCCGAGATAATTTTTGACAATTGCTCGTATGCCCATCTCTTTGGCGAATACGACACGACGCTCGAAATTCTCGATGACAATCCTGTTTGGCCCGACCCGGTTCGAAACGCGCGCCAACTGCTGCTCCTTGCCGAGGCACGCGCCCACAAAGGCAAGATGCCCGAGGCTTTCAACGCCCTCTACAAGGCCGGCGACATAATACACAAGGCATATCCCGACGGGTCGGATATCGAGATGGACTACCTCATTATGGCCGGCGACCTGGTGCGTATCAATTCGGCACGCGACAAGGGCGCCCAGTCGTTCAATAAGTTTACCGACAAGGGCTTGCTCTATTATATCAACGGCGCCAGGATGCTGGCCCGTAATATCTGGGGCGACAACAACCCCTATATAAGGCGCGTAAACCGGCGTGTCGCGCTTGCCGCCGTGCTCGATTACAAGAACAAAGACGAGCAGTCGAAGCGTTACACCGCACCCTCGACCGTGAAAACCCTGGCCGTCATTGCCGGTAAGGATAAATACACCTTCCAGGAGCAGCAATATATCGATATTCACGATGCGGCTCAAAAGAGCCTCAAACTGGCACGCAAGGTCTATGGCGAAGAGATGGACTTCATGCGCCGGCGCCTACACGACGATTTCGCAACCATGAGCGAGGGGCAGAGGGCCGAGTATATAGCCCACATGTCGGAACTCGTCAACGACATCTACAATTTTGCCGAGACCGATACTGACAAGGACGCTGCCGCCATGGTCTATGATGCCTGCCTTTTCAGCAAATCGATGCTTATGTCATATTCGCGTAGTGTGTCGAAGCTTGTACGCAAGCTCGGCGACCCTGCCTTGACCGCGACGCATAGCCGCCTTACCGACATGCGCCGCCGCCTCGTCGCCCTCGAGCAGGGTGGCGACTACGCTGCTGCCACACCCCTGCGGACCGAGGTCGACGCCCTCGAGCGCACACTCCTCAAAGACCTTGCCCAAAAGGCCGACATCGGCAGCTTTATGGCTATAAGTTATAACGATGTGAAGCAAAAGCTCGACAAGAAATCGACCGCCGTCGAGTTCTACTCCTTTACCGACAACCTCTATGGCAAACCCGGCGTCAGGGAGCGCATGGTGGCAATCCGTGGCGGCAAGAACCCCGAAATCTTCACGCTCAACTATCCTGCCGGGGCCGTGAATATCAACGAGCAGTGGCGCCTCGCCGGACTGTATAAACAAATATGGGAGAAGCTCGTAAAGGGTTATAAGAAAGGCCACACCATCTATTTCGCCCCGACGGGGCGATGGAACGGCATACCACTCGAGTATCTGCCGGCCGGCAGTGGCGTCGGTGTCAACGACATGTTCAATATGGTGCGTGTGTCGACCACGCGCGAACTGCCCCAGGCGGCTCTTGCCGATGTGTCGTCGCCCGTGCTTTTCGGCGGTCTCGACTACAACCTGAGTGCCGACGAGGCTGCCGATATTCGTAGCGACCTGCGCGCGTCGGGCTTCCGTGGGGCGCTCCCGTCGGGCCTTTGGGCCAGGTTGCCCGGTACGGCGCAAGAGGTCGGTATGATTGACAATGCACTGACTGAGGCTTCGGTCGACCACACTGTTATAAGTGGCGAAGAGGGTATAGAGGAAAGTTTCAAAAGCCTCTCGGGTGCCCGCCACGGCATTATCCATGTTGCCACACACGGCTATTTCATGCCCACGCAGGGCGATGCCTCGGCCATGTCGCAGGCGGCGGTGATAGACGAGGCTCTCGACAATTCCGGCCTCGTATTTGCCGGCGCGAACCGCTTCCTCGTCGAGGGTAGTGACGGCCGCGACCTCGACGACGGCCACCTTACCGCACGCGAAATCGCGCTGCTCGACCTCTCCGAGACCGACCTGGTCGTTATGTCGGCGTGCGAGACAGGTGCCGGCAAATATACTCCAGAGGGCGTCCTCGGTCTTCAGCGTGGCTTCAAACTCGCCGGGGTCAACACCCTGGTTATGAGCCTATGGAAGGTCAACGATGCCGCCGCTGCCACGATGATGGGTGAGTTCTACAAGAATATGCTCTCCGGCATGGATAAACGTTCGGCTTTCTTCAAGGCACGCGAGACCCTGCGCGGCGGCTCCTACCCCGGCCCCGACGGCACAACAATCAAAGGTACCGACCCCGCTATCGGCGACGCCTTTGTCATACTGGATTAGGCATAGGAGCATGTCGCTCCTATTAGCAATGGGATAGGCAGAACATTTATAGGAGCTTGACTCTATGTGCCGAGCTCCTACCGAGAAATTGTCTACGGGTGTCCACACTGTCCATGGGCCACAAACCGTGGACAGTGTGGACACCCGTGGACAAATTGCCTATTTCGGCTCAACCCGAAATCACAGTGCATAATTAAGAATATAAGAGATGAGGGTTCTCAATGATAGGAGCTTGACTCTCCGAGGCAAGCCATAGTGTAGACGGAGCATTTATTACAAATTCCCTCCGCCTTGGCAATGGAGGGTGTGTTAAAAAGGATAATTTATAAGAGAGGGTGTTGCAGAACTTCCATAATTGGAGCGTTTTCACGTTTGTTAACGCCATGTAGGCTTTGTAGGGCACATTGAAATTCCAAAACTTTAGTTCTGCAACACCCTCAATGCAATGGTTAACCCCACGATTATTCGTGGGGTAGTCGTGGAATCAATACAATAATAATCCTCGGAGAGGATGCAATCGGCTGGGAATATGTCGTTTGCGACCTCTCCGAGGTCTTTTGTCTTAGAGATTTTAGTCAGTCCCCACCAATAATGGTGGGGTTACCCACGAAAGCGTCGTCTCCGACGACTTATTATTTTGACCCACCCTCTCCTACCGTTATCGCCTCTCTTATCGGTGAGTTTACTTGCCCTTACTCCCGTGCCATTTTATATTTTGCAGTCTAAAGAAAAATTCCTAAATTTGCACTCGACCTATCTACCCCGTTACGGGTGGGTGGGCTTACATAATAGAACGGAGACGTTTTTCTTTCGTTTTTTCTGCTCTTAGAACTTCGCAACTTCAAAAGTACCAGGAAAATGACGACAAAAAAGACGTTCGCGGTTGGTGTTTATTCTCACCGACGGCATGAATCGGTATGTCTTTCTCAGTCATGCCCTCGCTGTTGGTGTCGATATATGCCAAGGACGTGGGCAGATAAGTCGTGATATCCCTTGGTACGTGGCAGTGCGAAGGCCTTAAGAGCAGGGAGATAGAAGATTCAACTCCCACGTCTCTTTTTGCTTTGGCACCCGGGGAGTAGTGCCGCTAACCGACGACTCTTAAAATGAATACCCTTCGCACTGCCTTCATTTCTATGTCTCATTTCAGGTTGGCCAAAAACCACGACGTATGGAAAGCATAGGCCAGCTAATCAAGGAAGAACTCGAACGTCAGGAACGCTCGGTGGCGTGGTTTGCGCGCAAACTATGCCTTGACCGCTCGAACGTATACCGTCTCTTCCAACGCAACACTATAGATACCGGGCTGCTTGCGCGGATTTCGATTATCCTTGACAGGAATTTCTTTACCGTTCTGTCTGAGCAAGTTGCAGAGAGGCAAAATATGCAACAGTAGCGTGTCAATGTCGCTACGGCTTTATCAAACTTATACGGCGGGATAGCCGTAACT
>VSPF01000130.1 GCA_009775195.1 Muribaculaceae bacterium
CCCCACGAATAATCGTGGGGTTAACCATATTTTCGTCCTCTCCGAGGACTCGCCTACCCGGTTGTAGGTCGGTGCTACTCACCACGGGGAAGAACAAGGACTTGTTACCGAGGAGAGGAGACATAAAGACAAAAAATCAAAATTAGTTGTCTAAGGCTAACCACTAAACGATAAGCTATTAACAGTGAGTAAGTCATAGACTTGCGAAACTTAAATTACATAAATTTTTATGTTCTTTTTGCTTTTCTGTCTTTTTGTTTCTTCCTTCTTCAATGTCTGGGCGGATTACCCCCACAGGTGTTCGTAGTCGGGTTCGTTGTATTTGGCGATGTTGGTGCCATAGGGTTCGTTGAAGTGTTTTGACCAGCAGTAGATTTCGCTCATGGTCAAGTGCTCCGGGACGATGCTTTTATCTCCGAAACACTCTTCCACCACACTATAATTCCCACATACCCCGGGGTCAGCCTGGTCGTTGTCATAGAGAGTCTTGATAAGTGGCAGCATCTCCCTGTCGCCCATCGACATGGCGGTCGAGCATACGAAGGCCGCATATTCTCTATCGGCAGTCTCCAATTCATCTACACGGTCGGGGAGCGACCACAACTGGCGGCGTATAATCGAACGGGACTCGTTTTT
Organism: Muribaculaceae bacterium; assembly: GCA_009775195.1. Taxonomy (GTDB): domain Bacteria; phylum Bacteroidota; class Bacteroidia; order Bacteroidales; family Muribaculaceae; genus CAG-873. The sequence goes on from VSPF01000130.1 coordinate 637, forward strand.
GACAGCTTTAGGGGCTGTGTGATAGAGCAAATCCAAGGCATCGAGCACCATGGTGCGGTTATACCATGTGCGGCCGGGCTCGTCGAGGAAGGCCTCGATGTCGGCAAGCCTGCCCTCTGAACACGAGGCTATGGCAGACGCGAACATTTGTGGAGCCATGTCGCCGAAGTTGATGTCGAGATTGTCGTGGTCCATACGCAGTATATCGAGTACGATGTCGAGACCGCGAGGGTCGGCGAGGGTATTGAGGATGGTCACAATGTGGAAGAGACGGGACATTTCGATTTCCTCTTCGGACTGATATATTTCGCGGAGGTCGAAACGCGCGATTTGCCCGAGGTCGTCGATTAATTCGGCCCGGTCGATGACTGCGACTTTAGCCATGTCGCCGACCGACACCGTTTCGCTATTCTCAAGTATGTCAAGTAGTTCCGCATGCTTCACATGCAGCTCGGTCGGATAGGCGGAATAGTCGGGCCGCTGATACTTCTCCTCATCGTATATGTCATAGCTATAGTCACCATCATCTGAGCCGTTGTCGACCTCGTCTTCAAACTGATAATCGAAGTTGTCGCCGAGGTGGGCACGCAGGATGGGCAGATATTTGGCACCTTCGGCTCGGGTCTGGGTGTTGAGGAAGTGACGGCCGTCGCGACCGTAGTCAAACTCGATTAAGTCGATATCGTCGCTGTCCTCGTCGAGGCCGTACTGCCCCACGGCCCATTCGCGGCAAGGCTCTATGCCGCCCTCCTGGGCAAACTCTACGGCGCCGAGGATGAGGTTGTGCACCGTGGCATAGTCGCACTCGGCAAGGTCAATCCGCTCGGAGAGCATGTCGATGTATGACTCGAGTTCGTGCTCCTCCATGCGTGTGTGCCACAGGGCGTCTTTCACACCGAGGCAGTAGGTGTCGACAAGGTAGTTTACCACGGCAAACTTGCCGTCGGGGCGGTGGCGCACGACCACCACATGGGCCATACCCTGCTCTCGCCAGTCGATATTTACATAGCATTTCTCGATGGGGAGCGTGCGCATAACGCGCCGCATATATAGGTCGGGCGACAGCGAGGGCTTCTGCTGCGGCTGCGATTTCTTCTTATTTTTGGCCATATATTTAAGTGTTTAAAGTTTAGTGTTTAGAGTTTAGGGGGGCGGTGGCTGAGGGGAGGAGACATAAGGACAAAAATTCAAAAATTACATAAAATCTTTGTATCCTTATTGTTTCTTCCGAGCGAGCCGCCGCGACACATGTAGGGACGCGATTAATCGCGTCCGCCGATTACAAAACACAAAGATACGAACAAGTCGAGAGCAAATCAAAATTTATTTTGAATTTGCCGAGCGGAAGTATCTAAGACGGAGTCAAAGGTACAAAAAAAGCGCGACCGACAAGGCCGCGCTTTCTATATTTAGGTTAAATTATCACCAACCGGGGTTCTGGGTAAGGTTCTTGTTGAGACGAATCTGCTCAGAAGGTACAGGATAGAAGTAATACTTATTGTCAAACTTACGTGTCTGACCATAAGAGCAGTTGAGATAGTTGCCCGTTACTTCCGAAGGTGTAACAGGTGCAGTACTGATGTTAGCACCAAGGACAATATCCGGATTCGTTGTGGTATCAAGTTTATCAAGCTGATGCCAGCGCACGAGGTCCCAATAACGAATATTATCGTCCATGATAAGTTCGCAACGACGGCAACGACGAATTTCCCAAATCAGTGAAGACACATTCATGTCATTTGCAGGGTCTGCGATAGCATTAAGCCCTGCGACGGTAAGATGGGCATCGCTGATACCGGCGCGGTCATAGAGCGGTTTGATGTATTTGGTAAGGTCGTCGTCGGTGATTGTACCGAGCTCTGCCTTGGCTTCTGCGATAGCAAGATAGAGGCGAGCACCCCAATAAAGTGGAGCGCAATTATAGCCCTTGTTTGCGGTCGTAGCCTCACCAGTGGGTATATACCAATTGTCATACTTACTTACGCCATAACCCGAACGAGAATACATAGGAGCCGTATTTGGACCAGTCCATGTCATACCGTTAAAGAAAATATTAGGATAAGTAGTCATGGCTAAACGCTGGTCGCGGACATCAAGAAGTTTTTGGATGCTTACTGCATTATTACCAACAGCCTCACCTGCATCAGATTTGTCAAGAGTAGTCGACGCAGCAGGCAGACCATCTTTGAAAAGGTAGCTGTCGAAAGCATCTTTTGTGAGACCCGCAATACCATCGGAAGCGGAAGAGTAGTCAATAATCGAATGCATAAACACGTCTTTTTCATAAGCTTTCATGAAAATTATTTCCGTGTTGCTTTCGAGTGCGTCGTATAGAGGATAAGGAGTTCCCTCTATGTCCTTGGGCTTCTCTTGAGCAGTACGCATACTCTTGTAGAGGCTGGTGTAGTCATTGCAAATGGGGTATTTCGAAGCTATAGCCTCACCCGCAGTAACTGCATATCCATAATATTCGGCCTTGCGTGCGGCATCGTTTTGATGATACCAGGCATAAGCTCCTTCGTAGATGCCGACCTCTACCTTCATCGCTTGAGCAAGGTCAGCACTGAAAGTCGTCTTCGATGAAGTTGTAGCAATATGCTCTATAGCATAATCAAGGTCTTCGATAATGAAGTCCATCACTTCGTTACGAGGCGTGCGAGGGCCATAGAGTTCAGCATCATCCGACGGGTCAAGAGGTATCTTAATCAGTGGAACATCGCCGTAACGGCGTACCAAATCGAAGTAACCTCTTGCACGATACATACGGGCTATACCTAAGAAGTTTTCTTTATCTGCGGCACTCAGAGAAGAATTTTCAACGCCTTCGATAACGAGGTTGGCGCGACGAATCTCTTCGTAAGGAGCACTCCAGGAAGTCGACGAAGGAGGCACATCTTTGAATGTCCAGTCGGAGAAATCTCGTCGTCCGCACTGGTCATCGCTCAGAGTAGAGAAGTAGAACGTACCACTTCCAGTGCCATTACCATAGCCAGTGAAATCGTTATAGAAAGTATTAACCTGATTCTGGACATTCACCGGATTACTCCAGAACTCAGGATTTGCGGTCTGAGAAGACAGCGGATAACGGTTGTCGTTCAGAAAATCGGAACATCCGTTGAGCGACATGCCGGCAACTGCCAGCGCACCGATGATATATATTTTTTTCATTGGACTCTTAATTTAGGAGTTTAGAGAGTTACCTGAACGCCGAACGAGAACACACGCTGCAAAGGAATTGTACGACCGAATGTAGCAACTCCGTCATTATAGCCCTGGATAGAGCTGCCAGCAGCAGTAACCATTTCGGGGTCGAGCTGATATTTGCCAGCACCGTTGTGGAGGAAGCATACATTGTCGGCAGAGAAGTAAACACGTGCTTTCTGAATAAGCGCTTTCTTAGTGATATTATATGGAAGAGTGTATCCGAAAGTGATGTTTTTCAGACGGAGATAGCTCATATTGAGCAAATAACGGTCTTGGGGATAGAAGTTGTAGTTACCATTACCGATACCCCCAATTTTACCTGCTGTACCACCTCCAGAATACATGCGAGGATATTCGTTATCCTGACTAATTTCGCAAGTGGTGAGTTCGCCATTCGAACCGTATACAATCTTATTGTAGCTGAGTTGGTTAGTAAATGTTCCGTGGTCACCTTGAGCCATTGGAATGATGGTTGAACCGGTAGCCCACATGTTTCGTTTACCTACTCCCTGGAAGAAGAGGTCGAGGTCGAAGCCTTTCCATGCACCACCGAGACGGAATGAATACTCATATCGTGGCATCGCGTTGCCGATAACCTTGAGGTCGCCATGATTTGCTATGGTTCGGTCTCCGGCATCAATTTTGCCGTCATTGTTACGGTCTACAAATTTAATATCACCGGGGCCGTAAACAAAGTTACCGTTTTGTAGGTATGACTGGTCTGCAATATTGTCCTTTAGCTGATAGCTTACGCTACCGTCGTCGGCAGTAACTTTATTGAAGTCATCGAGCGTGAAGTAACGGTCGGTCTCAAAGCCCCAGATATCACCGAAATACTGACCTTCTGTATAGTTATTATTCCTGGGAAGGAAGGAATAAATCAAGCCAGTAGAGTCGTGCCACTTGGTAATTTTGGTACGGGCATCACCAATATTAAATGTAGCGTATACGTCGGCATCACCGAAACTATGATTCCAGTTAAGAGTCAGTTCCCAACCGCGAGTACGGAGTGAACCAGCGTTCTGGTAAGGAGACGGAGCACCAAGCACATTAGGAAGTGCCTGTCCCGGGGCAAGCATATCCTTGGTATCGCGCTGATACCAGTCAAAACTTACATTGAGACTGTTGTCAAAGAAACCGAGGTCGAAACCTACATCAGTGGTTACGATTCGTTCCCATGTAAGGCTTGAGGAGACAAGGGTAGGCATGTTGTACATGACCATGTACTGATTACCGTTGAGCCAGTTGGCATAACCAGTAGCTGAATTGTTAGCAATACGCGATACTGTAGAAAGGAACATATTATCACCTACAGCTTCATTGCCGATATGGCCGTAAGATGCACGCACTTTACCATTGCTCCACCAGGACTTGAGAGGCTGGAAGTAGTTCTCTTCGCTAAAGCGATAACCAACCGAACCCGAGGGGAAGAATGCCCACTGGTCAGCAGCCGGAAAACGGCTCGAACCGTCGTAACGACCGTTGAGTTCTAACAGGTAAATTCCCTTGTAGTCGTAGTTGATACGGCCAAAGAAACCTGTAGTAGCGCGATGCCAGTTGTTGCCACTTACTGTATAAGTCGTGCCATCGGTAAGGTTAATGTTCGGCAAATTATAGTCGACAAGACCTGTACGCTTAGCATAGAAATATTTGTATTGTTCTTCTTCAGCCGTCCAGCCGAGCATAACCTTGATATTATGGTCGTTGGCAACGGTCAAGTCGTATGTACCGAATACATTGGCAGTCCACATAACATCGCGGTAATTGCTTTGGGCTGCAAACGATGAAGTTTGGTTAAACGGACTATAGGTCGAGAAACTGTTCTTAGGATGGCTCCAGTTTGTCCATACAGTGTATGGTATAGCAGTATCATCGCTGTTCTGGTTGCGAAGGCTGTAAGTGAAGTCAGCCTGAAGTGTGAGACCTTTGACCGGTCGGAAGATGCTGTATGCCTGCAAACGGGTCTGAGTCGTCACTGTTTTATCCTGAGGCATGTTAGAGCGGAGACCGGCTGTATTGCGGAACTGACGAGGATTTCCCTCTTCGTCGTTGACATATCCATAGTTCTCGAAGTACGACGGGAAGCGCCACATGTACTGGTATGAATTACGACGAGCGCCAGTGCCTTCCTCGTTAACCGACATATATTCGCGGTCGCTGAACGACAAGCGTGCCCCAGCAGTCCACCATTTAAAAATCTGAGTATTGATGGTAGCGTTTGCCATGTAACGATGCAGCTTGTCTGGGTTCTGACGGTGCAGTCCTTCTTTAGAATCATAGCCGAAGCTCATTCGATAATTAGTGCGTCCGCTTGTACCTTCAACGCTGATGTTATGTTTGCTTGATGGTGCCGTGCGGAAAAGAGTCTTTGCAACATCCCAGTCGGCATAGCTAAGATAACCACCAGATTTCATCAAAAAGTCAGCAGGAACGTTAGGATTTCCGGCAGGTAAAGTACTTGCCCCGTTAGGGAACCAATAGTCTCCGACATTATTCCAATCCTGGAAAGGATGAAGCTCGACTATATCAGTATATTTTTTACCTCCATGCTGCTGCTGCCATGCCTCGGCAAAAGGAAGCAAATCGGCGTAGTACATACCAAAAATTTCATACTCAGTACCGGGATTGGTGTTGGCCAAACCCAGCTTGAGGTCATCGACCGTGGTGTTAAACTCAGGCAGGCGTGTTGCGCTACCCCAACCAAAGTTATTAGTATAATTGACACTTACACGGTCTTGAGCGCTGGCAGTTTTTGTTGTTATAAGGATTACACCGAAAGCAGCTCGGGAACCATAGATAGCAGAAGAGGCAGCATCCTTAAGTACTGAAATTTCTGCAATATCCTCAGGGTTGAGGAAGCTCATATCATCGACAGGCACGCCGTCGACAACGATAAGGGGAGAAGAGGTGTGGCTGTTAGAAAGTGTACCTGTACCACGGATATTTATAGTTGGGCTACCCTCGATACTACCATTGGCCGAGGTGATGGTAAGACCGGGAACCGCGCCCTGAAGAGCCTTGGCTACGTCAGTGGCTGGGCGGCTATCCATTGTGCGTGCAACATCGACAGTGGCAACAGCGCCGGTGAGGTTGGCACGTTTCTGCGAACCGTAGCCGACAGCCACGAGTTCGTTGAGCATCTCAGATGTAGGCTCGAGGTAGACTGTAAGGTCTTGAGCAGCTTTAATCTCGATAGTCTTGTAACCCACATAGCTCACCATAAGAGGTGCGCCCAGGGGTACGCGCAATTTGAAGTGGCCGAAGGCGTCGGTAGCCACGGCGTTGCCACTAACGCCTTTCTGCACTACAGAGGCGCCGATGACGGGCTCGTTGTTCTCATCAAGCACGGTACCAGTGATAGTGGTAGCCGCTTGACCTTGCACTTGCGGCTCGGGGTTGGCCTGTGCCTGGAATGTACCAAGCGCGGGCGTTCCGGCCAAAAGAAGCATTGTCAGATAAAGATGCTTTCTCATAGAAGTTTGATGATAGTGATTAATTCTCGGTTTTATGTCGCCGTCGTGCCTTGCGGCCCTCGGGCTTGATTGGGTTTGTTGTTACTGAGTTCGGTATATGAGGGGGGAGTCGTTTTTTTGGGTGTGTTTTGCTGTGCCGGGCAGTTTTAGGGTTTAGTTAGTCGATTATGTTTGTTTAAGTTTCGTATTATCACCTTTTTAGTTAAAAAAGTTTTAACTAAGGGCGCACATCGCACCCTTAGTCGATGCCAAATTTAAATAAAGTTTTTAAACTATGCATCATTTGGCTCAAACATTAACATAATTTAAACTTTAACTTCCGATTTTTGCATTTAGCGGCTAAACTTTTGCACTCGTACAGGCGACGGTTTTTTAATAAAATTCACAATTTATCTTTAATTCAAGTTTTGCAAGTCTATGACTTGCTCACTGTTAGTAGTCTTTTGGTTATAGGTTATGGTTTGACAAATGCAAATAACAATATTATTAGTAATTTAAGTATCGCAAGTCGTCGGAGACGACGCTTTTGTGGGTAACCCCGCCATCATTGGCGGGGAGTCTGAGGCGCCTACGATAAAATGACCTCGGAGAGGTTGCGATGTATATATACGGCATCCTCTCCAAGGATACTCTTTTTCTTTACTGTTCATACCACCCCATGAATAATCATGGGGTTAACAACAGGAGCGTCCTCTTCGAGGACTTTTTTTGGGGTCAAGCCGAAATGCCGGTGCATATTCAGTTGTGTCTAACTGTAGCTAATGTAGGAGCTGGGACCTCCTATTAGATTTGCAGTTGCAAAATAAAAGGTTAACTTTGCAGCAAATATTCACAGTTATTA
>VSPF01000131.1 GCA_009775195.1 Muribaculaceae bacterium
AAAACAGTCGATGTGCAAAATGCAATGGATTGGAACTATAATCGCCAAAATTAATATTACACCAAGAATTTAAATCTGTTATATATACTGAATTTAGATTCGTACAATATGAGAATGCATTTTTACCAATCGTGGTGACGGAGTTGGGAATGTTCACCGAGGTCAAACTACTGCATCCATTAAAAGTATTTTCATCAATTGAGGTGATTGAGTTGGGAATGTCAACCGATGTCAATCCGCTGCAACCACTGAAAGAACCTGAACCAATTGATGTGACGGATTTCGGAATGACAATCGATGTCAAACTGCGGCAAGCGCGAAAAGCAGAAAATCCAATGGTAGTAACGGAGTTGGGAATATTGACAGATGACAAATTGTTGCAACCATAAAAAGCATTCGAACCAATTAAGTTAACGGAATTGGGAATGCTTACTGATAACAAACCGGCGCACTCATAAAAAGCTTTCGAACCAATTGTCGTAACCCTATATTCATTTACGCCATCCGTCACTTTGGATGGTATTGTGACATTGCCAGTACACTCATTGCCTGGGAGATAGCGGTTACCATTATAGTACCCCTCCCTCGTCATACAGGTTTTTGCTATCTCATCGATTACCGTGTATTTGAGCGTTTGGCCCTGGTAGGTGTAGGTGAAGTCGCGGGCAAGGATGCCGGATGGCAGCAGCATCACAAGAAGCATCAAGAGTAATCTTAACTTCATATATAATATTATGTGCCTCGGTCATCCCCTCGTTGGCGTTAGATTGGTTTAGACGAAAAAAGCGTAGGAATCTGTATCTGTTACCGTCCTACACCTTGAGGCTTCTCGCATTGCCCTATTGAAGTCGGACGGCAACTGCAGAAGCCCACGCCAGTATATGCAATCAGTACATCCGGCACTGTTTCTCTCGAATGTGCCGGAAGCAAGATAATTACATATCCGCGGGCATCTACCGTTGCCAAATCCTTGACTTCAATAAGAAATTTTGCGAGAATTTCAAGGTGTCAAGAATCAGCGCGGATAAACGCCTTCTTATTATGTTTATTACATCCCGCCTCACATGCCCCCTGTCCGGACTTGGCTCTGACGAACCACTCCCCACTGGCGTGGCCTGCGATGCAGTCTGCGACGACAAAATTAGCGATTATTTTCCTTTCAACCAAACAATTTTCAAGACAATTTCGAAAGATGAATTTAAGCACGACTCTTACAGTTTCAATTGCCGTGTTAGCGGTACAGCGGCTGCATGGCAGCCAAAGGTCATAGCCTATGGTGAGAACTCCGTAGGTGTTCGTAACCATAGGAAATATATCGTGGATGTATGTGGCGCTGCGTCAGCTGTGCAACACCATTGCCACAGGTCACCCCAAGTTGCGCAGCTATGCAGCGCCATGATTATCCATATATTGTCACCTATGGCTGCGAACACCTGCGGAGTTCTCACCATAGGCTACAAACCTCAGGCTGCCACGCAGCCGAATTGCCGCCATGCGGCTAATAATAGTATTATGCCTGATAGAAAGATTATAGATGAGCTTGGTGGATAGAAGGCATAATGAGTTAGTCTTGTGCCATCCGGTCTAAAGCACGATAATATCGGTCGTGGTGTGAAAAAATGTAAAAGAGGCTAAATTTTCCGACAATATTTCCTAACTTTGCATGTTAATAAAACAAGAGGGTCCACAAGCCCGCATGACCAATCATTAGCCAGCTATATGAAACTCTTACAGACTAAGCTTTCAAAATATACAGCACCCCAAGAAGCCAAAGCAGCGGGCGTATATCCCTATTTCCGTGCCATCTCGTCGGAGCAAGACCCCGAGGTGATAATCAACGGCCGCAAGGTACTGATGTTCGGTTCGAACTGCTATACCGGCCTTGTCAACGACCCGCGAATCAAAGAGGCGGCTATCGAGGCAACACGTAAGTATGGCACAGGCTGCGCCGGTTCGCCGTTCCTCAACGGTACCCTCGACCTACATAAGAAGCTCGAGCAGCGTATAGCCGAATATATCGGTAAAGAGGATGTTATGATTTATTCGACCGGCTTCGGTGTAAACCTGGGTGTGGTATCGACCCTTACAGGTCGCGAAGACTATATCCTCTGGGATGAGCAAGACCACGCCTCGATTATCGAGGGTCGCCGCCTGTCGTTCTCTAAGTCGCTCAAGTACAAGCACAACGATATGGCCTCGCTCGAGAAGCAGTTGCAGCAGTGCGAGCCCGACAAGGTGAAACTAATCGTTACCGACGGTGTGTTCTCGATGGAGGGCGACGTTGCCAACCTGCCCGAAATCGTGCGTCTTGCCAAGAAATACGACGCATCAGTGATGGTCGACGAGGCCCACGCGATTGGTGTGTTCGGTACCGGCGGACGCGGTGTCTGCAACCATTTCGGCGTCACCGACGATGTAGACCTGGTGATGGGCACTTTCTCGAAGTCGTTTGCCTCGCTGGGCGGCTTTATCGCTACGGACAAGGAGATTACCAATTACCTGCGCCACCATTCGCGCTCGTATATCTTCACCGCCAGCATCACCCCGGCCTCTACCGCCGCCGCCCTCAAGGCTATCGACATCATGATTGAGGAGCCCGAGCTGCAGGAGAACCTGTGGAAGCTCACCAATATCGCCCTCGAAGGCTTCCGCAGCCGTGGTTTCGAAATCGGCAATACTTCGACCCCTATTATCCCGCTCTTTATCCGCGATAACTTCAAGACCTTTGCCATCACGCGCGACCTTCTCGACGAGGGTATCTTTGTCAACCCCGTGGTGTCGCCGGCCGTAGCACCCCAGGACACGCTCATCCGTTTCTCGCTCATGGCCACGCACACGCCCGAGCAGGTGGAGTATGCCCTCGACAAGATTACCAAGGTATTCAAGAACCACGGCATTATTGCCTGAGATTAGAGTTTAAAGTTTAAGTTTAAAGTTTAAGTTTAAAGCGTTCCTTGAGCGCTATAATTTAAATCTTATAATACATAAAGCACTTACAAACAATCTACTTATATACCAAAATGAAAAAGAAATTTATCTGCACCGTTTGCGGTTATATCCACGAAGGTGACGAAGCTCCCGAGAAGTGCCCCCAGTGCGGCGCTCCCAAAAGCAAATTCAAAGAACTCGACCAGACCGCCCTGCTGCAGTTCGTGACCGAGCATGAAATCGGCGTGGCCAAGGGCTGCGACCAGCAGATGATTGACGACCTCACCGCCCACTTCAACGGCGAGTGCAGCGAGGTCGGCATGTACCTTGCCATGAGCCGCCAGGCCGACCGCGAGGGCTACCCCGAAGTTGCCGAGGCCTTCAAGCGCTACGCTTGGGAAGAGGCCGAGCATGCTGCCAAGTTTGCCGAACTCCTCGGCGAGATGGTATGGGACACCAAGACCAACCTCGAGAAGCGCATGGCTGCCGAGGCCGGTGCCAACGCCGACAAGATGCGTATTGCCAAACGTGCCAAAGAGCTCAACCTCGACGCTATCCACGACACCGTGCACGAGATGGCCAAAGACGAGGCTCGTCACGGCCAGGGCTTCCAGGGTCTCTACAACCGTTATTTCGGCAAGTGATTTGGTTTAGAGTTTAGAGTTTAAGGTTTAGAGTTTAGGACTCTGGATACTTATTTTGGAACCGAACTTTCTTAAGCTTTGGACTTTCAGCCTTTACAAAATAAAAACGGGCGTGGCCACGTGGCCTCGCCCGTTTTGTGTGTTTTATGTTTCGTTATCCAAATATTTGCAATGCTTTGTCGGTAATCCATATCCACATCGGGCAGGTAGCCATGAAGAGCAGTGTAGATATAGCCAGCGACGATGTTCCGGTAGCCACATAGGTGTTGTAGCGGCTGGCGATGATGATACCCGAGAAGGCAGGTGGCAGGGCTGCGCAGACTACGAGCATCTTGAGGTTGACAGCCTCCATGTGGAAGAGCAGTCCGACGGCAAGTATAGCCAGTGGCATGATAATAAGTTTGAGGAATGTGCCCATCCACACCTGGCCGTTGATGGTTATTTTTACCGACGACAATGTGATACCGGCGGCGAATACGGCGACAGATGCGTTGGCACCGGCAAGGAGGGTAAACGACGGGTCGAGTTCTGCCGGCCATTTCACACCGCAAAGTACCAGGATTACTGCGAGGATAGGCGCCCATGCCACTGGTTGCTTCAGTGCGTTGACGACAGGCATCCAGGGGTTAGGCTTTTTGCCTCCGTTGAGGGCGGCTGCCTGGGCATTGCCCGAGTTGAGCAGGCAGAGGCCGATAGGTATGCCGAGGGCGTTGACCTCGATTGACACGATGGCGATGACGAGTCCCACGGCGGCGGAGGTACCGAAAATAGGTTCGAGCACGGCGAAACCGAGGAAGCCGATTGTAGGCGAACCGCTAATCAGGGCCGAGACGGCAGCGTCGCCCTTGGTGTTGCTCTTATACATCCTGAACACGAAATATACCAGGAAGAAACATGCCAGAAGCACGGTAAACGAGATGACGGTAAGCTTTATATCAGCCGAAAGCATGGCCCTGTTGGCCTTTACTATCGACACAAACAATGCTGCCGGTAAGGCATAATTGAGCACCACCTTATTAAGAATTTTGGCATCAGCACCCGAAAATGCGCCTTTCTTTCCCGAAAAATAACCTAAAGCCATGACCACGAAAATCGGCACGATGGCGTAAAGAATGATGTGTAGCATAGTAACTGGGGTTTGGGAAAAAGATTAAAAATAGATGAAACTTGTAGGATTGCCGGCCCTGCTGTCACCATGCAGTATGCTGGGCCGGCAATCATGAATTTTATACGGTTATTTTTTCGAGAGCTGCGGGATTGAGGTATCCTATGTGTCCCGATTCTTTACCGGAGTCTGCTGCGAGCTGTACGTCGATGAGGCAGGGCTTGCGCGACGCGATAGCCTCGGTAAGGGCCTTGGACAGTTCGCCGGGCGTGGTCACGTAGTATGTCGTGGCACCAAAGGCGTCACCGAGTTTATCGTAGCGGGCACGCACGTCGAGAGTGGTCGGTGCCGGGTCTGAAGTGCCGGCCATGTTGACGCCTATACCGTTGTAAATACCGCCGTTGTTGAAGATAACCACGGTGACAGGCAGGTTGAAGCGGCAGATTGTAGAGAAGTCCATTCCCGAGAAACCAAATGCCGAGTCACCCTCTATGGCAACTACGCTCTTGCCGGTAGCCACGGCGGCACCGACGGCCGAGCCCATGCCCATTCCCATGATTGCCCATGTGGCACAGTCGATACGGTGGCGCGGCAGCGACATGTCGATGGTGTCGCGGGTATCGTCGAGCGTGTTGGCGCCCTCGTTGACGAGGATTACATCAGGATTTGACTCCATGATAGGTTTGATTGCGCCGAGGGCAGTCCAGTGGTCCATTGGTTCGACGGCGGCATTGGCCGTGAGGCGTGTGGCAAACTTGGCGTTCTTTTCTTTGGTTTGAGCCTGTAGCCCCGGTACCCATGTGGGGTCCATGCTCATTTTGCGCGTCGACATTGCATCGATGAGGGCGTCGAGCGAGCTTGCCAGGTCGCCCACTACCGGTGCGGCGATGGCGCGGTTGCAGTCAATCTCGGTCGGGTCGATGTCGAGCTGTATAAACTTGGTGTCGGGACTCCATTTTCCATGTCCGCGCGAAAGCAGCCAGTTGAGGCGTGCGCCGGCGAGGATAACCACGTCGGCTTCCTCCATGATAGTCGAGCGGCACGACAACGCGCTCAGTGCGCCAGTATCGGGTAATACGCCCTTTGCCATCGACATGGGGTAGTAGGGTATGCCTGTGGTGTCGACGAGTTGTTTGAGCTGGCTTTCGACACGTGCGTAGGCAGCACCTTTGCCTATGATGATTGCCGGCTTCTTGGCGGCGGCAAGCATGTCGGCAGCCCTTGCCACGGCCTCTGCGGCTGGCGGCATGGCCGGACACAGGTCTACGGGCTGGTAGAACAGCTTGTCGGCATCGGCCTTGTCCATGATTGCGCCGAGGCACGGGGTGGTCACGTCGAGATATACACCGCCGGGACGACCGGAGATGGCGGCGCGGTATGCGCGGACCACTGCTGTGGGGATGTCTTCGGGCTTATTGACGCGGTAGGCGGCTTTGACAAGACCCTTGGCTACATTTAGCTGGTCGAGGCCCTCGTAAGTGCCTTGTTCGAGGTCGATGGGTTCGCGCACCGACGAACCGCTAATTTGTATCATCGGGTAGCAGTTGACGGTGGCATTGGTTGTGGCGGTGAGGCCGTTCATAAATCCGAGCGACGATACTGTCAGCAAGACGCCGGGCTTGCCCGTAAGGTAGCCGTGGGTTGCGGCGGCCATGCCTGCCTGCTGCTCGTGACGGAAGCCCACAAAGCGTATGCCACGGGCCTGCGCCAGATAGGCTAATTCGGTCACAGGTATGCCCACGAGGCCGTACATCGTGTCGATGCCGACAGTCTTGAGGGCGCGTACCAGTATATCCATTCCGGTAACTTGTTCGGGATATGTGGGGGTGGCCGGTGTTTCCTTGCTGCCGCAGTTGCACCCGCCGCTTGTTGTTGTTGCCATAGTGATTTTTGGATTTTTAGTAGTAGTCGTCGTAAAAATAAAATTAAGGGTCAGTGCCCAAGGCCCCGACCCTTAACCTTGTATAGTTTATTTCTTAGCGTCTGTGGCAGCCGGTTTGGGCATCGGGGCCGTAGTGCCGTTTGCCTTGAACGATGCTATCTGCTCTGCCGTGTAGCCCAGCGAGGTAAGCACTTCGTCGGTGTTGCCGCCGAGTTCGGGGCACGGGCCGTAGGTAGGCTGGTAGTTCGACATTGTGAAAGGTACGCCGACGGTCACGAATTCACCGACCTTGCCGCCCTGGTTGATTTTGACGAGCGTGTTGCCGTCGTAGAGGCTCTGGTCGTCCATGATTTCCTTGGTCGACAGTACGGGGGCGCAGGGCACGCCGGCGGGGGCGAGCAGCTTCACAACTTCGAATTTATCTTTGTTGATAGCCCAAGCCTGCACACGTGCGTAGATTTCTTGTTTATGTCTGTCGCGTGCGTCGGCGGTGTTGAAGTCGGGGTTGGTGAGCCAGTCTTCGAAACCGAAGGCGGCGCATGCTTTTTCGAAATCTTTGGCACCACGCTGGAAGATGATGTATGCGTAGGCATTGGGGTCGCTTTCCCAACCTTTGCACTTGTATGTCCAACCGAGCACGCCCGAACCTTCCTGGTTGCCCGAACGTGGCACGAAGTCGCCGAATTTCTCGTTGGGGTACTGGGGGAACTGTGTCAGATAACCGATGCGGTCGAGAGTCAACTGGTCGCGGGTCTTGATACGGCACAGGTTGAGGCATGCATTGTGCATCGACTGATATACGTAGCATCCTTCGCCTGTGCGCTGACGCTGTGCAAGAGCGGCAAGCAGGCCGATGGTCATGTGCATACCGGTGTTAGAGTCACCGAGGGCAGCGCCCGACTGGGTGGGCACGGCGTTGTCGCCTTCCCACCAACCGGTGGTCGATGCGGCGGCGGCTGTAACCTGTGCTACAGGCTCGTATGCCTTGAGGTCGGCGAAACGTGAGCTCAGAGGGAAGCCCTTGATAGTGCCGTAGATACAGCGCGGATTGAGCTTGTGTACGACCTCCCAGCTAAAGCCGAGCTTGTCCATGGCACCGGGGTGGAGGTTCTCGATAAAGATATCGGCCTCTTTGATAAGGCGTGTGAGGATGTCCTTGCCGTCGGGTGTGGCGGCATCGAGGGCGAGGGATTTTTTGTCAGAGTTGAGCTGTAAGAAGTAGTAGCTGGGGCACGCGGGGTCGAACTGGAGTTCGTTACGTGTGGCGTCGCCAGTGCCGGGACGTTCTATTTTGATGACCTCGGCGCCGAGCCAAGCCAGAAGCTGTGTACATGACGGGCCTGACTGCACATTGGTGAAGTCGACTACTTTGATTCCTTGAAGAGGGGCAGTGTTCATACTTGTTTTGGTTATATTGTTTTTGTGTTTGTTGATTGTCTCTATTTTTATAATCTGAATTATTAACGCCTGTTATCGAATAAATGTTCGACACTTCTTCATCTTAGTTAAAGAATATTAGTTCTGTCTCTTATACACATAGTGGGTGTAGTGGGGGAAGAGAGGAGGGGAAGGGGGAGGAAGTAAAAGGGAGGAGG
>VSPF01000132.1 GCA_009775195.1 Muribaculaceae bacterium
CCCTTTTATCTTTTTTTCATTATGTTTCCTCTTATCAGACACGCGCCTTGGGCTGATGTTTTGATATGTGGCGGAATTTGCGTAATTTTGTGGCCGCTAATCATAAAATGTAAAATCATGAAACCGACATTATACGTTCTTGCTGCCGGCATGGGCAGCCGCTACGGCGGCCTCAAACAGCTCGACGGCGTAGGGCCACAGGGCCAGACCATCATGGACTATAGCATCTACGACGCCCTGCAGGCCGGCTTTGGCAAAGTCGTATTTGTTATCCGCCACGATTTCGAGGCCGATTTCCGCGATAAAATCCTCAGCAAATATCAGGGTCATGTGCCCGTAGAGGTCGTATTCCAGTCTGTCGACGCCCTCCCCGAAGGCTTCACCGTGCCCGAAGGCCGCACCAAGCCGTGGGGTACCAACCACGCCATACTCATGGGTGCCAGGGCCATCAACGAGCCCTTCGCGGTCATAAATGCCGACGACTTCTATGGCCGCGACGCATTCGAGGTCATGGCACGTCAGCTCACAGCCCTGCCCGAGGGGTCGAAAGGACGCTACTGCATGGTAGCCTTCAAGCTCGGCAACACCATGACCGAGAACGGTTCGGTAAGCCGTGGCGTTTGCACCGTCGACAGCGACGGCAAACTCGCCGACGTGGTCGAGCGCACCGCCCTGAGCTATGATGCCGACCATAACATCACCTATACCGATGCCGACGGCAATCCGGCCCACATCGATGCCGAGACCCCCGTGTCGATGAACCTCTGGGGCTTTACACCCGACTACTTCGACTATAGCGCCCGTGAATTTGTCAAGTTCCTGACAAAATACGGCGACAAGCCCAAGAGCGAGTTCTTCATTCCCTCGGTTGTCGACAAGCTCGTCAAAGGCGGCGAGGCAAGTGTCGACGTTCTCACCACGACCTCGCGCTGGTTTGGCGTCACATACCCCGAAGACCGTCCCACTGTCGTAGCCAACCTCAAGGCCCTCCACGACGCCGGCGTATACCCCGACAAGCTGTTTTAAACCCTCCCAAGCCAGAACAAAGTGAAATTTACCCTTGAGGCCACATGCGGCGACTGCCAGGCACGCGCCGGCCTGATTGAGACCGACCACGGGCCGATAGAAACACCCATCTTTATGCCCGTCGGCACGGCAGGCACAGTCAAAGGCGTGCACCTCCACGAGCTGCGCGACGACATCAAGGCGCAAATCATACTCGGCAACACATACCACCTCTACCTCCGGCCCGGCATGGACGTAATACACCGCGCCGGAGGCCTGCACAAGTTCAACGGCTGGGAGCGTCCCATCCTCACCGACAGCGGCGGCTTCCAGGTATTCTCGCTCAGCAGCAACCGCAAGCTCACCGAGGAAGGAGCCCACTTCCGCAGCCATATCGACGGCTCGAAGCACCTCTTCACCCCCGAGAACGTGGTAGACATACAACGCACCATAGGCTCGGATATCATGATGGCCCTCGACGAGTGCGCCCCCGGCACGTCGGACCGTGCCTATACACGCCGTTCGCTCGACCTGACCAAACGCTGGCTCGAACGCGGATGGGCACACTACAAGGCTACCGAGCCCCTCTATGGCCACTACCAGTCGTACTTCCCCATCGTACAAGGCTGCACCTATCCCGACCTGCGCGTCGAGGCCGCCGAACATGCCAAGGGCCTCAACGCCGACGGCTATGCCATAGGCGGCCTCGCCGTGGGCGAACCGGCCGAGGTGATGTACGAAATGATTGAGGTTGTCAACGACGTGCTTCCCGCCGACAAGCCGCGCTACCTGATGGGCGTCGGCACCCCGGTCAACATTCTCGAGGCCATAGACCGAGGCGTAGACATGATGGACTGCGTGATGCCCACTCGCAACGGCCGCAACGGCATGCTCTTTACCCCTGAGGGGACCATGAACATGCGCAACGCCAAGTGGGCCGACGACTTCAGCCCCCTGTGGCCCGACGGCCCCTCGTATGTCGACAGGGTCTACACCAAGGCATACGTACGCCACCTCTTCATCGCCAACGAGCTACTTGCCCTCCAGATAGCCTCGATTCACAATTTGGCCTTCTACCTGTGGCTCGTGGGCGAAGCCCGCAAGCACATCAAGGCCGGCGACTTCCATGAGTGGAAAACCGAGATGGTGGCAAAACTGTCGCGCAGGCTATAGTTGCAAATCAAAACATCGACACCGTGTTTAAAATTCTCGACCGATACATCATCCGCAAGTTCCTCGGCACTTACATATTCGCCATCATCCTGTTGCTGGCGATTGTGGTGATGTTTGATATCAACGAGAAGTTCGACTCATTTGTCAAGGCGCCCCTCAAAGCCACAATCTTCGACTATTTCCTCAACTTCCTGCCCTACTTCGCCAACCAGTTCTCGCCGCTATTTACCTTTATAGCCGTCATATTCTTTACCTCGAAACTCGCGCAGGACAGCGAGATTATCGCCATGCTGTCGACGGGAATGAGCTTTAGGCGCCTTCTAAGGCCCTATTTGGTAGGCGCGACAGTCATCGCCGCCGCGACGTTCGTCCTAAGTGCCTACGTCATACCCCCGGCAAACGTCAAGCGCATAAACTACCAGAACACCTACGTAAAGAACAAGCGCGTAGACTACGGCTCGAACATCATGCTCATGGTCGCCCCCGGACAGATAGCCTACATGAACCGCTACGACAATCTGAGCAAGACAGGCTATAAATTCTCACTCGAGTCATTCGACGAAAACAAACGCCTCACCTCGCGCCTGACGGCCCAAAGCATCCGCTGGGACACACTATATAGCTGGACAGTACGCGACTATGTGATACGCGACTTCCGCGACAACCGCGAATATATCGACAAGGGCCGCAGCCTCGACACCACCATAGCGTTCGAGCCTCGCGACTTCCTCATATCGGTCGTCGACCACGAAAAAATGACCTCGCCCGAGCTGTCGGAGTATATCCGCCGCCAAAAAGGTCGCGGCGTGGCAAACATACAGAGCTTCGAGGTAGAGCAAGAACGCCGCTACGCCATGACGGCGGCAGCCTTTATCCTCACCATAATCGGCATGTCACTGTCGGTCAAGAAAGTCAAGGGCGGCATGGGCCTCAACATCGGCATAGGCCTGGTGCTGAGTTTCAGCTACATACTATTTATGACCATCACGCAGACCTTTGCCCTGTCGGGTCTCACATCGGCATTCGTAGCCATGTGGATACCCAACATTCTCTATGCCATCATAGCCATAATCCTCTACCGTCGAGCCTCGGTATAGACGATATGTATTCTCATTTTTACAATATTTTTGAAAAACCTACGTTATCTCTACGTCACTCTAAATAAAGATTTCATGAAGATACTGACCCCGCTGCTGCTTTCGGCTCTATGCCTTTTGCTGGCATCATGCTCGAGTTCGAAGACAACGCTGCCATATTTCGTAGACCTTCAGTCACAACCCACGGGCGAACTACCCGTACTCGAGTATATGCCCACTATCCAGCCCGACGACGAGTTGATGATAACCGTAACATCAAAGAGCCCGGCAGCGACCGAGGAATTCAATGTCCCATTCGTCAACCCTGCAAAAAGTGACCTACTTGCCCAGTCAACCACGCCCCGTATGCAGACATACCGCGTTGACAGCGAGGGCGACATCCTATTTCCCGTCTTTGGCAAAATCCATGTAGCCGGCATGACTACCGAGGGCCTTCGCGACTACCTCACCGGCCGTATCTCGGCCACGGTAACAGACCCCATAGTGTCGGTATCGCTATTAAGTTTCGATGTGACAGTTGCCGGCGAGGTCAACACCCCCACAACCGTTCATATTGCCGGACAACGCCTTACACTCATCGACGCAATAGCACAGGCTGGAGATATGACTCCTTACGGCGAACGCTCTAATGTGCTAATTATTCGCGAGGTCAACGGGAAACGGGAATACGCACACGTAGACCTAAACAGTTCAGACGTCCTTACTTCGCCATATTTCTATCTGCGTCCCAAAGACTATGTATACGTTTCGCCCAACAAAGTTCGCCAGGCCAACTCGAAATATAATCAGGACAACGCATTTAAATTATCAGTGATTTCAACCGTCGTTAGCGCGACATCGGTAATCGCTTCACTCGTCATTGCACTTGCAGTCAAATAATTATGGCAACAAAATCATCAGATTTTATCGACTTTGGCGCATTGGTACGCCAATATGTCAAAAAGTGGTATTACTTTGCAATCTCGGTGGTTGTCTGCCTTGCAATTGCACTGCTGTTTATCTATGTAAGACAGCCCGAATATGCCGTCAGGGCAAACCTGCTCGTTGCCGAACAGGAAACTAATCCCCTCGAGGCCAAGATGGGAGAACTGAGTTCGCTCTTTGGTGCTGACGGCAAGGTAGACGATGAAATTTTCATCGTATCGTCGCACTCACTCTATCGCGACGTTGTGCGCGACCTCGGCCTCAATATCAAGCACTATTGGCGCCGCAAACCTCTGCGCACCACTTTTGAATATCCCAATTGGCCCATTGACGTAACGCCGCAGGCAGGGATGTTAGATACCCTGCGCCGGGGCATACAATTCAAAATCAGCCTTGATAAAAACGGCAAAGCCGACATTTCAGCAAAAATCAAGCGCAAAACCGTTGCCGAAGCCGAAGGCGTAAACTTACCGTTTACCATCGATACCCCCGTGGGACAATTCACTGTGTCGAAGACACAATATTGCCCGGCGGGAGAAAGCGTGTTCTCGCGAGTTACAGTCAGCGGTTATGATGGCGCGGCAGAAGAACTGGCCAAAGAAGTCATGGCCGAAATCGCCAATAAGAAGAGTAATGTGATACAACTCAGTATCAACACCCCTAACACTGACTATGGCGAGGCCGTACTTGACGACATCATAGCGCAATACAACCAGCGAGGCTTCCGCGAAAAGAATACCCAGGGCGAGATGACCGAAAAGTTCATCGACGAACGTCTTGCCCTCATCAGTGCCGACCTGAGCAAGACCGAGGCCGAGATGCAGAAGTATAAAGAAAGTAAAGACATCGTAGACCTCGGAGCCGAAATAAAATACCAGTCTGAGAAAAAAGCGGAAATCGAGACTGAACTGCTGAAAGCCCGCACACAGCAGGAAATTATGCGGATGACAGTCGATTTTCTCCAAACGCCAGCCAACGCATATGAAATGATACCTATGACGGTTGATAACTTAGGCCTGCAGGCAGCCATTGAGGCTTACAATGACCGCATATTGTACCGCACCGACCTGATGAAAAGTGCCAAGGGCGACAACACAGCCCTCAAGACTCTCGAGAGTCATATCAACACGTCGCGCACCAACATATTGTCGGCACTAAACAATGCGCTGCAGCAGCAACAAATTGCCGTCAACGACTTGGAACGCGAATACGGAGCTGCCGACAACCGCCTGACCCGGGTACCTCAAAGCACACGCGAGTACACCGACATGTACCGCCAACAAGCCGTGCAACAAGAGCTGTATATGTACCTGCTCAAGTCGCGCGAAGAAAACTCCATGCTCATGGCCAATACGACGCCCAAGGGCCAGATTATTGACCAGGCATTTACATACGGCGAGCCATTGGGACTGAGCAACAAGATTATAGCCATATTGGCATTCCTCTTCGGCATCATCATACCTCCGGTATGGATTTATATCCGTAAGATAGTACACAACCGCTTTGAGACACGACAGGACGTAGAAAAGATTACCAACGTGCCCATACTCGGCGAGATGTGTATCGACCGCAGCGGTCGCCAGCTTGTCGTTGCCGCCGACGATACATCGGCTACGGCAGAGCTTTTCCGACTCATGCGTTCGAACTTGCTATTCGTGCTTAACAGTGCCGATGACAAGGTAGTATTAATGACCTCGTCGTCGTCGGGCGAAGGCAAATCATTTATCTCTATCAACCTTGCCGCCACGTTGGCACTCCTCAATAAACGAGTGTTGCTGATTGGTATGGATATCCGTAATCCTCGACTTGCAGAATATCTCAACATTTCGCCCCGCTTCGGCCTGACGCAATACCTGTCGTCGGACGATATAAGCATCGACTCGCTCATAAGCCATGTCGACGACGTAGAAGGGCTCGATGTGATTGTAGCCGGCCCGGTGCCCCCCAACCCGGCAGAGTTGCTGCTATCTCAGAAAGTCGACGACCTCTTCGCACGCTTGCGAGGCATGTACGACTATGTCATAGTCGACACCGCACCTATCGGCCTTGTCAGCGACACATTCACACTCGACCGCATCGCCGATGCAAGCATCTATGTATGCCGAGCCAACTATACCTCGCTGACCGACCTTGTGGCAGTCAACGAAATTTACGAACAACGCCGACTAAAGAAACTTTCACTTGTCATCAACGGCTCAGCCGCCAACAAAACCTACGGCTACGGCCGCAAAAAATAGACAATGAACGCAGCGGCATCCACCATTGCCCTAAGAGAAAAGCCCTACCTTCCCCTCGAACCAGGATGGTGGAAGCTGCCGTTGTGCTATATGCTCACCCTGAGCCTCTTCGGCCTGCTACTTTATCCTATGGCAGCCGTGTCGCTCATATTCATTCTCTATCAATGGCGCCGCGACAGATATAACTTCCTGATAATGCTCACCCTGTTCTGGGGAGGATTCGGTTTTTGGCCGCCCGAGCTGCCGACAGGATATCTGCCATTGGCCGTGTCTATTGCACTGTGGTTCTTAATGCGCAAACCGCCCATACTCAAACGCACACTTATAGCAATAGCGGTCTATATCGCCTTTATGTTCGTCATTGCGCTGCTCTCGGTCGAAAATATAAAGATTCAGGTCTTTATGATGTCGAGGTATTGGATGATACTCTACAT
This sequence comes from Muribaculaceae bacterium, assembly GCA_009775195.1. Taxonomy (GTDB): domain Bacteria; phylum Bacteroidota; class Bacteroidia; order Bacteroidales; family Muribaculaceae; genus CAG-873. The sequence goes on from VSPF01000132.1 coordinate 6,871, forward strand.
CATTGTTCCGTTTGCAGTGTTTGCGGGTCATAAATTTGAATTCGATGTCTTTTTGCGCAAGCTGATGCCCTTCGCATTGATAATTGCTATTTTCTATCTCCTAGATGCATACGTTATCAGCGGTCATATATTATTGCCCAACGATACCGGCAATAACGGTTCTACGATTTTCTCGCCGGCTATACACCTTTTAAGTGGTAATATATATCGAATCTATCCACCCAGCATCTTTTTTTACGCATTATTCTTTATTCCTCTACTTCGTACATATCGTTTACGATGGTGGCAGTGGACGGTCTTTATCGGGTCGTTTGTCGCTTGTCAGACATTTACCATAATCATTGGCTTTTTGGTCACCTATATTGTATTTCAAGGCAAGGCTAAACAAATCTTGCGCTGGGGTGCGGGCAGTGTGGTATTCCTTGTTGGTTTATACTTCGTAGACGGTATGTTGCCCACTCAAATCAAAGGTGAGGTTGAACAATCGCAACTACGAATAAAATCGAGCGTAGACCAGTTTTTCGACCTTTTCAATGCGTTTGATGACGAAGACATTGCCGAGTTTGGGTCTGGCCGTATGGCCCAAATCTTGCCTAAGTTGGATATTATTGAACGCGAAGGCCGAGAGTTTATCGGACTCGGTTTCCTCCATCCGAAAAAGACTACTTTAAATCAGTATATTCTCGAGAACGAATACTATTCCGACATAGAGGCTGCCGAAGAAGCATCTGCCGTCGTAGAGATTAGCCAGGTGCAGGTATATATACAGATGGGATGGCTCGGGCTTATCGTTGTCACAGGATTCTATCTTTACCTATACTACATAATACGAAAACTGCCGCATTCATATTATTATCTCTCGGTATGCCTACTCAACTTCATGTGGGGTTTTGGAGGTTTTGGAGGTATATATTCATCCGACGGATGCATGACTATAGCCATAGCCTATGCCGCCATAATACTATCGGCGCGAGAGGAATTGCCGGGCTTTAATTGTAAGTGGCTGAAAAACCGATGGGGGATGTTTAGCCCACGCCAATAAGTTCGATATCAAATATCAAGGTCGAGCCGCCGGGGATACCGGGCTGGCTGAATTTGCCATATCCCTGCTCGGCCGGGATGTAGATTTCCCACCGGTCTCCGACATGCATCTGCTGCAGGG
>VSPF01000133.1 GCA_009775195.1 Muribaculaceae bacterium
GCCGTAACTTTGCATACTGAAATATCTCTCCCGCAGCCCACCGGCTGCCGGTTATATAATGTGTGAAATCAATTTTTATTTTCTAATTCAACTTTTTATGAATAAAAAGCACTTGAAAATCGCACTTCTTTCACTGATGTGCACATCGATGGCGCTGTCGTATACTGCCTGCAAGGACTACGACGACGACATCGATAATCTGCAAAATCAGATCGATGGTATCAAGGTGACCCTCGGCGAGCTGCAGACTAAAATCGAGAGTGGAAATGTGATTACGGATGTCACTTCTACAGCGGATGGTATCGTCATCACTCTCTCTGACAACAAGAAATACACCTTGACCAATGGTAAAGATGGTGCCAGCGCCGATATTTGGACTATAGGTGCCGACGGCTACTGGTATAAGAACAATACCAAGACCGAATACAAGGCTATCGGTACTGATGGTGCTACTGGTGCAACCGGTGCGACCGGCTCTCAGGGTCCACAGGGCAATCCCGGCAAGGATGGTGATACTATTTATTACTATCCCAATCCCGAGACTGGCATGTTCGACAAATATGAGAACGGTAAGAAAGTCGAATCTACCAATATACCTTGGCGTACAAACGACAAGAGCGGTGGTATGACTGCCACACTGGCAGGCACTCGCCTCACCCTTGCTGGCTTCGATGCCAACGACCCCGAAAAGACTGTCGTTATCAACTCGGGTGTCAACGTTGGTTCGGTTGCATTCGTTCCCAGCATCGTATGCAAAGACCTTCCCTACGCTACTACCGACAAGCCTTTCTATCACATCGGCGCATATTTGTCGGAGCAGAAATATAATGCAACTACTAAGGAGTTTATTCCGCAGACTGCATGGGATAAATCGAACATGGTAGACCTCCTTTACCGTGTCAATCCTACCGGCGCAACCGTTACCGAGAAAGACAAGGTCGGTTTTGTAAACCGTGGCGTTGAGTCTCGTGCCGATGTCCCCGGCGACTTCACTACACTTCTTACCGAGAAAGCTCATGCTTATACAGATGGTCAGCTTACGGTGACTTCTCTCTACAACCAGTCCAAGGCTATCGCCGGTAAGCACGATATCGTTGCAGCTCAGCTATGGCAGGGCCAAGACCCCTATGTATCTGACTACATCGCCGTTACTTCAGAGGCCATTACACCGACCATTGTGTCGAAGGAAGCCACTACACTGATGGCAAAGTATGCAAAGTACTACACTCGTGACAAAGCGACTCCCAATGATGCGGCTCAGAACGATGACTTTGTCAAGGGTTTCGTAAGTCTTAACGCCCCGGCAAATATTGCCTTTGTTTACAACCAGGGCAGCCTTGACCTGACTCAGTACGTAGAACTATACTGCACCGCCAAATCAAAAACTCTGGGTGAGCTCAATTTCGACGGCTGGGATTATGAGTTCTCTATGCCCTCGACATATGAGTCGAATGATGCTCAGAAAACTAACCAGCAGTGGTTCGCAACTGTTACAAAAGAAGGTGTTTTCAGCCTGAACGCTTCCAACCTTGGCAACGGTCTGACTGCAGCTATCGGTCGTACGCCTATCGTACGTGTCGATGCATATATGACAGACAACACTGGTGCGACAGCTTCAAGGCAGATGGTTGCCTCTTCTTATATGAAGATTGAGGTTGTTGACAAAGCTCCGCAAGAACCTATTGGTGACAAAGTTCTGCCCGTACTTCAGAATGCCGCCGAATATGGTTATTCAGAACTTAAGCCTACCATGCAGCGTGTGAAGACAGATGGTTATCTGCCTTGGGAAGATGTCAATAAACTTATCTATGGCGCAGAGGGTCTGACAAGCAGCAACTTCTGGGGCGAAGATACTTATGGTTCGAATGGAGGTAAGAATTATACTGTGAAAGTAGCTGTCCGCAACAATAGTGGAAATGATGTAGACCCCGTTACTGGTGGTCAGCCGGTAGAACAGGTTGCTACTGTCGGTACGCTCTTTACAACCAACGTCGGCGGTATCGGTACTAAAGTGCTGTTCGATAACGGTAATACACAAACTTCGACTATTGAGTTTACTATCGACTATCTCGCTAAGACCAACCTCACTTACGCTAATGTCAACGGCAAGGGTGCATTGTACACCGTTACGATTACTTTGCCCTCGAATGACCGTACCGAGCATCCCAACTTGATTATCAAGAAGGAGATTTATGTGAAGAACGATTTCGTAGCTTTCAAGGCTAATCCCCTTTACAATTTGTATCCTAATGACCCCAGCAAGGTTGGCGTATGGACTATCGGTATTCTTGATGCTACAACAAGCCTGTGGAAGATGCAGACAAGCGTTAAAGAGGCGTTTGAAATGATTGGTGGCAAGGATGTCACACAATATTATGCAGACAAGTATAATGTTGCCCCGACACCTGCAATCGCATTCGCACTCAAGCCTAACCAGCCTGACTTTACTTACAGTCCTTATGACGTTGCACTCGCTAAGGCTATGACGCAGCCCACGCAGCTTGCAAAGATGGACTACACCGTCACCTTCTATAACTCTGAGACCAAGACAGAAGATTTCGATGTAGAGTTCCGCAATCCCTTCCTCGCCGGCACCCCTGGCACCATAGAAATTCTTGGCAACAAGATTGGTGGTGACACCAAGCAGGCCAAACCTTCTGTAATTGTCAATGCTCGTAACGAAGGAACAGCAATCTATAAGTGGGATGCTAATACAAGCAGTCTTGCTTTGACAGCCCTTGCTGCAAATCCATATCATCTGACTGCTGCGCAACTTGACCCACCTGTGAAATTCGAATTTGATGCAACAGCTGGTAATTATGCACAGTTCAAAAGCCAGCTTGCACCCGGCTCTATATTCGATGTCAATGCAAGCACCGGTGAGATTACTTTCAAGAATCTCGGCTCAGGTCTTGGTGTAGAATGTGACGCAGTGGTTGTTGCAACTGTGACCTTTAAAGACCTTTCGGTTGTAAAAGTACGCATTCCTGTTAAGGTTACAACCAAAGCTAATTGAAATACTACCGCTACAAAGTGATGATAGAGTAACTTATCGCTCATCAGGATAAGTATTCGTTAAACCCCGGCATTGTGAAATGCCGGGGTTTTTTATCGCCGATTTTTAAACAAAATTTTGCACAACTGAATATTTATTATTATTTTTGCATCGGAAATGAACACATCCGCCACCGAGGCGCGGCGGATATACAGCATTATATGTTTTTATAGATTGTAGATTATCTGAGGGCTTTATCGTGAGATACAGCCCTTTTCTATATAGTACTATTAGTCGACACTCGGTAGGGGATGGTGTATCAAAGGATACAGGCTGGAGTCCTCGAAGAGGACGATATTGTTGTTAGCCCCACGATTATTCGTGGGGTAAAATGGAAACCAATATAAAGAAAGTCCTCGGAGAGGACGCAAAGGATTGGTAACATGTCGTTTGCGACCTCTCCGAGGTCTTTTGTCTTAGAGATTTTAGTCACTCCCCACGAATAATCGTGGGGTTAACCACAAAAAGCGTCATCTCCGACGACTTTATAATATAGATGATGCTAACGTAGGAGCTCGAACCTCCGGGGCGAGCCATCCTATGGGCGATGCTATTAAAATCATTCGCCTCGTCAATGGCTTGCCCCGGAGGTTCAAGCTCCTATAAATGCACTCTTCGTCAATAGCTTGCGCCAGCTAAGATGGCTCTCTAAGCTTACCGCTCCGTAAATGACTTCATTGCCGCGATGACCGCCAGCAGGCCGTAGACGTCGTAGAGCACCTTGAGCTGGCGGAAAGCCACGCCGTAGTGCTTGTCGCGGTTTTCCATCATGCGCGACAGATACACCAGTGCCTCGCCCTTGTCTACCGACGCCGTATAGAGGAACGCCCCGAGGTTGCAGAAGCCCTCGGCGTACTCCTTGGGAGCGTTTATGCCACGGTGATATTGCCACAGGTGCAGCAATTCGTGGGCCAGGGTGTTGCCGACGCCTACTTTCGACTGCTGGCTCATTATGTCGATGCGGTAGCGGTGTTCGGGGCTGCCGTCGTCTTTCCACGCGGCACCCAAGGGGGGACGGTCAAAATACTGGCTGTAGGCCTGCGCCATGTCCTGGGCGTGGCGGAGACTCAGGCGGTAGCCCGGTATAAAGATGCGCAACCGGGTGTAGAACTCGTTGATTTTTAACCTGATTGTCTCCAGCTCGTCGTATTTTATCGCCATGCCGCAGTCTGTACACGAATATCCATAGCCCGGTACTTGCACGCGCGCCCCGGTGATTATGCGGCCGCAAAGGCAGCAATAGTCGAGTTCGTGTCGGTTGCATACGGTGGTGCCGTAGGGGTCGAGGAAATAGCGCGACTGGATAGGCTGGTTGCAGATGGCGCAGGTGAGGTTGCGGTTGTGCAGGTCGCTTATGCGCAGAAAGTTGCGCACATTCTGTGGCAATGTGACAGGGTCGCCGGGCTGATGCGTCGAGAGTAGCGTGTTCATAAGCTGTTGTCGAGGTCTAATCTTATTGAGTCTATCTGGTCGAGCAGTTCGCGCTGCCGACGCTTGAGGGTCGACAACACCGATAGTTTCCGTTCGAGTTCGTTGCGGTCGTCGGGTGCCGACGACGGTGTGAGGTTCGATATATGGTCTTCGAGGTCTACAATCGACTTTTCGCAAGACTCCAGGCTGCTGTAGGCCTGGTCGAGTTCGCCTTCGCGCACTATGGCGCGTTGACGGCATATACCGGGCACGACATCTGCTATGGTGTCGTTGTCAATCCACAGGGCAATCGATATGTCGTCGCGTGTGTACTGCCGCGATAGTTCGGGCAGACTTTGGGCTATATCGGCAACGACGCTGTCAAATCCGTTGTGCACGGTGTCGAGGGCGATTTGCGCGAGAAACTCCGACGCGAGGCTCTTGTGGTTGTCGAAACAGTCGGCCAGGCCGTCGCTGCATAGCATCAGTGCAGGGGGCACGTCGGTGCCATAGGCATATCTGAAATCTTTGGCACCGTGTATGCACATCGACGTGGTGCGCGACAGCCGGCAGCGGCTGTCGCCCGGCACCGGGTCGCATAATGCCCCGTCGGGGTTTATGGCCACACACGCGCCGTCGCCGAGTTGGAAGGCAAACCACAGCGTGTCGGCCCTCACGGCCCCGATGAGCGTGCATCCGTAGGCCCTGGCCGCCCCGGCAAGCGACGATGCCCCGTCGGGACGGGGGTTGGTGTTCCAGTGCTCGAGCACCTTCTTTGCCCACAGGGCATTGATGCGCGTGAAGAACATTCGCATCGCGGCCTCGCACCTCGGGTCGGCCGGCGTGCGGTCGGTCGCGCTCTGGCACACGCTGTCGGCAACGCCGCGACTTACCGATGCGCCCGGTTCTACCCGTCCGGGCAATATTTCGAGAATATATGGCAGCGCCTCGCTGGCGGCGGCAATAGCCATCTCGGCACCGAGGTCGCTGCGGTAGTGGGCCTCGCTGCCGTGCCCGTCGGCCAGGAGCAGGGCGGTGGCTTGGTGGCCCTCGCCATAGGTGATGTCTATGGCGGCGGCGCGGTCTTGCACAGGCTTGCCGGTGTCGATATGCGAGGCCCCCCGGTAATATGAGGCGTGTGTCAATACCATCCTTTGCCGTCCTTTGCTATGGAGGGTATGTTGACCCCGACTATCTCGCCGGTCTCATTCCTTATTACGTTGAGTATTTGCCGCGACGTGTCGCCGCCGCCGTTCGCGCCCGTGTTGCGCGACCCTATGCGGCTCACCGTCGACGATACCAGTTTGATTACCTGGTATAGCTTGTCGAGCTGGTCTATAGATATTATGATAGGTTCACCACCGGCATCGAGCGGCTGGGCAAAGCGTGTCAGGGCACGGCGCATCTCATGGTTGGCGGGCTTGCAGCCTATGGCGATGGCGATTTTGTATGCCTCGCGGAATAGCCTGTTGCCCTGCAGACGGTCGAGGGCCTCTTCCCAGCCGTCGTCGGGGTCGCCGTCGCTCAGCAGCAGCACGGCGGGCCGCAGTTGCATGCCCGGTGCGATTGCCGCCTGTTCGTTGACCATCTGGCGCTCGAGCATTGTCAGGGCCGACTTTAGGTTGGTCAGGCCTTCGGCCCTCACGTTGGCCCAGCGGAAGTCTTTGACATTGACAGGCATGTCGTAGAGCTGACGCGCATCGTTGTCGAAGGTTATGCACGACATATAGATGTCGCTCTGGTCGTTGTTCGACTCGCTGATTTCCCTTAGGATGTCTACGATTTCGGGCATGGCGCGGTTCACGCTGCCAATGCAGTCTTTATAGCGCATCGACCCCGAGGTGTCGAGGAGGTAGAACATGTTCATGCGGCGGCGCGAACTGGGGCGCGGGCGGAGGTCGGAGATGGCCATGGTGTATTAGGTTTAGATGTTTTTTGAGTGAGGAGGTGTGTTAGAATTTTATACGGGCTTTATAGCTGCCCATCAGCAGTGTCATGCCGTCGACGAGCTGGCAGCGCGTGGCCGGGGCCACAGGCATCATCTTGCCACGGGGGGTGACGAGCAGCCACTGCCGGTCTGATGTGTTTTCGAGGGCGAGGGTGGCGATGCCGTGCGAGGGCATAGTGCGGCATACGCCCACGGCCGTGAACGAGTCGCCGAGAAACAGCGGTTTGTGCTCGGTCAGGCGGTAGGGCCTTTGGCCGTTCTCAAACACAAGCCATGCCGACGGCCCCAGTCGCTCGTTGCACAGGGGGCAGCGTGGCGGCAGCGAGCCCTCGCACAAGAAGTCGTGCACAGGGTCGCCGGGGTCGGCCTGGCAGGTCACGAGTCCGGCACGTTCGGCAAGCATTATGTCTTTCCACGACGATGCGCGTATGCGGTATATGGGGTCGCAGATAGCCTGCCGGCTCAGTGCCACGCGAAAGGCACGCTGGAGTGTCGGCGTCAGCAGGGGCCAGTAGCGTATAGAGTTGTCGTGAAGGCCCTCCACCGGGCTGTTGCTGCGGTCGTTTGTGTCGTGGCAGAATATGGCGTCGCGACCAAACAGGCGCAGTTCGTGCGCCGGAGTCAGACACGTGTTGGTGCATGTCGAGGTGCGACGCCCCTCGAAGGGGTGGTCGACCATGAAAAGTCGGTAGAGTATTATGGCGAGGCTGAAGCGGTCAGAGGCCGTGTTGGGCGTGTTGCCGTCGGCGACCTCGGGGGCCATGTAGTGAGGCTTGCCGGCGATGCCGGTGTTGTGCCCGTCGACTACGATGTTGTCGTTGTCGCAGATTAGCACATAGCCTTTGCGTGGGTCTATTAGGAAGCTGCCGTCGTTGATGTCCTGGTAGCTAAATCCGCTCCTGTGCAGCTTGCTGAATGCGTCGCAAATCTGTATCGCCGCCGTCAGTTTGGCCATGTTGGAGCGGAAATATGCCTGGGGGTTCTCGTCGATGCAGAAAAATTTGCCTAAGTCGATATATCCCTCGGGGCGAAGCTTCATTATATAGCCGTAGCTGCCGTTGTAGTGCTCGGTGACTGCCTGGGGCCATAGGAATGTGTCGGAGGGCGATTGGTGCCTGCAGTTGTCGGCAAGGGCCTGGCGGAAGCCGCGATTGCCGAGGATATCCTCGTTGGTATACCATTTGAGGGCCATGTCGATGTTGCCCGGCTGGCGGCGCACACGGTATACCTCGCCCTGTCCCCCGGAGGCTATATATGCAACAACGGTCAGCGACGAACCGTCGCTGACCCTTATTACTGTGCCTGGAGACAGGGTGGGCATATCTTTTTTACTGTTTTAAGCTTCGCAAGTCATAGACTTGCGAAACTTGAATTACTGTTTTCCGCTTACGGTTACCGAGGGGTCGATTTTGCTTACGAGGCCCTGCAGCACTTTGCCCGGGCCGAGTTCTACAAATTCGGTTGCGCCGTCGGCAATCATGTTGCGCACGGTCTGTGTCCAGCGCACGGGGGCTGTGAGCTGTGCCACGAGGTTGGCCTTGATTTCGGCGGGGTCGGTGTGGGGCAGCGCATCCTCTAGGGGGTCTGCGGTGACCGTCGGTGG
>VSPF01000134.1 GCA_009775195.1 Muribaculaceae bacterium
GCCCCGAAGGCAACAGCCTCCGGGGCCTTTTTTATGCCCTAACCCTCAGGGCATGCCCCTGTCCACGCTGTCCACGCGCCGCTGAGCGTGGACACTGTCCACAGTGCTTGACATGAGGAAACACAAGGGCAAAAGGACACAAGGGACATAAGGAAAAATTAATTCTATAAAACCGCCCACCAGTAGGGACGCGGCATGCCGCAATGTCACTAACTTAAGGAATAGACTTACCCACAAAGCAACAAGCCGGCTGTCACCAGTCGGCTTGCCTTTTTCTATCCACGATTGTTATATGATTGCAAAACAAGCATATACATGCTAATAAATTTAACAATTATGGATAAGAAGATTCGTGTAATTTTTAACGCTTTCAGAGACCACATTGTTGAAGTGTGTGATAACAAATCATTGCGTGACGCATATGTCGAATGCGACTCTCCAAAGAAAAAGTCCACATTGTTTAGTCGAGTGAGGGTCTGGACATTCAGATTGTTGGTCCTGGCCATCATGTCGTGCTTCAGAAGGACTCTCTCTGTTGAGATAATGGAGTTCCTTGACAAGGAGAAAGTTCCGCAGACAACGCCGGAAGCATTTATCAAGAGGAGGGGGTTCGTTTCCAGTGAGCTGTTCCGTGACCTGAACACCTGGCTGTTGAGAACTGCCGACAGCCATAACATTTTTCCCAAATGGCATAACGGCAAATATCTATGCGGAATCGACGGCACACGTCTGACGCTGCCCTATACCCCGGAGCTCTATGAGAAATACAGGGGCCGCACAGACAAGGGTTACAATCTTGCCCGTGGCGTATTCATCACCGACCTTGTCAGCCGCACAATCCTGTCGGCAGACATGGTCCCCAACAAGACCGAGGAGAGGAAGGCTGCTTTAAATCTGCTCATCCGGCATGAATTGCCTATTGACATTGAATACTCCGTGTTTGTGATGGATAGGGGATACCCCTCCCTGTTTCTCATGAACTGGTTCCATAAAAACACGGGTGGTTTTATCATAAGGGCACGCCGAGACTCCAACCCCCGGATAAGTGCGTTTATGGACTCGGACAAATCGGAGGAGACCATCGTCCTGCGACTTTCGAAAAACAGACGAGACATTGGTTATCCCGCACCGGAGCCCCTGACCGTCAGGCTAATCAAACGCCCATATCTGAAAGACGGTGAAGAACCTGTCGTGCTCATGACAGACCTTGGCAGTGACGCTTTCCCTCGCGATAAAATAATAGAGGCCTACCGGATGAGATGGCACGTGCAAACTGAGATAGGGACTGCAAAAAACGAGTTGCAGATAGAGATATTCAGCGGAATCAGGGAAATCTGCATCCGACAGGATTTCTTTGCCGCCATCCTGCTCTATAATATGGGTGCCTTGATCAGAATACCGCTCAACAAGGTACTTGCCTCCAATGGCACCGATAAAAAATATCAGGTTGACATGAACTGCACATGGGCACTCATAGTCACCCTGGTAGAAGACTTCTTCAAACCTCGGAAAGTCTTTGACAGAGAATTAACATTTTGTCTTAAATTCTGTTTACATGTAAAATCCATTATAAGGCCGGGACGTAGCTCGCCACGCAAAAAAAGAGTCATCAAGGTTGACGGCAAGTATATAACTTTGACAAACTACAAACGTGGTCTATAGCCTTAAGTTAGTGACATTGCGGCGTGCCGCGACCTACGAAAGATACGGATGGTGGGTTAGTCCTTAAGTTAGTGACATAGCGGTGTGCCGCGACTCTACGGGAGATAGGGTATGTCGAGCTCCTATAATTGGCCAGCAACATAGTACAAAAATCCCCGGGACAAGGTATGGCTACTTTTCCCGGGGAAGAATTATTTATGGGTCAATAAAGAAGCTGTCAGAATATCTGCTTGTAGGCTTTGCCGTTGCGGACTACTATATAGAGGTGGCCGCGCTGAGGCTGCGTAACTTCGAGACCCTGTAGGTCGTAGTAGCGTGTCACATCGTCGGTGTCGCTAACGATATTGCTGATTGCGCTGGTGTCGAATGCGCCAATCTCGTCGATGCAGACATAAGTCGGGATTTTCGTCACCTGGCTTCCGGCAAACGATATTTTGAGACCGTTCACTTTGCCAAGCGGCGAGAGGTCGACCCATTTCCATGTGTTGAGAACTTCGGGGGTATCGCCGCGATAATCAGCCAAGGCTACGGTGACCGACTCGCCGCTTTCGCCGTTGAGCAGCCCCTCGAATGTCACTTCCTGCCAGTCGCCCGATTCAAATTTTTGGGCAAAGCCGTCGCCGTTGAGTATCGAGTTGAGGGTATAGGCCGAATTGGTAACATAGATGCCCGGCACAATCACGCCTTCGTCACCGACATTGAGCATGATACGAGTGTCGGCACCGTAGCCATAGCATACGCCATAGTTCGCCGTGCCGCACGCGCCACCGCCCACGCAATTGCGCATCTGGTGGTCGAGAGTGCTAAACGAGGTCTCGGTCTCGTTGGAATAGCCGTAGCCACTCCAGAAATTATATGACGGCATAGATGTGTTGCCAAAGGTGAATGAGCCGCTGAAGAAAGTGTCCTGGTACATGCCGCCGTCAGAAATCTCGGTGTCCCAGCGCCACGACGTCTCGGGCTTAAGGGCCAAGTCGTCGAATGTGGCAATGGCAAGCTCCGCGTTTACCACGGCTATGTCGTCTTTGCACACCACGCTTTGGCCGTCGGCTGATGTGACGTAGAGATGGAACGACAGGCTACGGTCGGCAGTGTAGCTATATGATTCCGACTGACTTACCTCGTTGCCGCCCTGGTCGACCCAGCTATAGGTATAAGGTTCTTTGCCGCCTTCGACATATGCCTGTAATTCAACAGTCTCACCGGCATTGAAAGGTTCGTCCTGCCAGAAAATCAAGGCATTGAGGGGCTGTATTACCTCGGGTGTGGTAAATACTTCCGAGCAGACTACGGCCGACTCGGCACCGAGGGCGCTGACAACCATGAAATATGCCTTATAGGCTGTTGACGGCTGCAGGCCGGTAAATACACTCACGGCTTCTTTGCCGCCGTCGGTTGCCACAGGCTCTGTTGCTTTGAGCTCTTCGGCTGTCGGGGCCTCGGCTTCTGCGGCCACGGCCTTGGCATAGAGCTGGCCGCCGATGCTCCAGCAAGTGGTGACTTCAACCTTCTTCTCACTTACCACGGGGGCGTGGGGATAGCCCTCGCCGATTACGGGGGCGTCGGGTGCCGGTATTGTGTATTCATATGCTCCGGCACATGTGGGGTCGGTGCGTTCCAGACCGTCATAGTCGGCGGCAACTTCGGGCAGAAGCGACATATACATGCTCCTGTCGCTCGACTTGAGGCGCAGGTCGCTGTCGCTCATGTACTCGGGCGAGAGCCATACCGATGTCTGGTCGCCGGTGGCGGTGCGGTAAGCCTCGATTGTATTCTTGTCGCAGTCTACAAGCCCGTCGGCGGCGAAATAGACGTTGCCCGCAAAGTTTACATTGGCATAGTGCGAGGCGTTCCACGGCCTCAGTGCCGCACCTTTGCCCGGCAGGGTGATGATATTGTTTACGATTTTTGCTGCCACGTCCTTGGCGGCGGCATTGCCATTGAGGGCGATGCCGTAGACATTAGTGGCGGTGCTCTTGATATTGATGGTGTTGTGGGCAACTACCAGGTTGGTCATGGTCACGTCGACGCACATACCCCATGTGTACTGGTTGGCGGCTTTGGGCATCGCTATCACGTTGTTGGCAATCAGGGCAGGATGCGCAGCGTCAGCAGAACCGCCGCCGTCGCGCAGATATATGCCGGTGCAGTCGGTGGCCTGTTCGGCGATGAGCTTGTTGCGCAAGATTGTAAATGCTCCCGACGGGCGGCGCACCTCGAGGTGGTTGGCCGATTTCTTGCCGGCGATGCCGGGGGTGATGGTGTTGGCCGAGAAGTCGAAGGCGTTGCAGCCTATAATCTGGGCACTGCGGTAGGCGATTGAGCCGAAGGCGTTGTCGGTTACCGACAGGCCCCCGGTGACGGTGGCGACATCACTCTCGGGGTCGGTGCCGGTGTAGAGGCCGATATAGCCACCCTCGAAACGGTTAGATTTTACAGTGAGATTATCGGCGTCTACGCCGAGCAGAAGGTATGTGCGGTTGTCGTTGGCCGACGCCAGCGGGGCTGTGATTACGCAGTGGTCTACAGTCACATTGTCCGAGCCGTTGCGTAGGTGCAGGGCCGCATAGGGCGTCTGGCTGCCGTTGCCCTCATTGGCGGCGATGGTGATGTTTGTCAGGGTCACGTAGGGAGTGCCGTCGAGGCATACTGTGCCCGTTTTGTCGACAGGGGTAATGGTGCCGTTGATTACGCAGGCGTCGGGCTTGCCGGTGACCGAGGTAATAGTCAGGGTGTTGGTCGCCGAAAGACCGGCAATATCCTTTAAGAGTAGGTTTTCGGCATATACGTTGTCTTCAAGCTCGATAGTCACCGGGGCACCGATTCCTGCCGCGAGGGCGGTCTGTAGCTCGGTAAGGTTGCGGAAACGAGCCTCCGACGAGGGCCCCACGCGGTAGGTCCCGGTCATGGGCTCGTCTTGTTTCTTGGGCTTGTCGGCAAGCGACACTTTTATTTTCCAGCCTTTGAGGTTTTGGGCTGTAGCACCGGCGCCTTTCGAGCTGCCGAAGAAGATGGTCATAGAGCCGTCCTCGGCTTCCGACACCAAGTCTTTCGGCCCGGTGCCTACGAAATAGCCCTTGTCGCTGCCAAGGATTTTGGTGTCGTCTTTTTCGCGGCCGTTGTAGACAAACATTTTGTTGGCACTAACGGCAAATTCCTCCGTATCGATTCTTACGGCCTTGTCGCCGGTGGGCACAAATGTCACCAGGCCCGAGAAGCCGGTCGTGATTGGGCCTGAGGGGCCTCCGTCGTCATAGAAATAAAATGTGTCGTCGACTGTCACTGTGTGGCCCGTGCCGCTCTCCATATTATAGTCGGCGGCATAGGCCGGCATACCGGCAAAGAGGACCGATAGCGAGAATAGTAAAAATGGTTTTTTCATGATGCTATATACATTGCATTTGGTTTAGCTAAAAGCCAGTTTCACAAATAGATGCAATGCATACACGCCGACAGGCCGATGCCGGGCCGTCATCGTGGCGACGGTGTGGCATCTCTATTTAGCCGAGCCCTGTTCCTCGAGGGCGCCTGCATATACATCCGGCTGAAACAAAGCAGGCAGGTCTTCTGACTCGTCTCGTATCCCGAATTATGCCATGCCTTCCCATCCTTTGCGGACAGTGACTTTCTTGCTCTTTCGCAAGGTCGGCATATTCGGTGGCAATGCCTGAGACTCACAGCAGCGGGCCTGTCGGGGATTTGCACCCCGTTCCCTTTTAAGCGCGGCAAAAAGCCGGCGCACCTGTTTGTCGTTGCAAAATTAGTCACAAATTCGCAATCTGCAAAATAATATCGGTTTTGATATTTTAGATAATTATCATACCTTTGCGTTATCAATAACTGATTCAGAGAAAAAAATGAAGACATATATCATATTCGACCTCGACGGCACGCTGCTAAATACTATCGACGACCTGGCCGGTGCCACAAACTATGCCCTGCGCACCATGGGCTTCCCCCAGCACGGCCTGTGGGTCTACCCCAATATGGTAGGCAACGGCGTGCGTAAGCTTATCGAACGCGCCCTACCCGACGACCAACGCAGCGAAAAAACTATTAACGACACCCTCGCCCATTTTAAAGAGTACTACGGCGAACATTGCTGTGATGCCACAAAACCATATCCGGGCATACCCGAACTCCTCGCCGACCTTACCGCCAGGGGCATAAACCTTGCCGTGACCTCTAATAAATACGAGGACGCCGTAACCAAGATTATCAGCCACTACTTCCCCGACGCCAACTTCAGGGCCGTCTTAGGCAATATCGAGGGTATACCGCGCAAACCCGACCCTTCAATAGTCTTCAAGGCCCTGTCGATGTGCCCGACCCCAAAGACCGAGGTGCTATATGTAGGCGATTCGGGCGTGGATATGGAAACAGCCCGACGCGCCTGCGTCGAGTCGTGCGGCGTCACCTGGGGCTTCCGACCGATTGTGGAGCTACAGCAGGCCTTCGCCGACCACATCATCTCTACCCCCTCGCAGATTATCGACCTTGTCGAGAAACAATGACACACTCATCGCCAAGTGGTCAAAATTTATAGCGAGTGTCGCTTTGTCTGCGCCTATCGTAGACAAATAACGCACTTGACTGTTAAAATTTGAACCAAAAGCAATTTTTTGGCTCAAAAATTTTGCACATTGCAAAAGAGTCCTTAACTTTGCCGCTACAAGCAACTCTCACGAGGTGCAATTTCTTATTCTCCGCTCTTCTACTTCCTGCTTAATCTATCAATCGACAAACAAACCAAAACAAACAAATATGAAAAAACTCTACACATTGCTACTGGCAGCCGCAGTAACGCTCACCGCCGCTGCCGCCAGCCCATTCCAGGGTGTAAGGAATGATTCTCCTATGAGAAATGAGGTGAAATTCACTGATAGTAAGGTCGCAAATCTTACCTACAGCTCCGAAGCTGTTGCCAAGGCTGCTATGACTGCAAATTCACGTGCAAACGAATTTCCCAGCATCGACAGCAAATATATGCTGATTTCATATCCCGACAACGAAGAAACAAGCACAGCTGATGCCAATCCTTGCCACCTCTATGAAGATGAATCAGATGGTGCCGGTATGGGATACTACTTCCTCGAAAATTTCATTATGTCGGGAACTGACAAAATCGAATGTACGATGGAATATGAGGATGTTGCAATGCAAGACCAAACTGTTACTGTGTTGAAACTCGTCATTCCTGCAGGAACAACCCTTTATAGTTACAACGGTGAAACTTACAAACTTCGTTTATTTGGCTATGATGAAGAAGGCAACCCCGGATTATATCCTAACGATATAGAATTTTGGTATGCCCAGGGGGCTTGGGTTTTCCCATTTAACGAGGGCATGGGTATCGCTTGGATAAACAGCCAGTCGAGAGGCTCTTGGATTGTTGACCCAACGATGGTTCCGACCAATGGCACTTATGAAGGCTTGGAGGTAACCGATGTAAATGATGATGGCAGTATTGCCGACTCTCAGGATATAGTAACTGATGTCTATGCTGAATTTGATGAAGAAAGCAACACTTTACTTCTTGCAAACTTCGGCGACTTTCACAAGCTGATAACTTTGAGTGTTGATTTAACTAAACAAGAAGCTGTAGCAACTGACCAAACCGTGGCCGACATACCCTATAATCCTGGAACTGGTTATGTATATATTGATGGCAAATTAATGGACATGAGTCCCAATGCTACAAATTTCACAGCAGCACTGAGAAATGAAAATGGTAAAACCATTATGACCAATGAACAAAGTTGGATTATTATTGAACCTAATGAAATTTTAGGTAATACCAACAATGTATGGTATTCTATTATCCTTGGTAGTGAAATCACTCTCGACTTCGAAATACCCGGTCTGAGCGGTATCAGCAACGTTACCGTGGCTGACGAGAATGCTCCAGTTGAGTACTATAATCTCCAGGGTGTACGTGTTGCCAACCCCGAAAACGGTCTCTACATCAAGCGCCAGGGCAACAAAGCAACCAAAGTCCTCGTGAAATAATTACCCCCACTCATAATATAAAGCCGCCCCGTACTCGGAGCGGCTTTTTTTATGTCCATACGCCGTGCTGAGAGTTGCGCAAACTTCGGCTTGTGCCGATTTATAGGTGCTGGGACTCCTATTAGATTTGCAGTTGCAAAATAAAAGGTTAACTTTGCAGCAAATATTCACAGTTATTAACAAAAGAAAGAA
>VSPF01000135.1 GCA_009775195.1 Muribaculaceae bacterium
ATTAGGCTTTTCAAATCCAAAAGTTGAATTCTTCCGAAGATTACACTAATTTTGCACTTGCCAGTTGACTCTGCACACGGCGTTTTTTATTTGCGGCATTGCAGAATAATTCTTAAATTTGTAAGTTGAAATACAAATGCGCCCCAGCGCCCTACAAGATAATAATATAACCGCATAACTATATGAAATTTAACGTTTCGAGCAAAGCTCTCTACAACGCCACATCGGCAGTCAGCAAGGTCATAAACTCAAAGAATTCCCTTGCCATACTTGACAATTTCCTTATCAACCTCACCGGCAATGTGCTCACTATCACCGGTAGCGATGCCGAGAACGCTCTCACAGCCCGTATCGAGGTCGAGAAGGCCAAGGGGGAGGGCAGTGTGTGCCTGGGTGCAAGGCGTCTGGTCGAGCTACTCAAGGCTATCCCCGACCAGGGCGTGACTGTAGACCTCAACGAGGACACTCTCGAAATGCAGCTTACCTATCAGAGCGGTCACTACTCCTTTGTCGGCCTTCCCGCAAGCCAGTATCCCGAATTCAAGACCGGCGACGAAGGCGAGGCTATAACTTTCAGCATAGCCACCGAGCAGATGATTACCGGCCTCGACAACACGATGTTCGCGGTCAGCAACGACGAGTACCGCATCATCATGCAGGGCGTACTTTTCGATGTCGCCCCCGAGAGCATTACCTTTGTGGCAACCGACACGCGCAAGCTTGTGAGGTATATCGACAAGCGTACAGCTCCCGGTGTGAAGGGTAGCTGCGTCATACCCTCGAAGCCGGCAAACATCATTAAGACGGTTTTTGCCAAAGACGAGACTCTCAATATAGCCATGAGGAGCCGCAGCGCCGTTATCGAGAGCGGCAGCTTCACTTTCCAGTGCACTTTCCTCAACGGCAACTATCCCGACTACAACCGCGTAATACCGCGCAACAACACCAACGTGCTCACTGTTGACCGTTCGGCCTTGCTCGATGCCGTGCGTCGCGTGGCTATATTCGTCGAGGTCGACGGCGGCCTCGAAAAATTCCGCATCACTCCCGAGTCGATACTTATCAAGAGTAACGACCCGAGCCTCTGCACAAGTGCCCGCGAACAGGTGCCCTGCTCATATACAGGCAACGAGCTTACTATCGGTTTCAATGCCTCTTACCTGACCGAAATCCTCAACACTATCAAGGGTCAGGAAGTGGTCGTAAATCTTGGCGATGCCGGCCGTCCCGGCGTGTTCCGCCCGGCCGAAGAACCCGACAACACCGAGCTTGTGATGCTGCTAATGCCAATGACCGTAGGCGAATTCTAACACGTGATGAAATTACAGCTTACCCGCCCCCTGGTCTTCTTCGACCTTGAGACAACCGGCACAAATATAAACTCCGACCGTATTGTCGAAATTTCGTTTGTCAAGCTCATGCCCGACGGCAGGGTGATAGAGAAAACGCGCCGCATCAATCCCGAGATGCATATCCCCGAGGAATCGACGGCAATTCACCATATCACCGATGCCGATGTCGCCGGTGAACCGACATTCAGGCAGATAGCCAGTTCGCTCGCGCAGCAACTCAGCAACTGCGACATAGCCGGCTTCAACAGCAATCGCTTCGACGTGCCCCTCCTTGACCAGGAGTTTGAGCGTGTCGGCATAGATTTTGATATCTCTCGCGCTCGCATGATAGATGTACAGACAATCTATCATAAAAAGGAACCGCGTACACTTGTGGCCGCGTATAAGTATTATTGCGGCAAGGACCTCGAGGCCGCCCATAGCGCACTTGCCGATACTCGTGCGACTATGGAGGTGCTTCTGGCCCAGCTCGAACGTTACGACGATGTGCCTACCGAGGTAGGAGCCTTGGCCGAGTATGCGTCGGCAAACCGCAATGTCGATATCATGGGCCGCATGATTTATGACGACAAAGGACGCGAGGTGATAAATTTCGGCAAATACAAAGGGCGACTTGCCGAGGATGTGCTTCGCTCTGACAACGGCTATTATAGCTGGATAATGGGCGGTGATTTCCCTCGAAACACAAAGAAAGCCTTTACCCGCGTATTTCTGCGCATAAAGAAGAAATGATGCATAATCTCAAGGGCAAGCATATCATACTTGGCATCAGCGGCGGCATTGCGGCGTATAAGAGCGTGGTGCTCCTACGTGCCTTTGTCAAGGCCGGTGCCGAGGTCCAGGTCGTGATTACCCCCAACGGCAAACAATTTATAACGCCTGTCACCTTGTCGTCGCTGTCGGGCAAGCCTGTAATCAGCGAGTTCTTTACCGCGAATACGGGTGAATGGCACTCCCATGTCGACCTCGGCCTGTGGGCCGATGCCATGGTGGTTGCCCCTGCCACTGCGTCGACCCTGGCAAAGATGGCCACGGGTGTTGCCGACAATATGTTGGTGACAACCTACTTGTCGGCCCGGTGCCCGGTATTCGTGGCCCCCGCCATGGATTTCGACATGATGGCTCATCCCACGACATCGCGTAACCTCGACACCCTCCGTGCCGACGGGGTGCATGTCATCGAACCCGAAGTAGGCGAGCTTGCAAGCCACCTTGTCGGGCGCGGACGCATGGAAGAACCCGAGCGGATTGCCCGGATTATCGACGACTTTTTTGCCCCTAAAGACTTATCGCTTAGCGGAAAGAAAGTCATGATAACAGCCGGCCCTACAGTCGAGCGGATTGACCCCGTGCGCTATATCAGCAATTTCTCGACGGGCAAGATGGGTTTTGCCCTTGCCGAGGAAGCCGCCCGCCGAGGCGCCTCCGTGATACTGATATGCGGCCCGTGCAGCCTTGGCACTGATAACCCGGCGATAAAGCGTGTAGATATCGAAAGTGCGCGTGAGATGTATGATGCGGCCATGCGCGAGTTTGCCGGCAGCGATATAGCAATCATGTCGGCTGCTGTGGCCGATTACGCGCCGGCTCATTATCGTGATAAAAAAATCAAACGTGAACATGAGGATGTAGAGAGCATCGAACTTGTGCGTAACCCCGACATAGCCGCGTCGCTCGGGCGTGTCAAGCGTGACGGTCAAATCCTCGTCGGCTTCGCGCTCGAGACTGACAACGGCCCGGCCAATGCTGCCGAGAAGTTGCAGCGAAAAAAACTCGACATGATAGTGCTCAACAGCCTTGCTGACGCCGGTGCCGGTTTTGGCACGGATACAAACAAGGTGAGCGTGTTTTTTGCAAATGATGCCGCTGCTCCCTGTGAATTCGGTTTGAAGAGCAAGTCGGCCGTCGCTGCTGATATTTTTGACTGCATACAAAAATTATGATTAAACTTATCTCTCCCCTATATAAGTATATACTTGCCGCGTGCCTGCAATTGTTGGCCGCGTATTCACTGTCAGCTCAGGAGTTAAACTGCGAGGTGACAATCAATGCAGACCAGATTTCGGGTAACAAGCAGGTTTTCGAGACTCTGCAGCAAGCCGTGAGCGACTATCTCAACACCACTACGTTTACCAACGCGCAGTTTGCCGCCAACGAAAAAATCGAGTGTAGGCTTTTCCTCACTGTAAAGGAATATAGCGACGACACCTTCAAGGGTGACTTACAGGTGCAGTCGTTGCGCCCGGTTTACAACAGCAGTTATACCACTTCGTTGCTCAACTTCAAGGACACGAAAATCGAGTTTACCTATCGCGAGAATGAGCCGCTGGTATTTTCTGTCAACAATATGGAAAGCCAGTTGACCCAGATACTCAATTTTTATGCCTACCTCATTCTCGCTATCGATTTCGATTCTTTCGCACCTCTTGGCGGCGACCCCTATTTCGAACGTCTCGCCATGATAGTGCAGCAGGCTCAGTCGTCGGGAGAAACTGGATGGAAGGCTTTTGAAGACAACAAAAACCGTAGTGCAGTCTTGTCGGCATTTACCGACCCGGCTACGACGGAGCTGCGCGACATGATGTATAAATATCATCGTCAAGGTCTCGACCAGATGGCCGTGTCGGTCGACAAAGGCCGTGCCGCTGTGACCGAGAGCCTCGAGACTATCAAGAAAGTTCAGGACGTGTCCCCCATGTCGGTTGCTTTGTCGATGTTTAAAGATGCCAAACTCGACGAACTGGTCAATATCTACTCAAAGGCTCCTGCCGATGAAAGGGCGAAAGTCTACAATCTGCTCGAGCCCATATATCCGACTGAAAGCGAACGTCTTGAAAAAATAAAGAAAGGACAGGAACAGCAGCGATGATAAAGACACTGCATATAAGTAATTACGCCCTGATTGATGAAATCGACATCGATTTCGCCCCCGGTTTCAACATTATTACCGGCGAAACCGGTGCCGGTAAGTCAATCATACTTGGAGCCTTGTCGTTGCTCCTCGGTGGACGGGCCGATATTAAGGCTGTTCGCCGGGGCGAACGAAAATCGGTAATCGAGGCCATATTTCTCCTCGGTGACGCTCCTGACGTAGAGCGTATCATACAAGAGAACAACCTTGACAACCCGGTGGAAGGAGAGTGTTTGCTGCGCCGCGAACTCTTGCCGGGCGGACGCAGTCGTGCTTTTGTCAACGACACCCCGGTCACCCTCCCCCTGCTGCGTGAACTTGCCGAGCACCTTGTCGACATTCATTCACAGCATCAGAACCTGCAACTATCGACCGAGGCATACCAGCTTGGCGTACTCGATATATTAGGCAATAACCGCGACCTTATCGACCGTTACCATAAAGCTTTCGTCTCGTTTCGCGAAGCACTCAAAAAATATACCGACACTCGCGACATGCTCCGTCGTAACCGCGACGATGCCGAGTTTATCACATATCAGTATGAGCAGCTTGCCGCGATGAACCTTGTGCCGGGCGAACACGAAGAACTTGAAAAAGAGCGCGAAATCCTTGCCAATGTCGGAGAAATAAAAGAGCAACTCAGCGCAGCCCTTGTGCCACTTAGCGAAGGCACACCCAATGCGCTCGAACTTGTCAGCGGGGCCGTTGACGCGCTCGAGACACTTGCCGACACGCTCGGCGAGGGCGACAGGGTGGTTGATTACAGGCTCTTGGCCGAACGCCTCGAATCGGCCCGTATCGAAATCCAAGACATAGCCGATACGCTATCGGAAAGCAATGACAATGTTGCTGCCGACCCGGGGCGTCTCCAAGAAATAGAATCGCGCCTCGGTGAGTTGTATTCGCTCGAATTGAAGCATCATGTCGACGATGCCGATGGCCTCATAGCTTTGCGCGACCGCCTTAAGGCCCAGATTGACACACTCGACGACGGCGACAATGTGCTTCACAGTCTCGAGGTGGCTGCCAAACGGGCAAAGAAAGCCGCCATCACTCTGGCCCAACAACTGTCGGAGCGAAGGGCTGCCACAGCAGCCGAGTTTTCCGCCGAGCTATGCCGCCGGGCGGCACCACTCGGAATGCCCAACTTGCGCTGCGATATCGAGATGACCAAGGGTAAGCTTGGTGCAGACGGCTACGACCAGGTGCGTTTCCTCTTTGCGTTCAACAAAAATCAGGCACCTATGCCTATAGGCGGCACTGCCTCGGGAGGCGAAATTTCGCGCCTTATGCTGACTATCAAGAGCATAGTAGCCGAGCGCACGAAACTGCCATCGATAATCTTCGACGAAGTAGATACGGGTGTCTCGGGCGACATAGCTGGCCGTATGGGCCTGACTATGGCCCTGATAAGCCGCTATATACAAGTCATTACCATTACCCATCTGCCTGGTGTCGCCGCCATGGGGTCGCGTCACTTCAAGGTATATAAAGAAGACGACGAAAACTCGACCAACACCCGTATACGCCTGCTTAATGACGGCGAACGCCGTGGCGAACTTGCATTGATGATTAGCGGCAGCGCGACCGATAGTGCCGCTCTCGCAAATGCCGAGGCTCTTCTCGACCATGCCCAGGAACTTCTAATTAACAGCTAACATAAAATACCCTCATGGATTATATATATGGCATACATTCTGTGCTCGAGGCCATAGATGCCGGGCGCACTATCGATAAAATTTACGTCAAGAATGCCCGTAGCGAGGTAGCTCAGCGGGCGCGCGCAGCAGGTATCCCGCTGCAAGTCGTACCCGACGAACGTCTCAACCGCATCACGCGGAAAAATCATCAGGGCGTGATTGCCATGATGTCTGCCATAGAATATGTGCGGCTCGACTCTCTACTTCCTTCGCTCTTCGACGAGGGTGTGTTGCCTTTCATACTTGTGCTCGACGGTATAACCGATGTGCGAAATTTCGGGGCGATTGCGCGTACTGCGGAATGTTGCGGTGTAAATGCCATAGTCATACCTGCGCACGGTAGCGTGTCGGTCGGTGCCGATGCAATTAAGACTTCTGCCGGGGCTCTCAACCATATACCTGTCTGTCGTGAAGATTCGCTTTCAAAAGCCGTTAAATACTTGCAGGAGAGTGGTTGCCAGATTGTGGCGTCGACCGAAAAATCAAGCCAGAATTATACCACGGCTGACTATACCACGCCATTAGCCCTTGTCATGGGGGCCGAGGGAACCGGTATCAGTACCGACATATTGCGCATGGCCGATACTCGTGCGGCTATACCGATGTTTGGCAATATAGGCTCGCTCAATGTGGGTGTTGCAGCCGGCGTTATGATGTACGAAGTTGTACGACAGCGTCTTGCCGACAATCTCGAAATAATCTAAGCCGCTCAATCAAGCCTTCGGCAATAACAGGAACGAATTTTTATGCACTTTTTGACTTACTATTTTGAAAAAAGTGTGTAAATTTGCAGCGTAAAAGTTAACGTAGAACATTCAAATATGATAAACCGTAGTTTAATAAGGATTAAAACCATACAAATCCTCTATTCATACCTACTGACTCGCAGCGACTTCCGTTTGGAACCCGTTCCCAATCCTGCCACAGCGACCCCCGACCAGCAATTCGCTTATTCGGTTTATCTCGATTTTATCTTCCTCCTGCTCAAACTTTCCGGCTTGCATTTAGGCTCTAATTCGGGCGTTACCCTTAGTGGCGACCTCGTGCTGAAGAAGAACCGTGTGGGCAAAGCCTTGCGCACCGACCCGGCCGTGCAAGTCGCCCTCGACAAGTACCGCACCCGTCTTGACAAATTTGACAGCATCCTTCCGGAACTTGTGGCAGCAATATCCGAGACCCAGCTTTATGACGGTTACAAGCGCAAACGCAAGCTTGAACTTGTCGATGATGTCAATTTCTGGACTACTGTTTTTGCCAGCCTCATACGCAAGAACAAGAGTGTGGAGCGTGTATTGCGACGTGACGAGCAGTTTAGCCACGTCGGCCTTGATGCCGGCTTGAACATGTTTGTCGCCACGCTCACATCGTTTGACGATACAAAGGCAAGCTATCTGCGTGCCAAAAACGAGCTCAACACCTCGCTTTCGCAGGCGTACACCCTCTACCACGCCTTGCTGTACCTGCCGGTGCTGCTTACCGACTTACATGCCAAGCGACTTGAAGATGCGAAGAACAAATACCTGCCGAAGCCAGAAGACCTCAACCCCAACATGCGTTTTGTCGACAATATGTTTGTCAAGGCACTGCGCGACTGCACTGCGCTTGAAGACTATCTTGCTGACAACACAGATGCAGATGCCTCGAGCTGGCGCGACAGCGACACCATGCTCGACAAGTTGCTCGACAATATTCTCGCTTCTGAGCTGTATGCCAAATATATGTC
>VSPF01000136.1 GCA_009775195.1 Muribaculaceae bacterium
CTTCAACATCGGCCTCAACATATTCTTCATCCTCTTGTGCCCGTGGCTGGCCAAGACCGCTCCGGCGAGTGTAGGCTGGTTCTACGACCCCGACTTCGGCATCGGCTATATCTTCCTGGCCAACTTCCTGGCGTCGCTGATAACGGTGTTGATGCTCATACCCGACATGACGGGCTTCCGCTGGAAGTTCAACCGCACCCTCTGGGCCGACATCATGCGCTACTCGCTG
Organism: Muribaculaceae bacterium; assembly: GCA_009775195.1. GTDB lineage: Bacteria > Bacteroidota > Bacteroidia > Bacteroidales > Muribaculaceae > CAG-873. The sequence goes on from VSPF01000136.1 coordinate 230, forward strand.
CCGCTGCTCGTGCTCGGCATTGCCGGCATCATGAACCAGACCATCGACAAGCTGCTCTACCCGCACCTGGTCAGCGACCCGGCCGAGGCCATGTACGGGCTCGGTATCTATGGTGCCAACTACAAGATTGCCGTATTGCTCCTGGTCTTCCTCCAGGCATTCCGCTTTGCCTACGAGCCATTTATATTTGCCCGAAGCAAGGACAAGGGCGAACAAAAGCTACAGGCATACCGCGATGCCATGACCTACTTCGTGGCCTTCGCCCTGCTCATCTTCCTGGGGGTGATGTATTATCTCGACATAGTGAAATACCTCATTTCCCCCAACTATTTCAGCGGCCTCAAGGTCGTACCGCTGGTGATGATGGGCGAATTGTTTTTCGGCATCTTCTACAACCTATCGGTATGGTACAAGCTCACCGACCAGACACGCTGGGGCATGTGGTTCTCGCTGCTCGGCCTTGGTGTGACGGTGTTGCTCAATATCGTGCTTGTGCCGCGTATAGGCTATATGGGCTGCGCCATAGCCGCCTTTACATGCTACCTGGTGATGATGCTCACAAGCTACTTCGTGGGCCTTAAGAAATATCCTGTCGGCTACCCGGTGGGCCGCATACTCGGTTTCTTTGCAATAGCGGCTGTCTTCTATGCCGTGGGTGTATGGCTACTGCCCCTGGCAGGCATGGGCGAGTGGGCCAACTATGCCGCAAGGCTCGTGTTACTCGCAGCCTTCGTGGCAATCTTTGCAAGAATCCAGGGCATAACGCTGAAACAGGCCGTGGAACCCGTGGCTAAATTCATACACCGCCGATGAAGGTCGTACTCATAAATCACAGCGACAGCCTCGGCGGGGCCTCGGTAGTGACCTACCGCCTGCTCAAGGCTCTGCAGGCCCAGGGTGTCGAGGCCCGTATGCTCGTGGTGCACAAGGCCACCGACGACCCGTCGGTAGTCGTGGCCGCGCCTCGCTGGCGTGCGCGACTCCCGTTCTATATCGAGGCCGCAAAGATTTTCGCGGCAAACGGCCACGACAGGGGCGACCTCTTCAAGGTGTCGCTCGGCAGCGACGGCCTGCCGCTGAGCCGCCACCCGCTGGTGCGCGAAGCCGACGCAGTTTTATTGGCATGGGTAAACCAGGGTATGCTCTCACTCAAAGAAATAGGGCGTATAGCCGCCGCAAAACCGGTGATTTGGACCATGCATGACATGTGGAACCTCACCGCGCTATGCCACCATGCCGGTGAGTGCCGAAAATACGCCGAACCTGCAGGATGCCGCCAATGCCCTTTCCTCCACTCCAAGGCTTCAGACCACGATGCTTCGACCCGTGTGTGGCGCGACAAACAGCAACTTTACGGAACCGCCCATATAAAGTTTGTCGCCGTGAGCAGTTGGCTCGGCGAACTCTGCCGCCAAAGTCGGCTGATGGATGCGCAGAAGGTCACGGTCATCCCCAACGCCTTCCCTGTCGAGGAGTTTTACTCTGCGCCGCCAAGCGACGGCCGGCGCATCATACTCATGGGTGCCGCGCGCCTCGACGACCCGGTCAAGGGTCTGCCGCTGGCCGTAGACATGCTCAACCGCGTGACACGCCGCGACAACGCCGAGGTGCGCTTCTTCGGCACCCTGCGCGACCCACATGCCCTCGACGGCTTGAATTTCAAGCACCAATATCTCGGCCCTGTCAACGACCCGGCACGGCTGCGCGAACTCTATTCGCAGGCCCATGCCGTAATCTCGACCTCGCTCTACGAGACATTGCCTGGCACACTCATCGAGGGCCAGGCCGCAGGGGCGATGCCTGTCAGCTTCGACCGTGGGGGGCAAGCCGACATTATACGCGGCAACACCGACGGACGGCTCATACCATTTGGCGACACCACCGCCATGGCCGCCGCCCTCGACGAGGTACTCGCCACCGACCACGACCGCGACGCTCTCCGCAAAACAGTAGCACAACGCTTCTCAGCCCCGGCTGTGGCGCGAAAATATATCGAACTATTAGAACTTCAACTTTCGCAAGCGAAAAGTTGAAGTTTAAAGTTTAACGAGATTGACAGCTCATTAACCCTTAACCTTTAACCCTTAAACATTTAAGTGAGCTTGCGAAACTTAAATTAGAAAAATGAAACAATTATTGATTATAATAGCCGCCGTAGCGGCACTATGCGTCGGGGCGCGCGAACTCGCCCTGCCATCGGTACCGGCAACCCTGAGGGTGCCGGCTATGAGGGCCGACTATATAGGCGCGCACTTCTGGGACTCGATTGACTGGGCCGACACCATGGCTACCGACCCTGCCACGGTAGCCCAAAACGTGGCCAACTACCTGTCGGTCTTCCCGGTCATGAGTGGCGACAGCGCGCGTGTGGCAGCGGCAGATACATTTCTGACAAACGCCCTCGCTGCCGGAGAAACGCAGGCCCTGGCTGCATCGCAAGCCCTTGAAGACTGTCTCTTCGCAAGCGGGTCGACACTGCGCGACGAGCGCCTCTACACCATCTTCCTCGAGCGCATGTTGGCCGCCGGGTTCCCCGACAGCCTAAGGGCAAGCTATATGCTCGAAATGACCCGGCGCAACATGGCCGGCACGCCTGCTGCGAATTTTGCATTTGTCACACGCGAGGGTCAGCGGTCGTCGTTACGCCAGTTCGCTGACAGGACTACCGTCTTGTTTTTCTACGACCCCGACTGCCACAACTGCCATGCGCTTGCCAAGGCCCTGGCCGACGACCCGGTGCTACGCGCCAAGCTAATCGGCGGCAGCATCAAAGTGTTGGCAGTCAGTCCAGGAGACCCCGAAGAATGGCGGTCTCACGGCGCATGGCTACCGTCAGAGTGGACTGATGCCAGCGACGAAGGAGCAATTGAAGAGGGCGAACTCTACAACTTCGGCACTTTCCCCTCAATCTATCTAATCGGTGATGATGGCACGGTAATACTAAAAGACTGCCGTCCCGAAGAACTAATCGAGACGATTGCCCACAAATTTTGATTTGTATATTTGATGTCAATGCATTAAATTTGCACTTTTAATGCACACCATAATGACACAATTACAACTCTATACAACAAAATCGCAACGAGGGAGCAAAAACCTTGTCAATATCAATCCGTCTGACGACGTATTGCGCCATATCCACGACCTATCCACAGCGTTGGGTATCTTGCGTTACGAACCGTCAGACCTTCAGTACTTCCTCCTGCTGCGATATATCGACTCGGGCCTATTGCTTACTGTTCTGCGCCCCATCGAGGGCGACGGCCTCGACCACTACGCCGCCACGCTTTATTTTGAAAACGGCATACAGATACCCGTGAGCGAGACTCTCGAAATCATCAATGCCGTAAAAGACTTTATAAGCAGCGGCGACCCCGACGCGGCAGCTATTGCCGACATGCGCAAACTCCTCGGCAAGGAATATGCCGTCGACAGTAACCGCCCGCACCGACAGGTATCATCGGGGCATCACTTCGCATTTGCCTTCTATGACGGACACAACGCACCCACGCTTGAAGACTATGCCAATGCCGACTTCTACCAGCCCGAGTACTCCGATTACGCCGGGGTGGTACTTATCGACTCGCGCACACTCGCACGTGGCGTAAACAGTGCGGCCGACGTGAGCAAGCCACGATTGGAAAAGCTCGTATGCGTAAACCAGCCGGCCAAGTCGCCCCAGGGCTTCTCGGCCCATTTAGGGCGCCGGCCTTTCACGGCACCGGTATTTGCACGCTTAGGGTCTACAATGACCATTATATGGCACAAGAGCGGATTTGAATCTATAACCGACAAATTCAAAGTCGAGGGAGAGAACACCACCCCGCCGATACCCGACACCTCGGGGTCGCGCAGGGTCTTGACGCCGGCCACCTTCTATATCACCGAGGAGCGCGGACAGCAACGACCTGTAGGCAACTACCTGATACGTGTAAACGGCATCGAGATTGACGGCCCTAAAGCCTTTACCTTTGCCGACCTCAAAAACGCGCGTGTCGAAATCAGCGCCCCCGGCTTCATGGCCTTTACCGGCCGCTACGACCTGGCATCTACGTCGCAGGTACTCGTACAAATGCACACATTGCACAAGACATACCGTTTCGACCTGCCCCTTAAAGGTATAGGCGAGTCTGAGGCCGTGCGCATATACATAAAATCGAAAAAAATCTCGAAGCGTGCCCTATCGAGGGTTATGACGTAGCTGACGGAAAACTTGTAGAGGGCACAGGCGTGTCGAACGCCCTCGTATATACCGGCGGGGGTAGCCGCAAGTCGTTCTTACTACCGGCCATCGCGACAGTCGCCGGGCTGCTTGTCGGGCTGCTCATAGGCTGGCTCTGCTTCCACTCGTCGGCAATTACGCCTGTCGACGAACCTCACATCGAAATAGTGCCCACCGTCGCCACTGAAGCAGTAACAGAGACAGCCGACCCAGTGGCAGAGGTGCCACTTCCGGCTATGCCGGGGGCCGACGCCATAGCATATCTCGACAACAACAGCACATGGCAACGCGCCGACATGGAAGCCATTGCCGGCCTACAGGGACTTTTCGACGACATCAACAACTACAACTTCGAGAAACTCGCACAGGAATGGGCACCTAAACTCGAGGCGTCGAAAAACTTTGCCGCCGTAGTCCGCGCCACCAAGGGGGCCGCCTCTAAGCGCGACCCTCGCTCGAAGCCACATGCCCCGGCCTTCGACAACGAAAACCAGTCGATTAGCTGGCTTTCGTACACATACTGGATTGACCCCTAACAATTACAAACTACCCGGTTGCGGCATGCCGCGACCACCTACATCGAACTTATATAAGACATGTTTTCAGGAATAGTAGAAGATGCCGCCACCGTGGTGGCCGTGACACATAAGGACTCCAACGTAGACCTGACGCTGCGCTGCGGCTTTGCCGACGAACTACATATCGACCAGTCTGTGGCCCACAACGGCGTATGCCTGACGGTGGTGTCGCTCAACCCCGACAATACCTACACCGTTACCGCAATCCGCGAGACACTCGAGCGGTCAAACCTCGGCTTGCTCAAGCCCGGCGACCGCGTGAACGTAGAACGCTCAATGGTGATGAACGGGCGACTCGACGGCCATATCGTACAAGGCCACGTCGATACCACGGCCGTCTGCACGGCAATCGAAGAGGCCGACGGTAGCCGCTATTTCAAATTCGACTACGAGGTCAGCCCCGAAATGGCCGCCAAGGGCTATATGACAGTCGAGAAAGGCTCGGTGACTGTCAATGGCGTGAGCCTGACGGTATGCGACAGCGAGTTGCGCTCGTTCCGCGTCGCCATAATACCATATACCTTCGAGCACACCAACTTCCACGACATAGCCGTGGGGACTCGCGTAAACCTCGAGTTCGACATCATCGGCAAATACCTTGCACGTCTCAACGAGGTGAGAAGCCTCTGACCACATGAGCGACGCGCTGCCCCGCGAGAGGCTGATGCAATACGTGTGGCAGCACCGCCTGTGGCTGCCGGCCGACATGCGCACTGTCGACGGCACCCCAATCGAAGTCATCGACCCCGGCCTGCCGAACAACGACGCAGGGCCCGACTTCTTCAACGCCAAGTTACGGATTGGCGACCGACTGTGGGCCGGGAATGTAGAAATACACGTCCGGGCCTCAGACTGGTATGCCCACGGACACGACCGTGACCATGCCTACGACACGGTTATCCTCCACGTTGTCGACACCGACGACTGCCGCATCACACGCCCCGGCGGCGATGTCATCCCCCAGACCGTGCTGGCCTGTGCGCGCGACTTCAGCAAGTCGTACCACGAGATGGTCGACAGGCCGGGGCCCGGTCTGGCTTGTGCAGCCGAAATCGCCTCGCTACCGTCGATTTATATCTCCGACTGGCTCACGGCCCTCGCATTCGAACGCCTCTATGCCAAGGCCGACCGCGTAGAACAACTCACCAAGCGACTCAACGGCGACTGGCGCGAAGCAGTCTATGTCACCCTGGCCCGTGCATTAGGTTTCCACACCAACAGCGATGCTTTCGAGCGGCTGGCACTGGCCACGCCGCTGTCGCGACTGCTACACCACCAGGGCGACCTCGCCACAATCGAGGGCACGCTCTTCGGACAGGCAGGATTGCTCCCCTCCATACCCACAGGTACTCCCGAGGGTGACTATGCGGCCAGGCTGGGCGGCGAACATCGTTTCCTGGCGGCAAAATACGGCCTCACGCCCCTGCGCAGCCCGGGGTGGAAGATGGCCCGTATGCGTCCGCAAAACTTCCCACACCGACGCATAGCCGTACTTGCGGCAACAGTATCGGAAGGCTTCAGCATAGCGCGGCGCATCCTCAATGTGCGCAACGCCGACGATGCCGTCAGGCTTTTCGACGTACAGCCCGGGCCGTTCTGGGCCTCGCACTACACATTCGAGCCCTCGCAGGGCCGTGTCGGCACCGCCCTGGGGAGCAATTCCGTCAACACACTCATAATCAACGTCGTCGTGCCGGTCATCTATGCCTATGGCCGCTGCTATGGCAACAACGACATGCAGGAGGCCGCCGTCGACATACTGCAAGGCTTGCCACCCGAGCAAAATTCGGTAATCCGCCTCTTCGAGGCCGGGGGCATATCATGCGGCGATTCGTTCACCAGCCAGGCCCTGCTCGAGTTGCGCCGCAACTACTGCGAACCGCGCAAATGCCTCTACTGCCGCCTTGGCCACCGTTTCCTCGCCCACAAGGCAATACTGCGCCCAACTACAACCCAAAACTTATAAATACGACGAGACTCGCCCCACAAGCCTCGCTAAACAGCTATATGCCAACGCATTAGCATTATTTGCATCACCATTCCTCACAACTGCCTGATATGCAACGACTTGCAAGGTGAGGCAAAATCAATTTTGCCTCACCTTGCAAACAGCTAATAATCAAGACAATGCCAAACGCATTGAGGCAAAAAAATATCGATGATATTTTGCTCGTAGTGCCTGGATGTCTTAATTTTGTATTTTTAAACCATCATCGCACATTATGGGAACCATTCGCACCACAGTTACAATATGTCTATTATGCCTTGTGTCAGTAATCGGGAGCGCCGAACCCCTACCCGTACAAAGAATAGAGGGCTAAATCCGCGCCGGCATGGGCTTGCCTTTCGACAATAAATATTATGGCAATAAATCTTATGGAGCCCTCAACGTCGGACTCGAATTGCGCTATAACTTCAAAAATACCGGCTGGGATTGTGGGGTAATAGCACAAATTGTCAGCAATGGATACGAAAGCGAAGAACCTGGTCCGTCGATATCTCATTCATATTGGGGCCTTTCTTTTTGTGGGAACTTCAATTTCAGACAAGGCCATAGAATAAACCCATTCGCGGGCCTGGCATTAGGCACAGCCCTCACCGACGACGGCTCACTCGTTCTCGTCTCA
>VSPF01000137.1 GCA_009775195.1 Muribaculaceae bacterium
ATTTTACCCCACGAATAATCGTGGGGCTAACAACAAGAGCGTCCTCTTCGAGGACTCCATCTCATATCTTTTTTGATGCACCGCCCAAACGCCTTGAGCATTATCTATTCTTCGGTACGCACCACATGACGGAGCATGCGCCTGACGGTGCTCCATTTGGGGAATATGGCAAAGGGCCTAACCGGGCTGTAACTGATGGCAATCAGAAGCAACGAGACCAGTGCCGCGATGAGCATCCAACCATACACTTCCTTTATCGACACGACCGCAGCCTGGGTATTGACAAGTCCATAGAGACGGTCAAAAGGCATTGAGGCAGCCAATTGGTTGTAGTCAGTCACGGCGGCTCCGAGCAGGGCCGCGTTCTTTGCCATGATATGCCTGAATAATTCGCCCACAAGCGCCGGCCCGAGCGTGACACCCATCACCGCCCCGGTAAAGCCATTGATGGTCAGAGCCTGGGGAAAGACCATGAACGGAAGGCCGCTCTGCACTATCGACGTCAGAAAGATAATAGAAATCATAACCGATGCCGCCCCACGAAAGAAAAGGGGGATAAAGAGCATCTCCTTTTCCACACCGTAGTCGGTCATGAAATAGAAATATGCCAGATATACGGTAGCAAGGGCAAAACCAATGAAGGTCATGGTCTCATAGCGCCATTTGCGCAGGGCAAATCCGTCGCCTATATAGCTCAGCGACAACGAGGCATTTATATCGGGCATAAGTGCCGAACGGGCAACAGCGATTTCTCGCTCGGCCTCGTTTTGAGCAGAGAGGTAAGACCTTAGTTGTGCGCTGTTTGCCTCGGCCGACTCGAAGATTTCGTCAAGAGTCACAACCGCCTGGCCATAGCAGCACACCAGCGAACTCCCCGACAGGGCCACGCAGAGCAACCCTGTGAGCAATCTAAGATTGTTCATAAGATGATATGAAATTGTTGTGTGGAATAAATTGACTATATGTCAGCACAATACATGCCGACATCAGCCTGTCACAGGCTCATCATGGCCGAAGCTGTGCTCTTCCAGTTTTCGAGATAACCCCAATTCTTCACGAAGGGGCAAGATGTGTAAATCGAATGTAATGTTTGGTTCATTATCGGGCAACTCTTTATGAATTGCGAGTGCAAAATTACAAAAAAATTAGAATAAAAAACCACTTCGAGCCTCAATGATTTTTCTTTGTACCATAAAAGCCGTAACTTTGGAGTTGAAATTCTATGACTATGATAACGACTCTAAAAAACAATTTACTCACAATAGAAATCGACAGCCACGGTGCTGAATTGCAAAGCATTACGGCAAACGGCTCGAACTACAACTACTTATGGCACGGCGACAAAGCCTTCTGGGGTCGGCGTTCGCCTGTACTTTTTCCCATCGTAGGTTCGGTGTGGAATGGCAAATATCGAATGGACGGACAAGAGTATCCGCTCGGCCAGCATGGCTTTGCCCGCGACCGCGAGTTCGAAATAGTAAACGACTGTCCCGACGACGAGGCATGGTTCCGGCTCGAGGCAGATGATGACACCTTGGCGCTTTTCCCACGACGGTTCCGACTCGAAATCGGTTATTCACTTCAGGGCGAACGCCTAAATGTGATGTGGCGAGTGAGCAATCTCGACGAAAAACCCATGGCATTCCAAATCGGGGCACATCCGGCATTCAACTATCCTGATTTCAGCGTGTCAGACAGTGTACATGCCTATCTGTTGTTTGATAAGCGCAGCCTCGTTGCCGAGCGGATTGCCGAAAAAGGCTGTGTAGGCAGCGAAACATTAGCAGTCACCCTCGACGAAACAGGCATGCTGCCCATCGTTGCCGACACCTTTGCCCACAATGCCATAATCCTCGCAGACAGGCAAGTACACCGGGTATCGATGCTCGACAAGGCGCGCCGTCCCTACCTGTCGCTGCTCTTCGATGCCCCGCTCGTGGGGCTATGGTCGCCATCGTCCAATGCGCCATTTATGTGCATAGAGCCGTGGTGGGGACGTTGCGACAGCGTCGACTTCGAAGGCTCGTTCGAAGAGCGTAGCTATGTCAACGTCGTTGCACCGGGCGAAACATTCGAGGCCCGATATATGATAATCTTTGAGGACTTGTAAACCGGGCATCGGGGCACTCTAATCCTCCATCTTTCCCATATCGCCCGAGTGCAAAAGACAGGTTGGCGACGCAAAGTTATCAACATAGATATTGTCTTTTCAACACAAAAGTGATTTTCGTGGAACAAAATTTTTTTGTTTCACATATTCTTTGTTACTTTGCATCCAAATCTCTCACAAAGGTATAACTATGGGAAAAATCATAGCAATAGCTAACCAAAAAGGGGGCGTCGGCAAGACCACCACCACCATCAACCTTGCCGCGTCGCTGGCTGCAGAAGGTAAGAAAGTGCTTATCATAGACGCAGACCCCCAGGCAAACGCCACCTCAGGTTACGGCATCGACCCTCGCACCATGACCTCCTCAATCTATGAATGTATGGTCGACGGATATCCCCTCGATGGTTCGGAAGTGCCCACATGCATGGACGGCCTGTTCCTGGTAGGGTCGAGAATCGACCTTGCCGGCGCCGAAATCGAACTGATTTCGAAACCCGACCGCGAACGTGTGCTTGCACGTCTCTTGGCACCGGTCAAAGACAAATACGACTACATCATCATCGACTGCTCACCGTCGCTGGGCCTCATCACGGTCAACGCCCTCACGGCTGCCGACTCGGTAATAATACCCGTTCAGGCCGAGTATTTCGCCCTCGAAGGCATCAGCAAGCTCCTCAACACCATACGCATCATCAAGTCGCGCCTCAACACGTCGCTCGAAATCGAAGGTTTCCTGCTTACGATGTACGACGCGCGCCTGCGCCTGGCAAACCAAATATACGAGGAGCTGAAGGGCCATTTCGCCGACATGGTGTTCAACACCGTCATACCGCGCAACATACGACTGAGCGAGGCCCCGAGCCACGGACTGCCGGCATTGCTCTACGACGCCGAGAGCCGTGGCGCCACAAGCCACATACAGCTTGCAAAAGAGCTGATTTCAAAGCATAGCAAACGACAAAAAGTAAGGAGTTAGACACCTGCGCCACCATCTCGGTATCACATTTCTAACTTCTCTTAAAACCAATCACACATGGCAGTAAAACGCAACGCCCTCGGGCGCGGACTCGACAGCCTCATACCCATGGACGATGTGCCGGCACGCGGCACGTCGGCCATCAACGACATATCACTCGACGCAATCTCTCCCAACCCCGACCAGCCACGCAAACTCTTCGACGACGAAGCCCTCGAAGAATTGGCGGCCTCTGTTCGCCAGCTCGGCATCATACAGCCCCTGTCGCTACGCAAGACAGGCCCCGACAGCTACCAGATTATTGCCGGCGAACGCCGCTACCGCGCCGCCCTCATGGCCGGCCTGACCTCGGTGCCGGCATATATACGCACGGCAAACGACGCCGAGCTGACCGAGATGGCCCTGATTGAGAACATACAGCGCGAAGACCTCAACGCAATCGAAATCGCCCTGACATTTCGCAAACTCATAGACCAATACCAGCTCACGCAAGAGGAACTGAGCAAGCGCATAGGCAAGAAACGTGCCACCGTTGCCAACTTCCTGCGCCTGCTGCGCCTGCCGGCCGAGGTGCAGCTCGGCCTTCGCGACAAACTCGTCGACATGGGTCATGCCCGCGCCCTGCTCACCATCAGCGACCCGGCATTGCAGCTCAAACTCTACAACGAAATCCTGAAACAGGGCCTTTCCGTACGGCGGGTCGAGGAACTGGCCAAGCAATATGAAAACGGGGCTGCGGCAGCCAAGCCCGCGCGCCAGCCGGTGATGAACGACGGCGACTACGACGTGCTTAAGCGCCACTTGTCGTCGGTTTTCCGCACGCCCGTGCAATTCACATGCGACAAGCAGGGACGCGGCCGCATCACATTTCAGTTTAAAGACGAGGGCGAACTCGAACGCCTCATCACCCTATTTGATTCCCTAAAGAATGAATAGCTTTATTAACAGGGCTGTGTCGGCCATCATAGTTGCGGCAGGTATTGCAGTATCGAGCCTGTCGGCCTATGGTGCCGACCCTCACATGCCTGTCAAGAAGCATCACAATACCACCGACACCATTGCCGACGCCCCCGCAGCCGTAGAGGTGCGGCTCGGCGAGGCAGAGGTGACAGCCACCTTGCCCGACAGTATAGCCGCCATGCTCGACGAGTCGCCATATGACCGCTGGGAACCGCGCGAAACCGAGTTTAACCCCGACCCGACACGCGCCGTATGGATGTCGGCCCTCTTTCCTGGCCTTGGACAGCTCTACAACCGCCGCTATTGGAAACTGCCAATCGTAATAGGCGCGTATATGGGCCTGGGCTATGCCACCTCGTGGAACAACGGCATGCTCAACGACTATACCAGGGCATATCGCGACATAATGGACAACGACCCGTCGACAAATTCATATATGAATTTCTTCCCTCCGACCACTCAGGAGAGCGACCTCGACCGCACGTGGCTCACAAACATATTGCAGTCGCGCAAGAATTTCTACCGCCGCAACCGCGACCTGTGCATCATATCGATGATAGGCGTGTACCTGATTGCCATGGTCGACGCATATGTAGACGCATCGCTGTCGCACTTCGACATAACCCCCGACCTGTCGATGGATGTGAGTCCGGCAGTTTTCCAAGACGGCCGTGGCGCACGACCATCGCTCGGACTGGTGTGGGCATTTAATTTCTAACTCTATCAAATCATGAAACTACCATATAAAATCCTAATCCTCGGCACCGCCGTATGCCTCTCTGCACCGCTGACTCCCGGCCAGTCGGTGCGCGATGTTTCCGAGGCCCTCAATACCCCTGCCGTAATAAATCCGCAAAGCTTTGAGACCGACACCAAGGCCATGCTTGAAGACTGGTATCTCAAAAACTATACCGTGCTCGACTACGATGCCGACAGCAAGCCTCAAGAACAGGTAAGCGACGAAGTGCTAATCGAACGACTCAGCAAACTGCCGGCAATCATAGAGATGCCGCTCAACGGGCCGGTGAGAAACATGATAAATTTCTACGCCAACCGCAAGCGCCAGTTAGTTGAAAACATGCTCGGCCTGAGCCTCTACTACATGCCTATTTTCGAAGAAGCGCTCGAACGCCACGGCATGCCAAACGAGCTGCGCTATCTGCCCGTCATCGAGTCGGCCCTCGTGCCGACGGCGGTGTCGCGTGCCGGTGCTGCCGGATTGTGGCAGTTCATGCCGGCGACGGCGACCGGCAACGGCCTCGAAATCAACAGCCTGGTAGACCAGCGTCGCGACCCCTACCTGGCATCTGACGCTGCCGCAAGGTATCTCAAGCAGCTCTATAATACCTACGACGACTGGTCGCTTGCTATCGCAGCATATAACTGCGGCCCCGGTAACGTAAACAAGGCCCTGCGACGCGCTGGCGGCGGTAAGAAAGACTTTTGGGAAATCTACCCCTTCCTGCCCCAGGAGACACGCGGGTATGTGCCGGCCTTCATCGCCGCCAACTATATCATGAACTACCACAAAGACCACAACATATCGCCGGCACTCGCGCGAAAACCTATCGTGGTCGACACCGTGCATGTGACCAGGCGCGTACACTTCGAGCAGATTTCAGAAGTCATGGATATCCCAATGGCCGAATTACGCGCCCTTAACCCACAGTTCCGCAAAGACATTATACCAGGCGACATAAAGCCATACTCGCTTGTGTTGCCGTCGTTGCAGACACTGGCCTATATCGCCAACGAAGACTCTATTGTAAACCACAATGCGCACAAATATGCCCGTCGCGGATATGTAGAACCGGCATCAGGCGCGACTGTGGGGCATGATTCGAAAGGCGAGTACTACGATGAGGAAATTGTGCAATATCACACCGTAAAGCGCGGTGAGACACTGACAAAGATTGCAAAAAGATACGGCATAACCGTAGCTCAGTTGCGCAAATACAACCGAATAGGGAAAAAAGGTGCCAAACGGGGCCAGAAACTCAAAATCGTGACCGTGGAGCGCAGATATAAACCTGCACCTGCTCCTGAAATAGAGCAAAAGGCCGAAACAACAGTATCGCCCGACACCATCACCGTTGCAACCGACTCGGTCGGCGTGGTGCCCGCAACCGAAATGCCGGTCGACTCTATCGCCGACGCCAACGAGGTTGTAAACGCATTTGCCGTAGACGAGACACCCGCCCCGCAGCCTAAAGAGGAAAAGAAGGCCGACAACAATAAGAAAAAATCCAAGGCCGAAACCAAGAAGCCCGATACCAAAAAAGCCGTGGCTCCCAAGCCCAAAAACGTGACCCACACAGTGCGCCGTGGCGACAACCTGAGCAAAATCGCCAAGAAATACGGCGTGACCGTGGCCGCCATAAAACGCGCCAACAACATGGCCGGTGACAACATTCAGTCGGGGCAGAAACTCAAAATACCGCAGAAATAAATATCGCATACAATATGGAAAAGAACATCAAAACCCCGGATTTACCGGAAGCCGACGTCGACCCTGTCGACCTACCGGAAAACGCCTTCGTCGAATTAGGTGCCGACGAGGAGTACCGCCCCGTCATGCACCCGGCCCGCGACTACCCCGAAGTCACTACCTACTCGGTGACCATGGGCCTCGTACTCGCCGTGGTATTCAGCGCGGCGGCAGCCTACCTGGGCCTGAAAGTAGGCCAGGTTTTTGAGGCGGCAATACCCATCGCTATCATCGCCGTCGGCCTCTCGGCCCGGCTGAAAAAGAAAAATCCGCTGGGGCAGAATGTCATCATACAGTCTATCGGTGCCTGCTCGGGCGTAATCGTGGCCGGTACCATCTTCACCCTTCCGGCCCTCTACATACTCCAGGAGACGCACCCCGACATCACTGTCAACTTCCTCGAAGTGTTCCTTAGCTCGCTCTTCGGCGGTATTCTGGGCATATTGTTCTTCATACCCTTCCGCAAGTATTTCGTCAAGGACATGCACGGCAAATACCCCTTCCCCGAGGCGACAGCCACCACACAGGTGCTCATAAGCGGCCAGGGGGCGTCGAAAGGCTCGGGCAGCCAGGCAACCCTGCTTGTCATAGCATCGCTCGTGGGCGGTATCTACGACTATATCGTGGCCACCTTCGGTGTATGGACCGAGGTAGTGACCACCACCGCCTACTCGTGGGGCCACGCTCTCGCCGATAAATTCAAATTCGTATTTTCGTGCAATACCGGTGCCGCCGTCCTCGGCCTGGGATATATCGTCGGTCTGAAATATGCCTTCGTTATTTTCGCCGGTTCGGTATTTGTGTGGTGGTTCATCATACCGCTGATGGGCACATACGGCTCGGCTGAAATCACGGCAATGTCGCCTGGTGTGTGTTTTTCTGTTGTGTCGCTGGCGTGGTGTGGTTTGGT
>VSPF01000138.1 GCA_009775195.1 Muribaculaceae bacterium
CACATACACGACGGATGGGACCCCGAAGCAGCGTCGACCGTTACCAACATGGCCCGCTACCCGTTTAACCGCACCTGGACATTCGGCGCCAACCTCACCTTCTAAAAACTTACCGACATGAAAAAATTCATCAAATATACGGTCCTCGGACTTATGGCATGTGCGTCGTCCTCGTGCCTCGACCTCTCGCCGCAGGACCAGCTCTCGGGCGACGACCTCTGGAGCAAGCCCGGCGACTACGAAAGTTTCGCCAACATCTTCTATGACTGGATACCCGACTTCGGCACAATCTACGACAACCTCCACGCCGACAAGCGCTCCGACCTGGTACGCGACAAAGGCGGCATCAACGTGTTTGCCGCCGGCACCAACGCCGTACCGCAGGGCGACGGCGACTACACCGGGGCATATAGCAACATACGCCGCTGCAACCTCCTGCTTGAAAACGCCGAGGGCTATGCCAACAAGGCAGAGATATCGCAGTACATCGGCGAGGCATACTTTTTCCGCGCATGGAACTACTTTGCCCTGATGCAGAAATTCGGCGACGTCATAGTCGTGGACCACACCGTAGACGTAGACGACGCCCTGATGACCGCCAAGCGCGACGACCGCTCGAAGGTAGCCGATTTCATACTCGACGACCTGCGCAAGGCCACCGAATACCTCAAGCCCACCTCCGAGCTCGACGAGGGCCGTGTAGGAGTCGAAGGTGCATATGCCTTCATGGCCCGCGTGGCACTGTTTGAAGGCACATGGCAGAAATTCCGCAACAACACCGAGCGCGGCAAAGCCCTGTGCGGCATAGCCGCCGATGCCGCCGACGAGGTCATACGCAGCGGCAAGTTCGAATTGTTTGCCCCCGCCACCCTCGGCGACAGCGCGCAGAAATACATGTTCATCCTCGAGGACGTGCCCTGCAACCCGGCAGGCATCCAGAAGAGCGCCAACAAGGAGTATATAATCAAACGCTGCTTCGACCCGACGCTCAAAACCGTGGGCCGCAACATCACCACCGAAGTGCTTGCCAACGCTCAGTACGTAAGTTCGAAACTCGCCGACATGTATCTGTGCTCCGACGGTCTGCCCATCGAAAAATCGCCCCTTTTCAAGGGCTATGAAACCGTGAAGAGCGAATGGCAGAACCGCGACAACCGCATGCGCTACACGCTCATGCGCCCCGGCGACATGTTCTGGGACGCCTCGGCCGCCAAGAGCCGCATAGACTGGAGCGGCAGTGACGAAGAACGCGCCCGCGCCAAGTACACCGGCTTCATCCCCAACTGGGGCAGCGGCTACTTCCCCCAGAAATGGGCCACAGAACGCTCACTGGGCACCGACGACAAGAACGCCAGCTACGACTGGCCCGCACTCCGCTATGCCGAGGTACTGCTCACCTACGCCGAGGCCGTCTACGAGCGCGACGACAAAATCAGCGACGAGGACCTCAACAAGAGCCTCAACCTTGTACGCCGCCGCGTCAACAAAAACATGCCGGCCCTGACCAATGCCTTTGCCAATTCCAACGGTCTCGACATGCGCACCGAAATACGCCGCGAACGCACCATCGAGTTCTTCCAGGAAGGCTTCCGCATCGACGACCTGCGCCGTTGGAAAACCGCTGAAAAGGAAATGCCCGGCAACTTCACCGGCATACGCCACACCGGCGAGTGGAAGACACGCTGGGCCAAGCCCAGTATGCCCACCGACGCCGATGGCCACCTGATAGTCGAAAGCGGCCGCGTATGGGCCGAACGCAACTATCTGCACCCGCTGCCCATCGACCAGCTCCAGCTCAACCCCAACCTGGGCCAGAACCCCGGATGGTAATGCTTTTTCAAAAGACTTTAACAACGAAAAACAATGAAAAACAGCAATATATTTCTGACGGGACTGCTTGTTGCCGCAGTTAGCCTCAGTGCCTGCGACGACGACAAACAGCTGACCCTCGACGCCCCCGAAGTGAAGCTCATGGAGGAAATCAAGCTCGAGGTGAGCGAAGTACTCCCGCTGCCGGTAGGTATGGACACGACCATAACCTACACCTGCGGACCCGAGACCGCCGACGACCTGACGGTCATATTCTCGTCGTCGGACGAAAGCATTGCCACCGTCGACCAGAACGGCACAATCCGCGGCATCAAACCCGGCGAGGCCATTATCACCGCCCAGAACCCCTTCGGCTTCCAAATCTACAACACCGTGGCATCGGTACAGGTGAATGTAATCCCCGAGCTTATAAAGGTTTCGAAAATCGACATAGAGAGCACCACCCCCGCCAGCGAGGACGGCAAGTACTATGTTACCGACGAACTCCAGCTCAAAGCCACTATCAGCCCCGACGACGCCACCTACCCCCGTGTAATCTGGAGCAGTGCCGACGAGAACATCGCCACCGTCGACCAGAACGGCAAAATGATATGCAAAGGCGTAGGCACGGCAGTGATTTACGCCACCTCGACCGACCGCAGCGGCGTTCGCGGCGAGTTCCGCCTCGACATCGACAAGTACATAGCTGCCACCGGCATATCAATCAAGCCTCTCGACGAGTCGGTATGCATCAACTACGGCTCATTCGCTCTTGATGTGACCTACGAGCCCACCGGCGCAACGGTAGGCTCGGTAGAGTGGACTTCAGACGACGAAAGCGTGGCCACCGTACACCGAGGCATTGTTACCCCCACCGGCTTCGGCACCTGCAACATAGTTGCGACATGCCTCGAGAACGGCGCAATGGCAAGCGTGTCGGTGACCGTAGAACCCGGCCTCTACATCTGGGATGCACGTTCGCAGTGGAAACGCTGGATTGTCACCAACGCCGACGCACCCGACATACGAGGCGACAAGACCTGGCACGTACAGTTCAAGAACCCCGGCGAAGGCAAGAAATGGCGCCGCGACATCAAGATTGACTGCAACAATAAGAACCTGTTCGAGATGCGCCTCAAGAGCTATCCCGTCCTGGCCGTGCGCATGACCAAGCTCAACGGCGGCAACGCCACCCTCGACTGCGTGATTGACGGCTACGGCAATGCCGGCAACCCGAACCCCAAGAACGGTATCGACCTTGGCGACGGCACACAGCTGCTGATTTACAACCTCGGTAAGGCCAAGAACTACGAGGGCTTAGACCAGGCACTGTTCCGCGTGTTCCAAATCAAGCTCGCCGACATACCCTACGACAACATGACCGATGCCACGGCGTTCTACGACGTCTACTGGATACGGACATTCAAGAGCGAGGACGAAGCCAAAGCATTTGCCAACGACCAGGTAGCCCGAGGCGAATAAGCAAACCAAAGCCCCCAAACCGCATGAGCCCCCCTGCACCGGGGGAGCCGTGCGGCGGGGCAACCAACCAACAACATTCAAAAAGGACAATGAAAAAATTCTTTTCCATCATAATGGCCGGAGCAGCCCTTCTCGCTGCCGGAGCCTGCTGCGAAATCGAGGACGGCACAACCGACATCGACAGCTGGCCCATGCCCAAAAAGACCTACGACCCGCAGGTTTACACCATCAAGCACCCCGCCATGCTCCATAGTGCCGACGACATTGCCTACACCAAGGCGCACCTGGGCCAGGCCCCCTGGAGCGACGCCTATCAGAAACTGCTCACCAGCGGTTTTTGCGATGTGACCTACAAGGCATCGCCCGTTGCCATCCTTGCCCGCCTCGATGCCGGCAACTGGGGCGACGGCGGCGGCCGCTGGGACGACGCAGGCATCCGCGACCTCTACTACCCCGGCATACACAACAACTACACCAATTTCTTCCGCGACTGTGCCGCCGCCTACCAATTAGCGCTCAAATGGCAGCTTTCGGACGACGCAGCAGCCGCCGCAACCGCATGCAAAATCCTCGAGGACTGGGCAGCAGTGAACAAGGGCATACTTGTCGGCCGAGGACCCCGCTTCAAAGACGAGGTCGTCGACCCCAACGAGTACCTGATTATGTTCCAAATCCATCAGGCCGCCAACGCCGCCGAACTCCTGCGCAACTATAACGGCTGGGGCGAGAGCGACAAGTTCAAGGCCGTATGTACCTGGCTGTCGGACAGCTTCGCACCTTTCTGCTCGAAGTTCCTTGCCAGCAACATCTACGACCACTCGTGGATGAACTGGGACCTCGCGTCGATGACCGCCCTCCTCTCCATCGGCATCCTCACCGAGAACCAGGACATGATAAACGAAGCCATACTCCACTTCAAGCAGGGCGAAGGTCCCGGCTGCATCATGGGCAAGGGCGTAATCGCCGTTTACGATGACCCCTCGGGCACAGGCGAGAAACTCGCACAGGGCAACGAGTCGGGTCGTGACCAGGGCCACAACGTACTGTGCGCCGCCATGGTGGGAACTTTCTGCCAGATGGCATACAACATCGGCGAAGACCTCTTTGCCTTCGAGGACGCCCGCGCCATAGCATTTGCCCAGTACATTGCCAAGTACAACATTGTCAAGCCCGAAATCGGCACTGACTACAACAAGAACAATCTCTCGGCGGCTTCGTTCCGCTATGCCGAAAGCACCATACCGTTCACCGAGTACACCTACAGCGGCAACCTGATGACGGTAATTTCGGGCGCGGGCCGAGGCGAAATTCGCCCCTGCTGGGACCTTTGGAACGGCTATTGCAAGAGCCACGGAGTGAAAGCGACCTATATCAAAGAGATGGCCGACATGTTCCGTCCCGACGGCGGCGGCGGTCACTACGGCGGTTCGTCGGGCGGCTTCGACCAGTTGGGCTTCTCCACACTGATGTACCACCGCGAGTAATAATTTCCGGCTAAAACACTTTAAATACCAAAAAATCATCCGGGGTTCGTATTATTTTGAGACATTATATATCAGAAGTATTATCGCCTCCTTTACTACGAACCCCGGAATTTATATTTACTAAACCTATCATGCGCATTTTCTCTACCCTATTGCTTCTAAGTGCCCTAAGCTGCGGCGCCACCATAGTCACCTACCCTGCCGGGGCCGGTGTAGAAACAATCAACGACTATACTGTCGAAGTACGTCAGAATGGTGGCACATGGCAGCCTGTAGCCGTATACCCTGTCAAGGTCGACGAAGTGCGCGACACCAAACACTGCGTCGAGACGGCCTCGATGGCCTATTTCGACTTCGACGGCACGGTCGACGTGCGCGTCATCCACAACCGGGGCGCCGTCTGTAACG
Source organism: Muribaculaceae bacterium (assembly GCA_009775195.1). Lineage (GTDB taxonomy): Bacteria > Bacteroidota > Bacteroidia > Bacteroidales > Muribaculaceae > CAG-873. The sequence goes on from VSPF01000138.1 coordinate 5,184, forward strand.
GCCGCATACGCCCCCTCTCCTACAATATCACGCCGGCGGTGAGCGGCGACACTCTCACCTTCCCGCTCGACAGGCCCCGCAACATCTCGGTCGAGGTCAACGGCGACATTTTCCACAACCTACACCTCTTTGCCAACCCTCTCGACACACACCGCCCCACGGCGAAGGAAATCAAGCGTGCCGGCAAGAAGGGCAGCAAACTCATATATTTCGGACCCGGGCTGCATGAAATCGAGGGCAATACGATGCGCATACCCTCGGGGGCGACCGTATATATCGACGGGGGCGCCCGCGTATGCGGCACCCTGGTAGCCGACAGCGCAAGCGACATACGCTTCTATGGCCGTGGCGAGGTACACCCCGCCGGGCGCGGCGAGGGCGTGTATGTCAAACGCTCGAAGAACATCAAGGCCGAGGGCATAATCGTGACACAGATACCCGTCGGCGGCAGCGACTCGGTAGATATAAAGAACGTGAAATCTATCAGCTCCTACGGCTGGGGCGACGGCATGAACGTATTTGCCAGCGACAACGTGCACTACGACGGCGTATTCTGCCGCAACAGCGACGACTGCAGCACCGTCTACGCCACTCGCAAGGGCTTCGTGGGCGGCTGCAAGAACATAAGGATGGAAAACTCGACCCTGTGGGCCGACGTGGCACACCCCATAATGATAGGGCTGCACGGCAGCGCGACCGAAATAGGGCCCGACGCGCCGTCGGACACCATCCAAAACATAACATACCGTAACATCGACATACTCGACCAACAGGAAAAACAGCTTGACTACCAGGGCTGTTTCGGCATAAGCTGCGGCGACAACAACATCGTGCGCGACCTTACCTTCGACGACATCCGCGTAGAGGATTTCCGACAGGGACAGCTTATAAACATACGCATATTCTTCAACAAAAAATACTGTGCGGCGCCGGGCCGGTGCGTCGAAAACGTGCTTTTCAAGGACATAGTATACAACGGCGGCCACAGCGAGCTGTCAATCATAGCGGGCTATGACGAGACCCGCAAGGTAAGCGGCATCACGTTCGACAACCTCGTAATCAACGGCGTAAAAATCAGCGACGACATGCCCGGCAAGCCCAAGTGGTACAAGACCGGCGACATGGCCCGCATATTTATCGGCGAACACGTAGAAAATGTAGTATTCAAATGAAAAAGATAGTCACCATACTGGCAAGCCTCGCCGTCGGCATCTCGGCCACGGCCGGCATCAAGCATCCCTCGCTGCTATTCACGCCACAGCGCGTAGAGGCGGCACAAAGAACACTCAAGACCGACACCGCCATGGCCTCGGCCTGGCAGAAAATACTCGCCGAGGCCGACGCGCAGCTCGAAAGGGGCGACGTGCGCAAGCTCGAATACCCGGCACTGGCCTATCAGATGACAGGCGACCGCAAGTATGCCGACAAAATCCGCGAGGTACTGCTAAAGACAGCAAAAATCAAGTCGTGGGGCGACCGCGAGATGCTTGCCCGCAAGCCGGCATGGCGCTCCGAGCTGCAGATGGCACACCGCGCCTTCCAACTCGCCCTGGCCTACGACGCCGTATACGACATACTCAGCCCCGCCGACCGCAAGGAAATCGCCGGGGGTCTCTACAACCTGGCCGTCGAACCTCTGCTCGGCGACTGGCTTGCCGAACCCACGCGCATACACTCGCTCAACTCGATGGGCCACAACTGGTGGACCTCGTGCGTGGGCATGGGTGCCATACTCGGCCTGGCCATAAGCAATGAAATCCCGCAAGCCGGCAAACTGGCCGAGCAGGCCGTCGAGGCCCTGCCCGAGTGGTTCGACTTCGCCGGCGACATAATACAGCACAAGCCCAAGACCTTCGACCGCGACGGCGGCATGTACGAGAGCATCAACTATGCCAGCTTCGGCACCACCGAGGCCCTGCTGCTGCGCATGGCATGGCTCAACTCGCACCCCGGGGCCAAGCTCGAGGACATACCCCAGATGCGGCAGTTGGCATCGTTCTTCTGCCACGTGGCCTACCCGCGCACCGGCCGGCTCTACAGCATCAATTTCGGCGACAGCCACAAGAACATCACCGGAGAAAGCTCGATGTACCTTGCCTACGCCATGGGGGCCGAAGACCCGGCAACACTGTGGTATGGCAAGCAGGTAGAGCCAGGCCAGCACCGCGAGGGCTTCCCACTACACTTCCCGATGGGCTTCCTCTACACCCCCGAACTGGCCAAGGC
>VSPF01000139.1 GCA_009775195.1 Muribaculaceae bacterium
CCCTCCACGTCATCGCCACCGAACCCCTCCCCAACCTCCCCGACATCATCACCCAACGCCCCTCCTGGTAATCCCCTTTCTAAATTTTGAATGTTTAATGTTGAATTTTGAATTATTCCCCTCGTCGTTGTTGGGATATAAAAAAGCTCCTGCCGGGGCGGTAGGAGCTTGTGTGGGATTTGGTGGGGCTTAGCGGCCGCCGCCGAGGGCCTGGTAGAGGTTGATGACGGCGCGGGCGCGGGCCAGTTCGGTGTTAATCTGGCTGATTTGTGCCGAGAGTAGGCCCTGCTGGGCGGTGAGCACCTCGAGGTAGTTGGTGTTGCCGGTCGAGTAAAGCATGAGGTCTTTGGTGTATTCGACAGATTTCTCGAGGTTAGCTACCTGTTCGACCAGGAGGGCTGATTTTTCCTGACTCTTCTCGTAGATGGTGAGGGCGTCGCTGACTTCGGCCGAGGCGTTCATGATGGCGTACTCAAAGTTGTTGAGTGCCTGTTTCTGCTGTGCCTTAGTGGCCTCGAGTCGGGCGATGTTCTGACCACGGGAGAAGAGCGGTGCCACGAGCGAACCGGCAAGCTGGTAGAACCATTCGCCGGGGTTCTTGACCATTGAGCCGAGGAGGTTTGTGAAACCGCCGTTGGCAGTGATGGTGAGACCGGGATAGAAGGCTGCGCGCGCGCTGTTTGTGGCGTAGTATGCCGTGGCGAGGTCTTGCTCGGCGGCCTGTACGTCGGGACGGGCGGCAAGCTCGGCCATGGGAACGCCGGCGCGGAGGATTTGCGGCACTTCGAGGTTGACGCGGTCGGTGACGGCCCATTCCTGCGGCAGGGTGTTGAGCAGCAGGCTCATGGTGTTGTTGAGCTGGTCGAGGCTAACCTCGAGGTCGGTGATAGAGGCGAGTATGCTGTAGTAGTTGGCATTCGATTGAACGACAGCGGCCTCGGTGACGCCACGGCCGGCCTCTTTGAGGTCGCGCATGGTCTGCACGGTCTCTTTCCACAGCTCGGCGGTGTTGCGCGAGAGGTTGAGCTGGTTGCGGACGGCGGCAATCGAGTAGTAGGTTGTGGCGACGGCCGAGATAATCTGGCTGCGCACGGCCTGTGCGTAAGCCTCTGTCTTGGCATAGGCAGCCTGTGCACCGCGCTTGCTGTTGAGCAGCTTGCCAAAGATATCGATTTCCCAACTTAACTGTGCCGGGAGGGTGTAGCTCCAACTGAGGTCGCTGCCGGCGAATGATGCGCCAGCGCCGTTGGGGGCGAGGGCAAGCGATGGCAGGTAGGCCAGGCGCGCGCCCTTGAGGTTGGCATGGGCCACCTCGACGTTGAGCTGTGCGTTGCGCAGGTTGGTGTTGTTGGCCAGGGCCTGGTTGATTAGTGTCACCAACTGAGGGTCGGTGAAGATGTCTTCCCAGAGCAGGTTGCCGAAGGCAGCGCTGTCGACGGGCTGCTGACGGGCCTCGACGTATGCCTTGGTGAGGGCCGTATTGGTCGGCGTCTCGTATTTTTTATATATGTGGCAGCTCGACATCATGCCGGCAGTAACGACGGCAATAGCGAGGACCGATAGTTTGTTGAGTTTCATATCTTAAAAATTTAAGTTTCGCAAGCCTATGACTTGCTCACTGTTTATAGTTTATAGTTTAGTGGTTAGCCTTAGTTCGCTAATTGTTATCACCAATGATATTGTCATTTACATTTATCAAACCATAATCTATAACCAAAAGACTACTAACAGTGAGCAAGTTGCATAATTGCGAAACTTGAATTAAAAACTTATTGGGCGTACTGTTCGATTTCGCTTTCGATTGTGCCGCCTTTTTCTTCGTTCTGCCACTGGATTGGGCGGAATTTCTCCTGGATGAGCTGGAACACGCAGAAGAGGGCTGGCACGACGAATATCTGGCAAATCATGCCGATGAGCATACCGCCGACCGAACCGGCACCGAGGGCGCGGTTACCGTTGGCACCGACGCCGCTGGCAAACATCATAGGCAACAGGCCGATGACCATGGCCAGCGAGGTCATGAGGATAGGACGCAGACGGGCACCAGCACCGGCAATGGCGGCATTGAGCACGCTCATACCCGTCATACGGCGCTCGAGGGCGAACTCGACGATGAGGATGGCGTTCTTGGCCAAGAGGCCGATAAGCATAATCAAGGCAATCTGCAGGTAGATGTTGTTGGAGATGCCGAACATGCGGGCGAAGATAAACGAGCCGGCCAGGCCGAAGGGGATAGAAAGGATGACGGCGAATGGCAGCAGGTAGCTCTCGTACTGGGCCGAAAGGAGCAGGTAGACGAAGAGCAGGCAGAGACCGAAAATCATTGCGGTAGCGTTGCCCGACGAGTTGCCGGCCTCTTCACGTGTCATGGCGGCGAACTCGTAGCCATAGCCCTGGGGCAGTGTCTCGGCGGCCACGCGCTGGATGGTGGCGATGGCGTCGCCCGACGAGTAGCCGGGGTTAGGAGTACCTGTTACCGAAATCGAGGTGAACATGTTGAAACGGTTCATCAGGTCGGGGCCGTAGACGCGGGTGAGCTTCACAAAGTTGGAGATGGGGGCCATCTCGGCACCGTTGCGAATCTTGACGCTGTTGAGGGTCTCGGTATTTACACGGGCCTCGGGAGCGGCCTGCATCATGACACGGTAGATTTTACCGAAGCGGTTGAAGTTCGACACATACATGCCGCCATAGTAACCCTGGAGGGTCGACAGGATGGTTGTGGGGCTGATGCCGGCCTTCTTGGCCTTGGCGGCATCAATGTCAATCATGTACTGCGGGAAGGTGGGGTTGAAGGTGGTGTATGCTGCCTGAATTTCGGGCTGCTGGTTGAGCTGGGCAAGGAAGCCCTGTACGACGCTGAAGAACTGGTTGATGTCGCCGCCGGTGCGGTCCTGCATCTTCATTTCGAAACCGTTGGTTGCCGAGTAGCCGGTAATCATAGGCGGTGCGAAAATCATGACACGGCCGTCGCGTATGTTCTGGCCTACGAGGCCGTAGAGCAGCTTGATTACGTTTTCGGCACTCTCGGCCTTGGTTCGTTCGCTCCAGTTCTTGAGCTTGATAAGGAATGCACCGTAAGTCGGGCCCTGGTCGGCGATGAAGCTATAGCCGTTAATCATCTGTCGCGACTCGATGGCCGGGATAGTGGCGCAGATGCTGTCGAGCTGGTTGAGGACAGCGCCGGTGCGCTCCTGCGATGTGCCGGCGGGCATGTCGACCATTGCGAAAATCATGCCGGTATCCTCGTTGGGCACGAGGGCCGACGGTGTCGTAGACATGAGCCATACCAGCACTACCACTGCTACGATTACAGAAACGAAAGATGTAATCTTGTGGTTGGCAAACCACGAGGCGCGTTTCTTGTACCACGATAGGAGCTTGTCGAAGTTCTTTTCGAAGGAGCGGTGGAAGCGCTTGCCGAAGAGGCCGAGGACAGCGACGATAGCGACAGCCCAGGCGAGGCAGCTAAGGGCGATATTGTGGAAGCTATACCAACCGAGCACCATAAATGTGATGGTGGCTATAAGCAGCACGAAGGTTATTGCCGGGTGTATGTCGAGGGCGAATGTGCGTTTGTAGCGCTGTGCCACGGCCTGGCCGGCAGCCCTGTAGGCATCGCCCATGCGCTGGCCGAGAGTCGGGTCGGGCTGGCCTTCGACGTGTTTGGGCTTAAGGAAGAGGGCGCAAAGGGCCGGCGAGAGGGTCAAGGCGTTGACGGCCGAGAAACCGATGGCGATGGCCATGGTAAGACCGAACTGGCGGTAGAACACACCGGCCGTACCAGGCATGAACGACACGGGTATGAACACGAGCATCATGACCAGCGTAATCGAAATAAGGGCGCCGGCAATCTCGCCCATAGCGTCAATCGAGGCGCGTCGTGCCGAAGTGTAGCCCTGGTCGAGCTTGGCATGGACGGCCTCGACGACCACGATGGCATCATCGACCACAATGGCAATCGCAAGCACGAGCGCCGACAGGGTGATGAGGTTGATTGAGAAGCCGATGAGGCTTAGGACGAAGAATGTACCGATAAGGGCCACAGGAATGGCGATGGCCGGGATAAGGGTCGAGCGCATGTCCTGGAGGAAGACGTAAACCACGAAGAACACAAGGATGAATGCCTCGATAAGCGTGTGGACAACGGTGTTGATTGACGCATAGAGGAAGTCGTTGTTGTTCATCGGGATTTCGAAGTCGCAGCCCTGGGGCAGGTCGGCACGCAGGCGGTCGACAAGCGCGATACAGTCGTTGATAATCTTCGTGGCGTTAGAGCCCGGGGTCTGGAACACCATGGCCATCGACGAGGGACGGCCATTGAATTTGTTGGAGAAGCCGTAGGTCACTCGGCCCAGCTCGATGTCGGCAACGTCCCTGAGATAGAGAACCTCGCCGTTTGTGCCAGTGCGGACTACGATGTTGCCGAACTCTTCAGGCTTGGAGAGACGGCCACGGTAGCGCATGATGTACTGGAACGACTGGTTGCCCTGTTCGCCGAAGGCACCGGGGGCGGCCTCAACGTTCTGCTCGGCAAGAGCGGCAGAGATGTCGGTAGGCATCAGGTGGTACTGTGCCATGACCTCGGGCTTGAGCCAAATACGCATCGAGTAGTCGGCACCGAACGACATTACGTCGCCAACGCCCTGAACACGCTGGAGCTCGGGCACGACGTTGATTTTCATGTAGTTGTCGAGGAACTCGGGTGTGTACTTAGCCTGGGCGGTAGTATCTACAAGCGCAACGCCGACAAGCATAGATGTCTGACGTTTGCGGGTCTGCACACCTACCTGGTTGACCTCGGCAGGGAGTAGGTTTGCGGCAGCCGACACGCGGTTCTGCACGTCGACGGCGGCCATATCGGGGTCGAAGCCCTGTTCGAAGTAAACGTCGATGGTAGCCGAGCCGGTGTTGGTGGCTGTCGACTCCATGTATGTCATGCCCTCGGCGCCGTTGATTGACTCCTCGAGGGGTGCAATCACCGAGTTGAGCACGGCAGCGGCGTTGGCACCGTTATAGGTAGTGGTCACCGAGATTGTAGGAGGTGCGATGTCGGGGTACTGGGTAATCGGCAGCGATGACAGGCCGATAAGACCCAGCAGGACGATAAAGATTGAAATTACCGTCGACAGCACCGGGCGGTTGATAAATCTATCGAGTTTCATTTTGTTACTTATCTAATTTAACTGACTCGCGGATGTATGCCTTTGAGAGTCGGAGGAAACATAAGGACAAAAAGGCATAAGGGACAAAAGAGATTTTTTATGTGGCTTATGTAGCTTTTTTTCTTTTTCCTTTCGATTGGCTTGTTATCCTGTTGCTTGCAGCTTAAATTATCTAATCGGTCTACTATAATTACTGTTTGGGTGTTACGGGCATGTTAGCGCGTACGACAGTGCCGACTCCTTCGGTGACGATGCGGTCGCCGGCTTTGAGGCCCGATGTAACGACGAATGTGTGGCCGTCGTTGTAGGGCTGGACTGTGATTTGGGTGGGCACGGTGATGTTGCTGTCGTTGAGGGTGTAGACATAGCGCAAGTCCTGTACCTCGTATGTTGCTTTCTGTGGAATAACGAGTGCGCCCTCGGTGTTGCGGGGCACGACGATTTGGCCGGTGTTACCGCTGCGGAGCATACCGTTGGGGTTGTCGAATAGGGCACGCGACGAAGCCGCGCCGGTAGCATTGTCAATCACGCCCGAAACGGTAGCCACGGTGCCTTCGTAGGGGTACATGGTGCCGTCGGCAAGCTGGAGCTTGACTTTGGGCATTGATTTCACGCCGGCATCGACGCTCGATTTGCCGCCTTCGGTGAGCTCGAGAAGGTCTTTCTCAGAGAGCGAGAAGTAGGCGTAAACCTCGGAGTTGTCGCTGATAGTGGTAAGTGCGCTCGAAGGCGAGGCCAGAGAGCCTTCGCGGTTGGGTATTGTGCCGACCACGCCGTCGCTGGGGGCCTTGACAGTGGTGTATTCGAGGTTCTTGCGAGCGTTAGTGAGAGCGGCCTCGGCCTGGGACTGAGCGGCTTTGGCCTGTGCAAGCTGGTTGGCGGCCATCTGCCACTCGGTTTCGCTGATGATGTTCTTGTCGAGGAGCATGCGTTTGTTCTGCTCGGTTATTTGAGCGGTGCTGACGGCGCTGCGTGCCGAGTTGACGTTTGCAAGGGCCTGGTCAACAGCGGCCTGATACTGCACCTGGTCGATGGTAAAGAGTACCTGGCCACGATGTACGCGCTGGCCTTCGTCGACATGTACCTTGGTGATGAAGCCGGTAACCTGGGGGCGGATATCGATGTCGGTCTTACCCTTGATAGTTGCCGGGTAGGTGTTCTGATATTCAGCCGTGGAGGGCTCGACGGTGAGAACGGCAATCTCGGGAGCAGCAGCCTGCATACCGGCCTGTTGCTGTTTGCCGCACGAGCTCACAAGGCTGCTAATAGTTGCAGCAGCCAGTACGAGTGTTAACGCTTGTTTTTTCATATTTTTATAATGTCATTGTTGTCTAACGTTAGTTGAAAAAGTATGTTTTATAACATAATTTCCCCGGCTGCAAAGTTACAAAATATATTGCAGTCAAAAATTGCCATTAGTGATAGCATATTGTCCGTTTAGTCGAATTTCTCGTTAAATTGTGTAAAAATGGCAAGAATATGAGGAGTTTTGTCTATATACCGGTTATCGTGGTGTGCGTCGAACAAGCAGATTAGTAAAGTCAGACAAAGTTTCGCAATCGGAAGCAGAATAAGTCTAAGTATACTTCTAATTAATTTGTATTAAATATCTAAGAGTCAAAGGAATTTGGCGGCATTATTATTTATTAATGTTTATTAGTATATTTTTAGAAACAATTTTCAAAAATATATTTTAACTTTGCATCGTCAAGCTGAGACTTGACTGGATTTGATAACGTTTTGTTAGACTCACAATATACTTGAATTTTGGTTATGAGGGAGGTGCGTTACTGTGAAGTAGCGCACTTTCGTTTTTTATACAGGCGTTGTGGGGAATTTTTTGTGGAATCGGAGGAGACATAAAGACATAAGGACAAAAAGGTACATAAGGGATTCGTGGGCAAGGTCTTCGACCTTGGGGTTCTATTACTGTCTTTTTACCCCAGCTAACTTCGTAAGCTGGGGTTCTGCAAATGAACTGTCTTCGACAGTTTCCTGGGTCAAGCCGAAATCACAGTGCATAATTGAAAATATAAGAGATGAGGGTTGGCAACGATAGGAGCTTGACTCTCCGAGGCAAGCCATAGGTCAGCCATTACATTTAAGTGCTTGCATATAAATGAAAAGCATTGCCTCGAGAAAGGCTGGTCCCGTTTACTCTCGGTAATGCAAGAAAATTATGCAAATTTTCGCGTTAAAAAATGTCAAATGCATGTTTT
>VSPF01000014.1 GCA_009775195.1 Muribaculaceae bacterium
ACATTGTCTCTGAATTTACGTATATGCCTATGTATGCGCACATTGGGCTGAATGAGCAAAATTGTCATGTGCTATGAAAAGAGACATAAATGATTTTTGACCCTGCGTCTTTCCAATAATGTACACACTCTGATTTTGAAATGAATTATTTATTTGACTTATTCTATCATAAGCCATTTTTTCATATGTTTGAGTGTCTTCCATTTAATCTTGCCCATGAACTCAATATCTCCACTCACAAAAGCAATGCATAACATTTCGACATTAATCTTTCTTGTTTAGGAGTTTAAATAGTAGTCGCTTTATAGGACATTTTTGTTTTTTAACAGTCTCTGCCTTTATGATATGTTTTTTGATTTTATTTTTAATCTTAGCCTTTTTGACGGGGATTAACCAACACGAATGGTTGTCAAAAGTCTTACCTCGGCAGATATTCAGTATTTCTTCTAATTTTTGCTGGTTTGATATATCCGTAGTGAGGATGTTGCATAAATCGGAGGACTGTACGTGTTCAAGCACCCCGTCGCTACATAGAAAGAAGTAATCTCCATGCCTGATGTCGTCTAATTCATACACATCCGCCTTGAAACGTTTTCCACCGGGTTGCATGGCGCGGGTTATAATGTTTTTCTTCCCATAGCTTAAAGCTTCTTCCCTGGTGATTTCGCCGGATAAAATCAAGTCATTTACAAGTGAATGGTCGGTAGATTCATACAGTATTTTATTATCGACGCCAGGCCGGATGTGTAATATTCGGCTATCGCCGATATGCGCTACCAGCACCGAGTCGTCGTTTACGACTATGCATGCCAATGTGGTGCCTGGTCGTTTTCCAGTTGTTTCGTAAGTGGCAAATACTGCATCGAGGGTGTCGTATGCCGTTTCGAGCGCGTTATAGAATGCATCGGTATCGATAGTTTTTTGCGAGTTCGCGAGAAAGCCGTCGATATAATTCCCGATAGCATAGGCGACAGCGGTAGCGGCGAGTTCGCCGCGCTCGTGGCCACCCATGCCATCGCATAGTACAAAGACTCTTTGACCCACCTTGGCCGATGGGTAGAGTACGTCTTCCTGATTGTCTTTTTTGCCAACCTCGCTAAAGTGTAAGGGTTCGTTTAATTCTATCATATCAAATTAATTGTGTGGCTTCTTCTTCGAAAATCTCAAAGACTACATCGGTCTTTCCGAGCGTGAGTATGTCGCCCGGTTGGAGGAGAATTATATCGTTGCGTTTGATTGGCGTGTGATTGAGCTGTATGATGTTTTTTGATGAAATCTCGACCAGGCGATATTCGCAATTATCATCCATGACATCAATCTGTACATGTTTGCGGCTCATGTACATATCGCCCTCTATCTGTATATCGGCGGTTCCGGTGTTGGCTCTACGGCCTACTATGTTTCGCCCGGGCTTTAGTTCGAAAACTCGGCCGGTAGATATGAGCCGCAACCGCCCCCTTCCGACAGCTCGAAAGCTATCGGAAGAGACTAATTCAGTGGCTGCCCCGGCATTGTCGCTGCCACTTTCGTTTGCACGTCCGTTCAGATATACACTTGCTTTGGCTTTATAGCTACATATGGGGCACTCTACAAGCATATCTAAGAACCCAGGAACTTCTGAGAACGATAGTTTTTTATGACAATTGGGGCAAATGATAAATATTTTGGCCATTAGGCAAAGAATGTTGTGTCTGCGTTGTCGATATAGTCAGGCATTCCATCGTCTGATGCATAGAGCAAATCACCTTGTTGGGCTGCTTGCATTTCTCTGAGGTCGTTGACAGTGATGCCCGCTTGCGAAATGTCGTGCACTTCGTTTTCTTGCACTACTCCGTCGTCGTTGGCATCATAGATGCATACGTCGATTGAGCCGTCGTTGTCTACATCGACAAGGAGATGTTGTTCGCCCTCGATTTCTACAATGGCGACATTCATTATCTCGTTGTCGTTGTCGAGCTGTTCGATACCTATAATTTTGATTTCATTATCTGTTGGTTCTGATTCAGGTTCTGATTCAGGTTCGGGTTTGGGCTCGGGCTTTGGCTCAGGTTCTGGTTTGGGTTGTGGGTCGTGACTTTCGGTGTGATTGTTAAATACAGCCTGCTGGTATTGGCTACGTTCGGCAGGAGACATAGAAGCCCACTCTTCGGCGGTATATGTCCCGTATAGTTTTCCGTGCCATTCGAAAACACCGCCAGGGCCTACTTGGCTTCGTGCCTGGGCAAATGCTTCTCCAAAACTCATATCGTCGTCAACATGGGCCACTCGTATGTCCCCATTATTGATTAATAGATTGTCGTTTTCCTCGGGCGTTTCTTCTGACGGCGTCTCTATGTCGGTCAGTTCTACCTTGTCGGCAATGACGGCAACCCCGGCTGTTGCTCCGCTGCCTGCGACAGCCCCGGCGGCTATACCCGTCGCTGTGGTAGCCACATATTTGGCTTTGTTGCTTTTTTTAGGCGTAGTGACTTCGTCGCTAATCAATCGTGTTTCTTCTTCGGTTCTCATATGGGGTAATTATGGGGGTGGAAGTATTTGGAAGTATTTTTCCCTTGCTAAGGTGTCAAAATTGCCGATATAATTAATTGTATATTAATTAAGATATTCCTACTTCGGTTATTTCCAGTGGTTTGTTATTCGAATTAAGTTTGAAAGGAATCAATATGGTATGCCATACTTTTACCTTTTTCCCGTTATGTTCACCAGGTATAAACTTAGGTAACATTTTTATTATGCGGACAGCTTCTTTGTCTAATTCTGGGTGTCTTGACCTAATTACTTTAATTTCTCCTATATCGCCAGATTGAGTAACTACAAATTTAACTCTGACACTCCCTTGAATCCCTTCTTCTTGGGCTACTGTTGGATAATGCAGGTTCGTATTAATAAATTTCGCTAATTCGGTTTTGCCACCTGGAAATATCGGAGACTTTTCAACCGATTCTAAAATTATATCATTTTTGGTTGCATTTTCATGCTTACTTATTCCATTGCTATTGTCTGAAATTGGAATCTTGGAAGAAGCCGTTTGCGTTTTTGTATTATTATTTGATGTCTCAACTGTTTCTTTCTTTATGGTTGAAGATTGATTATATTGTTCAACCGATTGAGCCTCTTCGGCTTCCTCGACAAATACCGAGGGGTTATCCGAATTATTATTTCTAATCTCTATATGGGGGGCTATCGGTTGTACCTCCTCTGCTTCCTCGACAAGTTCCGATATAGGGTGATAATCGTAATTATTACTCGTTTCGGTATATTCAGGTTCCTCGTTAGAACAACTTATAATAAAGACCAATAAGGTTATGGTCACCAGGAATATAATGATGTATTTGGATTTGCTTAGTTGGCGTTCTTTTTCGGCCTCATATTCGTTGCAATATTTTTCCCACTGCTCATTCTTTTTTTGCTCTTCTAATAGTGCTTCGTTACTGGATTTTTGAAGAGCGCGTAACGATTCCAGCTCTTTCTGAAGTTTGGCAATATCATTTGGTTCGTTGGCTTCCGTTATCAGTTTGGTCTCTTCAGTTTCGGAAGAGGTCTCGGCAGTATTCATTGCTCCGGAGTGGGTATTTGTCTCAGCTTCGGCATTCAGTAGTTCGGCTAAGAATTCTTCGACCGAGGTATGTCGTGCCGTTTTCTTGATTTCCATGGCTTTGGCGATAGTCTGGCCGATTGCCTTGTCCTTGATGTCATGGCCGATGTCTATGCTCTCTTCGAGGATAGTTGTCGGTTCGGGTGGTACATTGCCCGTAAGCATATACAGCAAGGTTGCCCCGAGCGAATATATGTCGGTTTGCGGGGTAAACGAACTCACACCCCCCTGGCGGTATTGCTCGATTGCGGCATATCCCCTGCTGATGCCCGAAGGGGTCGTGCTGGTTTGTTGTCCCTGGTCGTCATATTGCTTCGCGAGGCCGAAGTCGATGAGTATTGGCTCGTTGTTTGCCTTCCTGAGCATAATGTTCGAGGGCTTTACGTCCAGGTGGTTCATGCGCAAGGAGTGAATGTAGCGCAGGGAATCCCCGACTTTATGTATGAGTTTTATAGCCGTGACAGGCTCCATGGCTCCATTGGCCTTTACAAACTTGTCGAGCGATGTCCCCTCGATATAGTCCATCACATAATAAGCTGTGCCGTTTTCTTCGAAGATATCGTGAATCTTTACGATTCCCGGGTGGTCAAGTGTCGATATTTTACGGGCTTCCTTTATAAATTTATTACGCAGGGTCTCGACAAGGGCCGTATTGCTTTGCGTGGCAATAGAGATAGAGGCGTCCGAACTGTCGCGGTTGCAGAAGTCCTTAGGGAAGAATTCTTTGATGGCATACTTCTTATCAAGTAGGGTGTGCTCCACAAGATAGGTTATGCCGAAGCCTCCCTGACCTAATACTGATAGGACCCGGTATTTTCCGCTTTGCAGAAATGTGTTGGTTCGCAGGTTCATTACTTGTGATTTTTCACAAAGGTAATCAGAAGCCGACAAACCAAGATTGTTATATAGAGGATATTGGATAAACTATGCCGATTATTTGACGAAACTTGTTATTACGGTTTCGGAGTTGAACCTACCCCACATTACAGGGTGTTGTCGGCCTTTTGTGGCAGACTCGACGTTTGAATTGACAAAGTCGAAAAGTTCTTTTGCTGTAATGATGCGGTTGCCATCGGTGTCGGCTCCTCCGCGCAGCCCCCTGATAAGGTATTTGGTAAAATACCCGTTTGCTTGTAAGGCGTGTTCTGAAGAATACTCAGATGCTCTTGACGACAGGAAGAATAAAATTGCATCATTGTCGGTCAAGATTTCTTTATCAGCGGCTACCCTTATGCCCCCGCTGTTGCAAGCGTCAATGAATACAAACTTCTCCTTTGCATGACAATCCTTGAGTATTTGCGAGATATCAGAGTAGAGCAGTGCTGATTTTGCATCTTCCGTTATGTCGTATGGGCATAGGCCACCGTTAAAACCATGGCCGCTAAAGAAGATGATGACGCGGTCGTGTGCGCCGGCTTTAGAGAAATGAGTTTCGAGTGTGTTTATGATACACTCGAGGGTTGCCTTATTGCCTGTTATGGTTACAACGTCAGCGTTGGCCCGGCTGTAAAATTCAGCTACAGTCTGTGCGTCGCGTTCGCTCTTGACAAGGGGGCTTATGTTCTTATAAGTTGCGACGCCTATGCTGACCACAAAAGTCTTTGCTGTCGAAGACAAGTTGATTGTCAGGAATATAAGACAAAATGTAAGAATTCGGCTTATAATTTCCATTTTGTCTTACAATAATTACATTTGCCCATACTTTGCAACGACTCAAAGGGTACGTAGCCTAAGAAGTTGCCGCACTTGGGGCATACGTTTTTGACTTTGAAATTTTTGTCGATTTCGGCTAATTTTTCAGGAGTCTCCTCGGCACTCTGCCGCATTGATATAAAAGAATATGCCACGAAGGCTATGGCTACGATGCCGACTACGACCTTTATCGTGTTCATGACGCTATTGTCCGGTAGGATAAGAGATAGTGCGCTGAGTGCCATAAAACATAGTGATGGAATCATCTTGGCTCCCTGCGATTTTTTCTCTTGCTTTTGTAGTTCGATTTTTTGCTCACAATAGTTGTCATAAACATGGCGCAATGAGGCAATCGATACTTCCTCGGTCGGTGTCGTGGCTGCGCGTGGTGGGGCAACAGGCGTTTTTGTGGTTCCCATAAGGTCTGCCAGATTTGCCGTAAAGTGCTTGCCCAACCGTATTTGACTCGATTTGGTAGCCGTTGTGCGGATGATACTTACCCCGTCGACCATCGTGCCCGCCGCGCTCAGGTTTTCAATTACGAAAGTACCGTCGTCGTTAGGTATCACGCGGCAATGCCGGCGGCTTACCGTCGGGTCGTCAATTTTGATTTGTTGGTTCCCGTTGCGGCCAATGATTATTTCTTTTCTCATGATGTTAATATTTTCTTCAGATTTTTAAGGGCTTCGCGAGATACAGGAAGACGGAAAGTCCTTTCGGATTCGAAATCGCAAAGCTCGAGTTCCTGGCGTAGTATAGTTATACGGCTGACAAACCGCTTGTTTATGATAAAACGTTTGCCAATACGAATATAGTTGCCTGTGTGGCAGTTAGTGATAGTTGCTAATAGCCTTTCGATACTCAGCAGACTTGCCGGCAACATTGTGCGTGTGCCGTTGAAGTAAAATACGTTGCAATAGTTTGCATCCGCCTCGAAGTATGCCGCATGGGCAAGGCTGATTCTAACCATCTCGTCGCGGCTATACAATATTATAGATGTGTCGGAACCGAGGTTTTTCACTTTGGTGGCAGTCCCTGGCCATCGAGGGGACATATAAAACGAAAAGCGTGACGGCCTACTGCCTGTCCCAACGGTTCAAGGCCTAGCACTGCCTCCAAAAAACGGGACCGGCAATGATAGACCTCACGCTGATATGTAATACCTCCGGCAACCGCTAAGCGACTGTCGGTAAGCAGGTATATGACATACCCGTGAGCGCCATGCATTGCGTGTTACCTGTTTCTTGGGCGAGAATGTGCTAAGTTCTGAACCGTTATAGGTACGAAGCGATGTGACGCTTTATATTATGTTAGATGCCTATATAGGCACCGGTTTTGTTGCGGCAAAATTATAAATTTATTTCCTAATGGCAAAAACTTTTTGTTGTATTAATCCTCTTATCTCATAGAAGGCCGTGTTCGGGGACAAAAGTTCGTGTGGAACGAAAAATTTTGTACCTTTGCGCTATAGTTCTAATTATTTCAGTCACAAATATGGTTTTTAATTTTCGGGCGTTAGCTGTAGCCTTGTGTGTGGGCACGGGGCTGGCCTTGTGTGCCGCGCCGCGCGGTGTTGTGGCCAGCGGAGTGCCTCTTTTTGACCAGGACAATGTGCCGGTAAATGCTCACGGCGGCTCGATAGTAAGAGACGGCGACAAGTATTATCTGTTCGGCGAATGGAAGTCTGATACCACCAATGCCTTTAGCGGTTTTTCGTGCTATTCGTCGCAGGATTTGACGAACTGGCATTTCGAGGGGCTTGCCCTCGCCCGTCAGGCCGACGGTGTGCTCGGCCCCGGCCGCGTGGGCGAACGTGTCAAGGTGATGAAGTGCCCTGCCACGGGCGAGTATGTGATGTATATGCATGCCGACGATATGCGATATCGCGACCCTTATACCGCCTATGCCACGTCGGATAAGATTACGGGGCCTTATACAGTGCACGGGCCGTTGATGTATGCCGGCAAACCATTGAAGCACTGGGATATGGGCGTATTTCAGGATACCGATGGTTCGGGCTACGTGCTCATACACCACGGGCCGATATACCGCCTGACCGATGACTATCGTGCCGTGGCCGAGAAGGTGGCGCATGTAGAGGGCTGTGGTGAGTCGCCGGCGGTGTTCAAAAAGGATGGCTGCTACTACCACCTGTCGTCGAACCTTACCAGTTGGGAGCGCAACGACAATTACTACTATACCGCGCCGAGTATGCGCGGCCCGTGGAAGCGTCAGGGACTTTTCTGCCCCGAGGGGTCGTTGACGTGGAACTCGCAGACGACCTATGTCTTCCCCCTGGTCGTCGACGGCGACACCATACCTATGTATATGGGCGACCGTTGGTCGTATCCTCGCCAGGCATCGGCGGCCACGTATGTGTGGCAGCCCATGAGTGTCGACGGCGACAAACTGAGGATACCCGAATACCACCAGTTCTGGGACGTGTCGACGGCTCGTCCCGTAGATATACTTGCAGGCACGCGCCGCGACCATCGCAATCTGCGCCAACCTGCAGGGCAGGCTGTGGGGCACGTGCTTTTCGACTCGGATAAGCCGGGCGACAAGCTCGTATATGACTATACCGGCTCGAAGGTGGCGATTGGCGGGCAGACCGGGCCTATGGGCGGTTATGCCAGGGTGGTTGTGACAAATCAGAAAGCCGATACCGTGTTTGCTACCACGGTCGATTTCTATTCACTCAAGCCTTCGCGCGATATCCGCATCATCACGCCGGCAATGCCTGTTGCACGATATACGTTGACAGTCGAAGTCGCCGGCGACCACTCGCAGTGGAGCGACAAGAGGCGCGCAAAATATGGCAGCGATGGAAACCGGATAGTCGTAGACGATGTCTATGTCTACGATATCGACGTCGCCGTGCCCTCGTTTCCCGACCGCGACTTCGTCATCAGCTCGTATGGCGCGGTAGAAGGCACTGATACCGGCAAGGCTGTCAAGGCAAATATGCGGGCCTTTGCCGCTGCCATTAAGGCATGTGGCGAGGCCGGGGGAGGCAGGGTTGTGGTGCCAGCCGGCCGCTGGCATACCGGCCCCATACACTTCCGCAGCAATGTCAACCTATACTTGTCCCAAGGAGCCGAGATAGTCTTTGCCGACGACCCCAAGCTATACCTACCTGCCGTGCCGACCTCGTGGGAGGGCATGGAGTGCTACAACTACTCGCCGCTCGTATATGCCTATGAGTGTGAGAACGTGGCCATTACCGGCCCCGGACGGCTGGCCCCTAAGATGGACCTCTGGCGGACGTGGTTCAAGCGTCCGGCACCGCACATGGAGGCCCTTAAGAGCCTCTACACTATGATGTCGGAAGGCGTGCCCATCGAGAAACGGCAGATGGCCAAGGGCGAGAACCACCTGCGGCCGCACCTGGTGCAGTTCAACCGCTGCAAGGGCGTATTTCTCGAAGATTTCAGCATACGTGAAAGCCCCTTTTGGACCATACACCTCTATATATGTGAGAATGTGACGGCACGGGGCCTGGACGTATATGCCCACGGCCATAACAACGACGGCATCGACCTGGAGATGACGCGCAATGTGCTGGTCGAAGACTGCAACTTCGACCAGGGCGACGACGGCGTAGTAATCAAGTCGGGCCGCAACCAGGACGCCTGGCGTATAGGTCGCCCCACCGAAAACGTTGTCGTGCGCAACTGCAACATCGCCAACGCCCACTGCCTGATGGGCATAGGCAGCGAGATTTCGGGCGGCATACGCAATATCTATATGCACCACTGCACGGTGCCCAAGTCGGTCTTCCGCCTATTTTTCGTAAAGACCAACCACCGTCGTGGGGCCTTTGTCAACGACGTGTATATGGAAGATGTAGAGGCAGACCATGCCGACACCGTTTTCGAAATCGACACCGACGTACTCTACCAGTGGCGCGACCTTGTGCCTACCTACGAGACACGACGCACCGTGATTGACGGCATATACCTGCGCCATGCCCGGCTCAATTCGGCCAAGATGATGTATCGCTTCGTCGGCGATGCCGAAGAACCCATTCGCAACGTCGGCATGGCCGAAGTACATGTCGACAGCCTTTCTAACGAGGCGTCTGTTGCCGAAAATGTCGTCAATCTCGACATCGTCGGCACGACATGGGGGCGAATGAAATAATTTTTGTTAAAACTTGTCTCCTTTGGCGTGGATTAACTATTTTTGTAAAATTAAACTGATACCACCTGTTATGACACAGTATAATTTCGACGATGTAATCAATCGCCAAGGAACCCTGGCGATGAAAATCGACGGCCTCGACCGCGTTTTCGGGCGTCACGACCTGACCCCTCTTTGGATTGCCGACCTTGATTTTGCCGTATGTCCGCAGATTACCGCGGCCCTTGCCCGACGACTGCAGCACCCGGTATTAGGCTATTCCGAGGCAAGCGACGGCTATTGGCAGTCGATTATCGACTGGCAGTTGCGCCGCCATGGTTTTGCCATCGCGCGCGACGAGCTGAGTTTCATCCCCGGTGTGGTCAAAGGCATTGCCTTGGCCGTCAACTATTTCTCTAACCGTGGGGATGCCGTTGTCATACAGACGCCTGTCTACACGCCCTTCCGCACGGTTGTCGAGGGCAACGGGCGCCGGGTGGTCGAAAATCCCCTCGTACCGACCGACGAGGGCTACCGTATGGACTTCGACGGCCTTCGCCGCATAGTCGAGACCGAGAAGCCCAAGATGCTCATACTCTGCAACCCCCACAACCCCATCGGCCTGCAATGGGAGCGCGACACCATGGCAGAGTTGGCATCTGTCTGCCGCGCCGCCGGAGTGGTGGTGGTAAGCGACGAAATCCATGGCGACCTGATGCTGCATGGACGCAAGCACATACCCTTCCTGAGCTGTGGCGACGACGCGCGCGCCGTGGGCGTGATGCTCGGTGCCCCGTCGAAGACCTTCAATATCCCCGGCCTGGTAAGCTCGTGGATGGTGGTGAAGAACCCCGAGCTGCGCGAGCCGTACTACAAATGGCTCGAAGCCAACGAGTTCAATGCTCCTGTGATGTTTTCGACCATCGGAGCCGAGGCAGCCTATAACAATGGCGAGGAATGGCTCGACCAGATGTTGCGCTACGTAGAGAGCAATCTCGACTTTGTTGCCGACTATGTCGCCAAATATATACCGGGCTTGCGCATAGTCCGCCCCCAGGCATCGTTCCTTGTGTGGCTCGACTTCCGCAAGCTGCATCTTTGCCAGCGCGAAATCATGGATTTGTTGCTCGACAAGGCCCACCTGGCCCTCAACGACGGGTCGATGTTCGGCCGTCAGGGCGAAGGCTTTGCGCGCCTCAACATTGGCACTCCGCGCAGTGTCCTTGCCCACGCCCTCGAGAGCCTTCGCGCAGCCGTATGCAGCGTGTGCCCTCAAAACGCATAGAATAATGGATTATCGCATTTTCCCTCCTGAAGAAATACTCGAGGCTGCCGTCGCCCTGCCGCAGAGCAAGAGTATGGCCATGCGTGCCATAGCCCTGCAGTGGCTAATCGACGGCACCGTGCCCGAGGCTTTGCTGCCGCTTTGTGCCGATACGGCTGTCTTCGGCAAAAACCTTGCGGAATATTCAAATGGCATTTTTACCGAGTTCGACTGTGCCGCCTCGGGCGCGGCATTGAGGTTTATGATAGCCCTCATGGCTGCCAGGCCGGGAGCCGGCTGTGCCATCGGCGGCGACGCACGGCTCAACAAACGCCCCATAAAGCCGCTTGTCGACGCCCTGCGCTCGATGGGCGCGGAGATAGAATATCTCGGTACCGAAGGCTTCGCTCCTGTCAAAATATACGGGTGCCGGTTGAAAGGCGGAAGTGTAGAAGTCGATGCCTCGGTAAGTTCGCAGCTAATCTCGGCCTTGATGCTGATAGCCCCCGGTCTTGACGGGGGGCTTGAAATCAAGCTCAACGGCACAGTACAGTCGGCCCCATATATCAAGATGACTGCCGGCATGATGAACGCCTGCGGCGCCGATGTGGAAATCGAGCGCGACAAGGTAGTCGTCGCCGCCCGGCCATATACCCGTGTGGCATGTGAAATCGAGAAAGACTGGAGTGCGGCCTCCTATTGGTACGAAATCGCCGCCCTCACCGCCGGATGGGTCACACTGCCCGGTCTCGAGGATAAATCGCTACAGGGCGACCGGGGCATAGTGCCGCTGTTCGAACGCCTGGGCGTAATCACGGAGTTTACCGACGAGGGAGCCGAATTATCGGCCACCCCCGACCTGTACAACGGACTCGAGGCCGACCTTACCGACATGCCCGACGCTGTTCCGGCCCTCGCAGTCACTGCAGCCATGGCCGGCATACCCTTCCGCCTGTCGGGAGTCGGCGCGCTCCACGACAAGGAGTGCGACCGCATCGAGGCGCTGTCGCAGGCTCTGCTCAAACTCGGCATCGTAACCGAGACCGAGCAATACGGCACAGTCTTTGTCTGGGATGGCCGTCGCGTGCCGATTACCGAACTGCCCGTCTTCGATACCTATGGCGACCACCGCATGGCCATGGCCCTTGCTCCGGTATCGGTGTTTGTGCCCGGTATAACAGTGCGCGACGCACAGGTTGTTGAAAAATCGTATCCCGGCTTCTGGGACGACTTGCGCCACGCCGGCTTTGTCGTGCGCGACCCTGCCGGGGAGATGGAGGAGAAAGCATGACCGTTGCGTTGCTCCTGCTCGGCCTTCTTGTCGGTGCCGGCTTGCTATTGTGGCTCCACGACAGGTTTACGCGCAAAGGCGAGAGTACCTCACAGGCTGCCGACGAGTCCGAACCGGACACCGACAACGAGTGTTGCGGCATGCACATCACATGCGAACGCGACTCGCTGCTTGCCTCGGTGTCGGCTGATATAGAGTATTATGACGACGAAGAGCTCGATGCCTACCGCGACCGCGACCCCGAGACATACGGCGAGGCCGAAATCGAACAATTCCGCGACGTGCTGCTGACCATGCGCCCCGACGACATTGCCGGGTGGGCCCGCAGCCTGCAACTGCGCCACGTGCCGCTGCCGTCCGAGGTGCGCGACGAACTGATAATGATTGTGGCCGAAGCGCGCCGCCAACACACTGCTCACGATGTTTAGATTTCTTGACTACAGCTTTTTCTGCAATGCCCTTATCGGGGTGATACTCATCAGTATCTGCTCGGCCGTCATCGGCACCTATATCATCACGCGCCGCATGGCCGCTATTAGTGGCGGTGTGACACATGCCTGTTTCGGCGGTCTCGGCCTGGGCTATTTCCTCGGAGTCAGCCCTGTGCTCATGGCCGGAGTCTTTGCGGTCGGCTCGTCGGTCGGCGTGGAGTTGCTGGCGCGTCGCATGAGTCTGCGCGAGGACTCGGCAATAGCCGTTGTCTGGGCGCTGGGTATGGCCTTGGGCGTATTGTTTGTGTTCCTCACGCCCGTATATGTGCCCGAGCTCAATGCATTCCTCTTCGGCAACATACTCACAGTGTCGGTTCCCGACCTCAGGGCCATAGCCATATTCGCCGTCATACTCGGGGTTTTTTTCATCTGGCAATACCGCAACATAGTGGCAGTTGCCTTTGACCGCGACTTTGCCACCGTGGCCGGTCTGCCGGTCAGGTTCGTGTCATATTCTATGACCGTGCTTGTGGCGGTGTGCATAGTGCTGACTATCAGGCTTGCGGGCATAATGATGCTCATGTCGATGCTGTCACTGCCTATTATTACTGCCGAGGTCTTCTGGCGGCGTTACCAGCCTGTTATGACCGGGGCTGTGGCATTTTCGCTTGTCGCGTCGGTCGGTGGCCTGTTTGTGTCGACCGTGGTCGACGTGCCGTGTTCGGCTCTAATAGTGTTGATAATGGTGGCCCTGTTCGTGGGGGCTAAGATTATCGCGTTTCTCAACTCTAAATATACACGTATCAGAAAAAAGATATGAAACCATATATATTGATGCTTGCCGCGCTCGGTCTCGGTGCGCATGCCCAGGTAACACAGCCCGGGGCTGCCGGTGACTATTGCCGGGCCCTGATGCTCGACAATGTCGCCAATTACCAGGCCGCCGTCGACCAGCTTGTCGACAGCTACGGCATGTCGGATAGCGACATGCTTCGTGCCCGCCTCCTCGAGGCCCGGGCCATGTACTCGTCGGGCGATTATGCCGGAGCCTCTACGATATATCATGCCATACTCGCCGCCGCCCCGGCCTCTGCCGAGGTGCTTGTGGCAAAAGCCGGGTTGGCCGACTGCCTGTATGCCCGTGGGCAATATGCCGAGGCTCTCGAGGCATATCGGGCCGTAGGTGCTGAGCGACTTGCCCCTGCCGATGCCGCGCGATTGAACTACAACTGCGGCATCTGTGCATACGAAACAGGCAATGCCGATGAGGCAGCCAAATATTTTGCCGAGGCGGCATCTGAAAGCGTCACCCGCTCGGCCGCAAACTACTATCTCGGCGTTTTGGCTTTTGAAAAAGGCGACTATGCCAAGGCCCGCAACTATTTCGGCCTGACCAACCGCTCAGTCGAACCCGGCAGCCGCGCCCCCTTCTACCTTGCCCGTATAGACTTTGTGCAGGGGCAGTGGGCCAAGGCCCTGTCGCAGGCGCGCCAGGTGCTTCGCGCCTGTCCGTCCGAACAACGCCCCGAGATGATGCGCGTGGCCGGAGAGTCACTGGTGCGTCTCGGCCAGCAGTCGGACGGCATAGAGATGCTGCGCAAATATATTGCCGAATGTAAGACTCCCGAGAAGTCGGCCCTCTACCTTGTCGGCGTGGCCGATTTCGAAGGCGCGGACTACGATGCCGCCGTAGAACACCTGCGACCCGTCACCGACAGCCCCGACGCCAAGCTGGCGCAGTCGGCATACCTCTTTATCGGCCAGGCCCTGATGCACAATGGCGACCATGATGCCGCACTGATGTCGTTCGACAAGGCCACGGCAATCAAGGGCGGCGACCCTGCGGTCGAAGAGGCGGCGTTCTATAATTATGCCGTCGCCAAATTCGAGGGCGCGGCAATACCGTTTAAGTCATCGGCCGAGACTTTCGAAGAATTCCTGCGCCGCTACCCTTCGGGGCAGTATAGCGAGCGTGTTGCCGAGTACCTTGCAGGGGGCTATCTTGCCGACAAGGACTATGCCCTTGCCGTGGAGCGGATAGACAATGTAACCCGTCCTTCCGACAACTTGCTCAAAACCAAGATGCAGGCTCTCTATGCCCTGGCATGGACAGACTGGCAGGCCGGCGATTACGCCGCCGCCATGACCAACCTCGACAAGGCGTCGCAATACTCGCGCCTCGATAGCTCGACAGCCGCCGAGGTAGACTTGCTCAAGGCATATATCTATTCCCGAAAGGGAAATGACAAAGAGGCGGCGCGTCTCTTCCGCCAGTATCTCGACAAGGCCCCGCGTCGTGCGGCCAATCGCAGCGAGGCTTCTTACGGCCTGGGCTACGCGCTCTACCATCAAAAAGAAATCAGCGGTGCCAAACGGGCCTTTACCGACGCGCTGCCCGGTCTCGAAGGGAAGGCCAAGGCTGATGCCTACAACCGCCTCGGCGACCTGTCGCAGGCCGGCGGCGACTTTGCCGCAGCTTCGTCGTACTACGAAAAGTCGCAGCAGTGCATGGGCGGTGCTTCAGACTATGCCGCTTTGCAGATGGCCAAAATGCGTGGCTACCAGCGTGATTATGAGGGCAAACTTGCCGCCCTCGATGCCTTTATGCGCGATTACCCCTCGTCGGCACTCGTGCCGGACGCCCTGCTCGAGACCACGCAGGCGCAAATCAGCATGGGCCGCAATGCCGATGCCGTGGCTACCTACCGCCGTCTTATTGCCGACTACCCCTCGACTTCGCAGGGCCGGCGCGGCTACCTCGAGATGGCTATGACACTGCTCGACATGAACAGGCGCGATGATGCAGTGGAGGCATACCGCAGCGTCATCTCGCTATATCCGAGCTCGGAAGAGGCCGCACAGGCAGCAACTTTGTTGAAAAACCTCTATGCCGACGAAGGTCGTGCGGCAGACTATATCGACTTTATCAACTCGGTCGACAATGCCCCAAAGATTGATGCTGCCGAGGCTGAGACGCTCAGCTATACATCTGCTGTAAATGCCTACCGCACCAATCACAGCACGGCGCAGGTAGAGGCATTTGTCGATAAATACCCGTCGTCGCGGCATCGTGCCGAACTTCTCGGCATATTGCTCGAGGCTGCCGCCGACAAGGGCGACACCGCCAGGGCCCAGTCGCTCGCCGACGAAATAATATCATCGTATCCCGACAGCCGCGTAGCCGAGGGTGCCCTTACCGTCAAGGCCGACAGGCTCTATGGCGACGGAGCCATCCCCGAGGCCCTCGAGCTCTATCAGCAGCTCAAAGACAAGGCGTCCGACCAGTCGACGGCTACCAAGGCCCGTCTCGGCGTGATGCGTGCCGCCCGCGACATGGGCGATAACAAACTCGCCGCAGCCGAGGCCGACGCGCTTCTCGCCGGCGGTGGAGCCGGTGACTATAGCGTTGCCGAGGCGCAGTTTACAAAGGCTTGCGCCCTCGAGGCCGACGGCAAGGTAGCCGAAGCCATAGCCCTGTGGCAGGCCGGTGCCTCCGAACCCTCAGAACTCTACGGTGCCAAGAGTGCCTATAGGGCAGCCGAGGCATTGTTTGAGAGCGGCAAGCGCAAGCAAGCCCTCGAAGCTGCAAAGAAGTTTGTAAAGTCAGGCTCGAAGCAGCGCTACTGGGTGGCTCGTGGTTTTATACTGCTCAGCGATATCTACAAGGCCCAGGGTAACAAATACGAGGCCCGGCAGTATCTCGAAGCCCTCCGCGACAATTATCCCGGCGACGAGACCGATATTAAAATGATGATAGAAACACGTTTATCAGAGAAATAATGAAAAAGTTACTCATCATATCCGCTATATTGCTGCCATTGTGTGCATGGGCCCAGGACCTCAGTACCGAGGTGGTTGTCGACCGCACCGTGGCTGTCGAACTTCCCGAGGCGTCACCCATACCCGGCGTCGGCCCGGCTTTGGCCATGCCGCAACGTGCCGACCACGGCCTCAGCGTATCAGACTATACCATGACCACCGATTTCACCCCTTCGGCCACCGATGCCGTAAAGTGGGTCTATACCGGTGTGCCCGTGCCCCCGGCTACCCGAGGCTATGCGTGGCTCGGTTACTTCCCGGCATACAATCTCGGGGCCGGGGTCGGTTACAAGGTCTTGAACAGCGATACCGACAGGCTCGATGTCTCGGCAGGGTTCGAGGGCGCGTCGTGGCACGGCATAGGCAGTGACGACACCAAGCCTTCGCAACGCTACAACACTGTCGCGCTGCGTGGTAACTACCGACATGTTTTCAAGAGCGGCCTCGTGCTTTCGGCCAAGGCGGCATATAGCCACGACGGCTTGCGCGTGCCCTATTTCAGCCCGGTTGAAGATGCCGATGCGCCTCAGTCGCTCAACCATGGCGCCTTCGAGGCAGGCATACGCCGCGACGGCACTACAAACTATTCGGCCAAAGCATCGTTCAGGTTCTTCAGCGTCGGTGACGAGATATATGCCGGAGCTCTCGACAGCCCCGTGCCCGGTGCCTCGGCACTTCCCGGAGCGTCGGACAAACTGTTTAATTTCGACGGCCATATTGGCACAAAGACCGGAGACAATTCATCGATAAGGCTCGGAGTAAATTTCGGCTATCTCAACACCGAGGGCCAGCAGATTACCGACGGTACGCCCAAAACAATACACCCCGACCTGTATAAAGTAGGCCTCAACCCGGCTTTCGACATATCGCTTGGCGAGGTAGATGTGCGTCTCGGCATACATGCCGACCTATGCAAATATATCGATAAGACAAGGCTGCATGTCTCTCCCGACGTGGCGGTGGTATGGCATGCTGCAAAATGGGGCGAGATTTATGTGGCTGCCGGGGGCGGTCAGAAATTCAATACCCTTGGCGACCTCTACGACTATTCGGTTTTTGCTCCCGGTTTTTCGACCTTTGCCCCAATGTGGACCAAGGTTGACGGCGTTGCAGGTATCCGCGTAGGCTCGTTTGGCGGTTTCAGTGCCGACATACATGCCGGATACGCCGCCAGTAACGACGTGCCTGTCGTCGGCCTTATCATTTGGGGACCGGTCAGGCGCGTCGCACCGACTTTTGTAGCGCGCAATATCACCGGCTGGCATGTCGGCGCAAAGTTCACATATAAATATTCCGATATCCTGACGGCCTACGTCGAGGGCGAGGTCTATACCCATGGCCGCAACAAAGGCTACGTGGCACTCCGCGATAATGCCCGTGGCACACTCGGCGCAGGGGTCGAAGTGAAGCCTGTTGACCGTCTCAGCGTGTCGGCCTCATATAAACTGCGTGCTTGCCGTTTTGCATATATCGAGACTCCCGACTTTTCCAAGACCGTCAATCTTCGCAATGTTTCCGACCTCGGTCTGGGGGCGACTTACCGTTTCGACGACAAGCTGGCGTTCTTCGTCCGCGCTGAAAATTTGTTGTGCCGCCGCTACCTCATACTCCCCGGCATACAGAGCCGCCGCCTGCACGGCCTCGTCGGAGCAAGCTATTCCTTTTAGAGTTTAGAGTTTAGAGTTTAGGGCTTAAAGTTTAGAGTTTAGAGTTTAGAGTTTAGGGCTTAAAGTTTAGAGCTTAAAGACTCTGCCCGAAATTCAACATTCAAAATTCGACATAATTAATCACAATACCATGAATTTTAAATCAATCACCCTTGCTGTCTTGGGTCTCGGCCTCGGGGCGGCAATGTCGGCTCAGGATGTGCAGACATTTACCTACTCTACGCCCGACGGCAAGTCGGGCCTGCGTATGGCGTGGCGCACTGACTCTACCGAGCAGTGGCAACCGATAGACCGTGACCTTGTGAAGAGTGACTTCGGCGTGTGGTCTTCTCAAAAGAAGATGTTCAACCCTCGCCTGTTCCTTAATGCTGCCGACAGTATGTGGACTGTTGTTTTCGACGCCACACCCACTGTCACAGGTGTCGCTCAGAGTAAAAACCTCACCAACTGGGAGCCGCAATGCTACCGAGCCTCCGTGCTCGACATACCGGCCGACATGCGTCCTTCGTGGCCAATGAAGGCCGATTTGGCAGAAATCAAGGGCAAACGATATGCCGGGTATGTTCAGACCATGCCCAAGGCTGCTGTCGACTGGGTAATCGCCTACGACAAGGCCGACCGCGACCGCTACTCGCGCTTCAACGAGAAAGCTAAAGACGACCCCGGGCGTTTTGCCGGCCTCGCACCCGTGTCGGTCAGCATCAAGGCTGACCCGGCTAATGCTAAGCCTATATCCGACCACCTGATTGGCATCTTCTTTGAAGATATCAACTATGGTGCAGACGGAGGTCTTTATGCCGAACTTATCCAAAACCGCGATTTCGAGTACAATGCCGCCGACCACAAGGGCTGGACGCCCAAGACGGCGTGGACGGGCGACTTCGAGGTGCTTACCGACGACCCCATACACGTCAACAACCCCCACTATGCGCGCCTGCAGGTCGGTAACACGCTGGTCAACAACGGCTACGACAGCATCGTGGTCGCCAAGGGCGATACCTATCGCTTTACTGTCAAGGCCCGTGCAGCCGTGCCCGTAAAACTCAAGGCCGAACTTGTCAATGCCGCCGGCAAGGTGCTTGCAGCCAAGACTATCAACGTGAAATCGAAAGACTGGGCCGACTACCGTGCGGCTTTCAAGCCGTCGGCATCGTCGACAAATGCCTGTCTGCGCCTTAGCGTAGACAAGGGTTCTGCCGACCTCGACATGGTTTCGCTCTTCCCTGCCAAGACCTTCCGTGGTCGTGAAAACGGCCTTCGACCCGACTTGGCACAGACTCTCGCCGACCTCAAACCTCGCTTCGTGCGCTTCCCCGGTGGCTGCGTCGCCCACGGCCAGGGTATCGACAATATCTATGACTGGAAAGGGTCGATAGGCCCCCTCGAAGCCCGCAAGCCGCTATTCAATCTCTGGGGCTATCACCAGACACGCGGCCTCGGCTATCATGAATATTTCCAGTTCTGCGAGGATATAGGAGCCGAGCCGCTGCCCGTAGTCGCTGCCGGCGTGCCGTGCCAAAACTCGGGCGTTCCTTCGCACCACTCGCACAACGACCTTTCCTCTATGGGCCAGCAGTGCGGTATTCCATGGGAAGAGATGCCTCGGTATGTTCAGGATGTCCTTGACCTGGTCGAGTATGCCAACGGCGATGTCACCACCGAGTGGGGTGCCAAACGTGCCGCCGCCGGCCATCCCGAACCGTTCAACCTCAAATATCTCGGCATCGGTAACGAAGACCTCATCGGCGAGGTATTCGTACCGCGCTTCAAGATGATTTACGATGCCGTGCGTGCCAAATATCCCGATGTGACCGTGATTGGTACTGTCGGCCCGTTCTGGGAAGGTGCCGACTATGATGCCGGCTGGCAACTTGCTCGCGAACTCGACATACCCATGGTCGACGAGCACTACTATGTCGCCCCGGGCTGGTATCTCTACAATCGCGACTTCTACGACAAATACCCACGCGAAGGTACCAAGGTTTACCTTGGCGAGTATGCCGCCCACGCCCCCGGCCGTCCCTCGACCATCGAGACTGCACTCTCGATTGCTCTCTACCTTACCGACGTAGAGCGTAATGCCGACGTGGTGACCATGACCTCGTATGCTCCCCTCCTGGCCAAGAACGGCCACACGCAGTGGCGCCCCGACCTGATTTATTTCGACAACGAGACCGTCTATCCCACCGTCGATTACGAGGTGCAGAAACTATATGGCAACAATAGCGGCACGACTTATGTGCCTGCCAGCGTGGCTGTCGCCTCTGACAACGACAAGGTCAAGGCCCGCATCGGCAGCTCGGTTGTCAGAGATGAGAAAACAGGCGAGTATATCGTGAAACTTGTCAACATGCTGCCTGTCGAGGTTCATGCCGACGTAGACCTTGCACCCCTCGGTATCACGGCCACAAAGGCTAAGGCCGAGCAGCTTGCCGGTAGTCCCGACGACAAAGATGCGAAAATCAAAAAGGTAGAAATAACGTTGCCCCACGCCGTGCTGCCGCCTTATTCGTTCACCGTATTTAGGCTTGCTCCCTCGGCAGACTAACTTTTTGTAAAAAAGATTTGCTCTTTCGTTAATTGTGCTTATCTTTGCAGCACGTTTAACAAGTGCTGCAAAGATAAGCCTTAATGCATATTCAGAGAGCATATTGAAAAACCTTGCGCAACTTAAGTAATTAAGATATCAAAACAACCCATCGCTATGTTGGAGAATACCAATGTAAAAACACTCGACAAGGTAGTTGTCCGATTTTCAGGTGATTCCGGCGACGGAATGCAGCTTGCCGGCAATATCTTTACCAATGTGTCGGCCGGCCTGGGCAACCAGGTGTCGACATTCCCGGACTATCCGGCTGAAATCCGTGCCCCGCAAGGGTCGCTCGGCGGTGTGTCGGGCTTCCAGGTGAGCGTCGGAAAAGGCGTACATACCCCCGGCGACAGCTGCGACGTGCTCATCTCGATGAATGCCGCCGCCCTCAAGCAGAACCACCGTTTCCTCAAGCCGGGCGGTGTAATCATTGTCGACATCGACTCCTTCCGCGAGAGCGACCTAAAGAAGGCCCAGTATGCTACCGATAACCCCTTCGAGGAACTCGGCATCAAGGCCCAGATTGTAGAGGTGCCTGTAACGACCATGACAAAGGCCGCCCTGGCCGACAGCGGGCTCGACAACAAGAGCGTACTGAAGTGCCGAAATATTTTCGCCCTCGGTCTTGTGTGCTGGCTCTTCGACCGTCCCCTCGAAGCCGCATTGCACCACCTCCGCAAGAAATTCGCAAAGAAGCCGGCTGTGTTCGAGGCTAATGCCAAGGTACTTCAGGCCGGCTACGACTACGGTCACAATATACATGCGTCGGTGTCGACCTACCGCGTCGAGACCGAAGACCCCAAGCCCGGTATTTATACCGATATCAACGGCAACACCGCCACTGCCTGGGGCCTGATTATGGCCTCGGAGAAATGCGGCCGTCCGCTCTTCCTTGGTTCTTATCCCATCACCCCGGCCACCGACATTTTGCACGAGCTGGCAAAGCGCAAAGACCTCGGAGTGAAGGCTTGCCAGATGGAAGACGAGATTGCCGGCGTGTGCTCGGCAATCGGTGCTTCGTTTGCCGGCAACCTTGCCGTTACCTCTACCTCGGGCCCGGGCCTCGCACTCAAGAGCGAAGGCATAGGCCTGGCCGTAATGGCCGAGCTGCCCCTGGTTGTCATCGACGTGCAGCGTGGCGGCCCCTCGACCGGCCTTCCCACAAAGACCGAGCAGACCGACCTGATGCAGGCCCTCTATGGCCGCAACGGCGAGTCTCCCGTGGCCGTTGTCGCCCCGGCGTCGCCGACAGACTGCTTCACCATGGCTTTCGAGGCTTGCCGTATAGCCGTAGAGCACATGACTCCGGTCATTCTCCTCAGCGATGCGTTTATAGGCAACGGTTCGTCGGCATGGCGAGTGCCCGAGGCCGACGAGTATCCACAAATCAAGACTCCCGACGTGCCTGCAGAGGAGCTTGCCGACCATAGCTGGCATGCCTACGAGCGTCGCGAGAACCTTGGCCGCTACTGGCCCGTCGGCGGTATCGAAGGCGCTGCCCACCGTCTCGGCGGTCTCGAAAAAGACTCGGTTACGGGTGCCATTTCAAACGACCCTGCCAACCATGAGAAGATGGTGATGCTCCGTCGCGAGAAAATCGCACGTATTGCCGACGACATACCTTCGCTCGAACTGCTTGGCGACAAGGATGCCGATACCCTGCTGATAGGCTGGGGCGGTACCTACGGCCATCTCCACAGCGCCGTCGACGAGCTCAATGCCGCCGGTCGCCGAGTGGCCCTGGCCCACTTCAGGTATATCAACCCCCTGCCCAAGAATACGGGCGAAGTGCTTGCCCGTTATAGCCGCATAATCGTGGCCGAGCTAAACACTGGTATGTTTGCCGACTACCTGCAGTGCCGCTATCCCGACGCGCATATCCTGAGAATAAATAAAATTCAAGGCCAACCGTTCGCGGTCAGCGAAATTGTAGACCGTGTAACTAAATATATGGAGGAAGACTAAGTTATGGAAGAAACAAAATTTGCCCCTGCCGATTTTAAGAGTGACCAGGCCGTGCGCTGGTGCCCCGGTTGCGGTGACCACGCCATACTCAACACCCTCCACAAGGCCATGGCCACTCTCGGCATCGCGCCCCACCGCACAGCCGTGATATCGGGTATAGGCTGTAGTTCGCGTCTGCCGTACTACATGAATACCTACGGCTTCCACACTATCCATGGACGTGCTGCCGCTGTGGCGACAGGCTATAAGGTGGCTAATCCCGACATGACCGTATGGCAGATTTCGGGCGACGGCGACGGCCTCGCCATTGGCGGCAACCACTTCATACATGCTGTGCGCCGCAATGTAGATATCAACATCATACTCTTCAACAATAAGATTTACGGCCTCACCAAGGGCCAGTATTCACCCACGAGTGCCCGTGGCTTCGTGTCGAAATCGAGCCCCTACGGCACTGTCGAAGACCCCTTTATCCCGGCCGAACTCGTCTTTGGTGCCCGTGGCAACTTCTTTGCCCGTTCGATTGACGTAGAGCTGGGCACCTCGCAGGAGGTGTTGGTTGCCGCCGCAAGGCACAAGGGAACCTCGGTGGTCGAAATATTGCAGAACTGTGTGATTTTCAACAACGGCATCCATAATCCCATCACCGACCGCGCTGTCCGCGCCGAGCGCACAATCACGCTGCGTCATGGCGAAAAGATGCTCTTCGGAGCCAACAATGAGCGCGGCCTCGTGCGCGACGGCTTCTTGCTCAAGGCTGTCACTGTGGGCGAGGATGGCTATACCCTCGACGACGTGCTTGTTCACGACGCCCACACTACGTCGAACTTCCTGCACCAGCAGCTTGCCATGATGGACGGCCTGGGCGACCTGCCGCTTGCTCTCGGCGTTATCCGCGACGTCGAGGCCCCGACTTACGAGGCCGGTGTGAGCGAACAGGTAGAGGAAGTCAGGGCCAAGAAAGGCTTCGACACACTACGTGCAATGATTCTCGCCGGCGACACCTGGGAAGTGAAGTGAGTAGATACGACATTCTGGATTCGTAATGTGAAAAATAAACAGGGCAAGGTCTGCGGACTTTGCCCTGTGTTATTTATGGTTTCGACGGTATACCTATGCTGATGCTTTTCGGGCCCGACGGCACTATTTTGGCCCGTGATATACGAGGCGAAGAGGTGCGCCAGGCCGTGAAAAGTGCCATTGGCGAACCCCTCCGCTCTCATAAATGAATTAGAACGAGAAGTCTTCGTCGTCAGCCCGGGCACTTTGGCAATTGGGTGCGCTATCCAGTTTGTTCTTCAGCCTTGAATAGAAACACAGGCGCGATTCCCTTTCGTGGGCAAACATGAGCTCTGTGCCTTCTTCGGTGGTTTCAAAGGCCATGTGATGATTGATTGACAGCTCCGATGCCACGCGCTCTACGTCCTGGTTTGCGCCGATGTAGGTAAATACCCATCCGTTGCCGCGTTTCTGCTCGATGAGGGCCTTGATTTGCGGACCGTTGAACTCGGTGGAGCAGTTTTCCTCGCCGTCGGTGATGATGGTGACGAGCACCGAGTCGTTCTCGCCTTTGACAGCGTCCATTGCTGCGATGCCCTTGCCGATGGCGTCGTAGAGCGGTGTGCCGCCGTTGGGACGGTATTGGCCCGGGGTGATGTCGTGTGCCTCGGCAGCAGGGGTGTTGTTGTAGACAGTGTTATAGCCGCATGTCGAGAACGACGATAGCGTGACTGCCTGGCGTAGGTCGGGGGTGTCGACAGTGGCCTGGCGGATGGTCTGGAGTGTCTCGTTGAGGCCGGTCAGGGCCTGTTTGTAGATGAGCGACATGGAACCGCTGGCATCGAGGATGATGAGGTTGCGGACGATGGCTTGTGATGGGGTGTTGGGCTGCTCGGTTGTGCCGTTGAGGAGATTGTAAAATTTCATAGTTTTTTAATGTGTTGATATTATAAGCGTTGTACGGTGTCTACACCTTCGATGGCGGAGATGTGTGTGATTATTGATTGTAATTCTTCGAATGAGTGAACGCCAAGGGTGATGGTGCAGGTGACGATTGAGTCCTTGGTGGTGGTGTTGAAGCTCTCCATCGCCAGATGGAGCTGGTTGGTGATGGAGTCGACAAGGTCGATGAAGAGGTGGTAGCGGTCGACGGCGGTAACGACTATAGTCTGCGAGTATAGTGTTTCGTCGGGCAGGTAGTCGACGGCGCGGATGCTGTCGCCACGTTGCGAAGCTAAGCTCACTGCGGCGTTGCAGTCGCGCTTGTGGAGGGTTATGCGTCCGCCTTCACCCTCGAAGCCGATTACTTCATCGCCGGGGATGGGCATACAGCACGGGCAGCGGTCGTAGGTCGGGCGCGGTACCCTGCCGAGGTAGTTGCTGATGGCGCAGCGGGCTTTGTAGGTCACCACGCTGTCGAGCCAATCGGGCTGTGGATGCACGTCGGGGTCGGTGAAAATCTCGACAACGTCGCCGCGCCGCAGCGGTGCCTTGATAGAGGCAAGGAAGCCGTTGACACGCGCATATTTTGCCTTCTCACCGAGGTCGTAGTTGACTTCGTAGGCGAAATCGAGCACGGTAGACCGCTGGGGCAGTACCACGGGCCGACCTTTGGGGGTGAAGGTCATGATGTCGTCGTTGTAGAAGGCTGTCACTACTTTTTCGATAAATCCCATGCCGCCGGTGTCGGACGACTCGCGCAACACGGTGCGGAACTTCTCAATCCACCGGCGTATATTGTCGTCGTCGCGGTCGGCTATGCAGCCGAGTCGCGAGTTCATGACCATGCGGCGGCTGCAGATGTGCACTTCCTGCCATCGGCCGAAGTCGGCCAGCAGCTTTACGTGGAAGCTCTGGTAGCCGTTTTCTTTGGGCGTATCGATATAGTTCGATATGCCGCCGGGCTTCTCTTTGAAGTTGTCGGTCAGCACGGAGTATATTTTCAGGGCCATGGCCTTCTCGCTCATACCCTCGGGGGTATCGTAGACTATTTCGGTGAAGTGGCGGTACTTGAGGTGGTTGAAGTCGTCGCCATATTTGTGCATCTTGCGCCAGATGCTGTAGGGCTCGCGATATTCGACCGACACCTCGGTCTCGATACCGGCTTTGGCGAGGGTGTCGTGGATTTGGTCGCGGAAGCGGCTCAGACGTTCGGCCTGCGCCGCCTCGTCCTGGTCGGTGAGTCGTTTTATTTCGTCGTACTCGTGTGGGCAGCGGTAGCGGAAGCTCAGGTTCTCGAGCTCGGTCTTTATATGGTATAGGCCCAGGCGGTTTGCCAGCGGAGCGTAGAAGTAGTCGGTTTCGCCGGCAATCTTCATCTGCTTGTCGGCGCGCATCGCGGCCAGGGTGCGCATGTTGTGCAGGCGGTCGGCGAGTTTGACCAGCAGCGGGCGCACGTCATATTCCATCGATGCAAGCATTTGGCGGAAGTTGTCGACCTGGAGCGAGGCGTCGTAGTGCTCTTTCTTCTTTTTTGTCACCACGCCGACCAGGAAAGCCACATCGTCGCCGAAGCGCTCGCGGATTTCGTCGATTGTATGTGGGGTGTCTTCGACCACGTCGTGGAGGAATGCCGCAATGACGGGGTTTACATCGAGGTGCATGTCGTCGGCGGCAATGGTAGCCACTGCGATGGGGTGGAGTATGTATGGCTCACCGCCTTTGCGCTTTTGTGGCGCGTGGGCCTCGCGTGCCAGCTCGAAGGCGCTGCGCAGGCGCTCCATGTCTGCAGCATCGCAGCGGTCGGCCATAAGGTCGAACACGTGCTCGGCTCTCTCTTCGATGATTTTGTTGTAGTCTGGGTCTTTTTCCATGGCTGGTTCCTCCTTTTTTAGTTCTACGCAAAAATACGAAGAAATTCGCTTAAACATGTGAAAAAAGTAATCAGAAATTATGGTAGTGCGTGGCTTTTGCAATCGGACAGTCTGGGTGACAAGAAATATATAGTAGCGTAAAGGGTTGAAAAACAGTTATGGTCGAAGAAAAAGCAGAAATAAAATGAAAAAAATCACATAAAAATTTTGGAGAATGAAAAATTGTGCGTAACTTTGCAACCGCAAACGGGAAAAGACGCCGCTCTTCTACCTCGCTGCAGAGAAAATTGACAATGCCTCTTTAGCTCAGTTGGCCAGAGCACGTGATTTGTAATCTCGGGGTCGTTGGTTCGAATCCGACAAGAGGC
>VSPF01000140.1 GCA_009775195.1 Muribaculaceae bacterium
GTACTAATTGTGTACTAAATGGGAAAAACAGTCGAAAACACGGCAAATCAATCAAACGACACAATTCGCTAAATCATTGATATTCTTTATATTTAGCCATATCCAATTATATCGGTTTTCTATGCGTTGAGTTATAGACTGTTTTGATTGCCCTGTTATCCACATTCTCGTCGCCCCACTGGTTTGTACTTACATCATTTATACTGATATAAGAGCTTCCTCCTTCTTCCAATGGGGGATTATGGAACAAGTCAGGATGCTGTATCAGAAGGTGGAATACACTCTTTGTAGGCTGACGCTCCTCGCCGTGGAAGAAACCGGGATTCATGCCGCCACCCTCCGACACGGGATTATAGTCATCATAAAAACGGGTCGGGTTCTGCGTTGCCCATTCATACTTGATTGAATCCAGTTTCGCATTACTTCCGTCGCCGCCGCAATACCGCCTTTTATTACCCCATTTGATATTAGTAGCTATAAACGGGTCTTTACGCCCCCATTGATAATAGGGATTGTCGCCACGCGGAAAAGCCATGTGTGATTCCTGCACAACGGTTATCTGGCGACTTAGCTTGCGGGCAGTGAAAGTAATCTTACATTCGCGACGCTTATAGTATTTCACCTCGGGTTTATCATTAGAGCACCATCCCAGGTTTACCGACATAAGGTCGTATGTATCATCCTGGTCTCGGTTGGTGACTTCTATTGTTTCTTCCATGCTTCCTAAGTTCGTCACCCATATATGCCAGCTCCACATCACCCTTTTCACGCTGTCCCTGATGGCAATCACGGCATTGCCCTGCTTGACAGTACCAAGCACCTTAAATTTTATGGCACCTTTTTTATCGTATTCGTCCGGGTCATAGTGTATGCCGGTCACAAGTTCCTCCTCGTCCTGCCATACCAGGTATGCATCGGCCGGTGTATACTTCTCGCGGATATAGGGCGACTCGATATCGTTATTGAGATAGTCTTTAAAATTCAACAAAGGGTCGTCGCCTTCGGCATCAGGCTGTTTGTACGACCTTTCCGACTCGACAGCGTTGCCATAAACAAGGGGAAACATATAGTAGCCTTTCGAATCGACAATATAGCAGTTGGCCGTGTGCACTATGTTGCCGGAGTTGTCGAGGCCGGCAAGGTTGTAATAGGCACTTTCGCTGCCCTTTGTCGGCGCGGCATTGAGGCAGGAGTTGATATTGACAGTCTCGACATCGCCCACACTTGCACGCACATTGAGGACCTGCGACCCGCCGCCATTGGCCGGGAAATCTAAAAGCCACGACGGAGGGTTGGGTGAATTTACAACATTACGGCCATTCTCGTCTACATAATCAAACGTAGCTGTCCACGGTTCGTCTACCCTGACATCCTCGCCATCCTTCTTTCCCTTAGTATAACTTAAAACTTTTATCGGGTTTTTATCGATGAAATTATGTCCGAAATTAGCCAATGTCGAATCCGG
Source organism: Muribaculaceae bacterium (assembly GCA_009775195.1). GTDB lineage: Bacteria > Bacteroidota > Bacteroidia > Bacteroidales > Muribaculaceae > CAG-873. The sequence continues at coordinate 1,466 of VSPF01000140.1, forward strand.
GGCAAACACCTTGCCTTGATAATTGAAAATTTCGGGCATGGAGACCTCGAGTATCTGCTGGTCGTACTCGATATGCCAGTCGGGGTCGTTGGCAAAATATTTTAGAAGTAGAGTGAGCTTGTAATGATAGTTTCGCTCGGCATCATAGTCATTATATATATCCTTACCGAGCATAAAGCGGTACCTGATAGTGCCACAGCCGGGACGCTTCTCATTGGTAGACACATAATACGCCACCACTTCCACATAGGTCCCGTAGGGCTTGTCATCCTTTATCAGGTCTGCATCATCCGGCTTGCCGTCGTCGTCCTTGTCGACCTGCGTCTTGTCCTTACCCGTACCCTGTTTGTTCTCGTAGAAATAGAGGGCAGGCGTAGAGTCTGTGTGCGTGTCGTCGAGTGACTCCGACGCTGTTTCTACCTTCCCTGCACCCGTCTCGCTCGCGACATAGAGCAAGGGAGAGGAATTAGACACCGAGGGGCCCTCGGTGTCCATCGTTTCGTTTATTATGAACTTCTCACCCTCCTCGATAATCCCGTCCTCTCCGGCCGTATTGTCACGGCCTATGAAGCAAGAGGTGGGTATATCCCGCACCTGTATCGACTTGATGAAGACCTCCACACCATCATAAAGGGCCGAGCCGTCAATGGCAACAGTCACTTTCGATGCCGCGCGACGCAGCCATGCGTGCAGTTGTGTGTCACCTTTGATTACAACATCGGTGGCCGAGAAGCCTTCGTAGCGGTCGGTTGCATTGTCACCGTTTACAAACCAGCCGAACATCTCGGCGTTTTTCGACGCCGCGTCACTGCTCCACTCTGCCTTTATACCACGTAGATTGTCTTCGGTCGACACGTCACGACCGGCAAGGTCCATGTTTGCCACGGCGTAGATGCGGTAGCGGCCATTGGGCAGAGATAGTTTAAAAGTTGCATGGCCCGTGGTGGTCTCGCTCGACGATGCGCCGTCGGGGCGCGTATTCGGTCTTACGTCGGTTTGTAAATCGGTGATTGATTTAGACTCCAACAATGTCCCATCGCTGTTATAAACTACCAGCCACAGGGTCCTTATGCTTTTCAACGCATCGCCTTGCGAACGCGACAGGGCCGGCGAGAAGCTCTTATAGCCTATTGTGAACTCTACGCTACTCTCGCCATCGGGGATACTGTCAACGACATAGTCAAACCTGTCTTCGCACGACGAAAGACAGGCAATCGACATCAGTATGGTAAAGAATATGATAATATTACGTATCATAGCAGCTCAATCAAAATTATGGTTCTTTTGGTTCAATCCCAAAGGGCGGTTCAAGGCTGACCGAAAAGTATGGGAGAACGTCGGCTTCGACAGTCACGGTATACTCGCGTCGTTTGACTGTGAACTTATAGTAATAATTACGCCGTATGTCGAACGGCGCACCAGTATCATAGTCTTTGTAATCGACATAGTATTTCTGTCCGTCGGTATAGGTGACAAGCATCCTGGCACGCTTGTCGGCAGCCACACCTTCGTTTTTAAACTCAGGGCAATAGATTACGAACGAATCGTCACCCACCGGGCCGAAACCAGTAGGAGTGTAGACCACTATGGCAGACGCGGGGATTGACGGAGCCACGCCATAATCGTCGTCCCAGTTGCCCTTTACATAGTCTGACTCGTCATATACATCGTAGGGTGCTTTGGCAGCCCGATTGTTATAACCGATTAGGCTCACACTTGCAATTTTATGCTTACCTGCCTTGTCGCCGCCGTCGATTATCTCGGTCTTCGCATACGCACGCAGCAGGTGCAATGTACCTAAATCACAGGTCTTGTCGGGGTCGAGGACAAGGTTGTCGTACCGACATATACCATACATCGGTATGCGCGTATCTGCCGTCAGAGCCGCTCCGAAAGGATTGAAAAGCATCTCGGACGCGGCATCATTGACTATCGATTTGAGAGTCGCACCCGACGACACACGTGGATAGACACGCCAGTTGGCCAGGAAGAGAACTTTGACCGACCTACCCTGTAGTCGACCATACAAACTGCGGTCGAGGGCAAAATCAAGACGGTAATTTTTATGATTACCCGTAGCCACCTGTGTCAGATACGTTTGGTCGATTTGCGACAAGACAGTATTGGCAATCTCGTCGAGCAGGTAGACAGCGAAATCGCCCTGCGCAACGCCGATATAATTCTCATAACCCGAACCGGGGTCATAATCGCCGGACGGCGCACGCGAAGAGGCAACCTCGTCGACAGCGATTGTGAGACTGAGCCTGACATCGCCCTCGGGCACAGGCATGGGGCTATCGGTGGCACTGCACCCACACAGTGCGAGGCTGAGGGCCATCAGGCATACTATGATTAGATAATTGTATATTCTCATGACCGGGGTTGTTTATTTAGCGATAAATCTACAATCCCGGTAAGGGTGCAAGTTATTTTCTCAAAAATCGCGCTCTTGCACAAATTCTTGAGAAAACACTTGTAAATACTTAATACCCAGTTAGTTAATTGGGGGGGGTAATTCTTACCGTGCGAATAAAGCAGGCATCGGAGTTACTACCTGATATCGAGCCATTCGAAAAACCTTCAAATCCCATTGAATAGAAGTTTATATCGAAAGAAGCTGACTTTACAACATTGAAAACAGGAGTCGTCCCAGAATATATGATATTACCATTTGCATCCTTCAAGGAATTATCATTAACATTGGAATAATAAGTCTCACACCAATATATTGCACCCGGACGACGATAGAGGTCGGCAAAAAGCGGATTCTTCCCAGTAGCACTATTATATGCACCACGCGAGGCATAACGCTGAGTACCGGCCTTACCTGTCTCGCCAGGCTGCCAACCGCCCGCATTCTTGCGCCGACCATGACCGGTCTTACCTATGGGCAAGAAAATGGTCTTGGCTGTATTTTCATTGTACACAAATACACCTCGCATACCCTTGGTCGATTCGGCACCGTCCTCGCTATCATATCCATAGGCATCGAGACGCGATGTTGCCGGCTTATTGGCACCTTCACCATACAGCACGCCATAGGCTTTCTTGATTGGGAAAGTAAGCGCGCCGCTTTGGTCGGCTATCGAATAAAAATCGTTTTCACAGTCTGCAATTCTTTCATCAGTTTTGCTGCCTAAAGTCCACTTCTTGAACCGAGCATTGCCGCTACTGGTCAGACATTGTGACCAAGTGCGAGATACTTTTGTAGTACTGCCGGCCTGCAACACCTGGAACGATGGGTCATCAACAGTTGTGAGATGCGGTTCATCTACATTTGGTGCATTGTCGGGAGTAATCGCGTTGAGATTACCTCGGCGGAAAAGCGACCCCTCTTGCAATGGAGATTCAGCATAAACAGGGGTGCCATCGCTATTAAACCTATAGACATTGGTCGGCATCCACCAAACATTTTTATTGGGGTCAATCTGCACAGGGTCTTTACCTATCATGCAGAATATATCATGCTCACATGTATAATTATGGTAGCGTACACGCACTACGGCAAAGCCAGACTTGGCTTTATGGAAGTTTATTCGAAACTTGATAGGATGCTCGTCCTCACCCTCGATACGACGCACATTTACCTGACCCGCACCATCACCACTGCCCAAAGGGTCGGAAGAGAGTGTAATAACAGGGTCACTCTGACTCACAACCTCGGCACTCCATTTTCCTATCGAAGAAAACTCCACGAAATTCGCGGCGTTATCCTCTGGAAGACGCAGCAGGGTGACATCAAAATGACTATCACTACCGGCACTCCGCCATACACCTTTTGGATTGACGATACGTCGCACCTGTATCACATCAAGGTCAAAAGTCTTGTCTTCATATCTATTTGTACCCGGCACTCTGATTGACGCAGTAAAGCGCACGACCATCTTACGGGGATATGCTACATAAGGGTTATTGCCTACAAAGCCTGTCTTGGTCACAAGCTCTTTGGCTCGGGTGTAAAGCGGTATTCTGAAAATACGTTCGTTGGCAACAGGGTCTGAGCCATCGTCAGGATATCTCCAGCTCGTTTCTTGCACCGTATACGAGCCGTCGGCATTATCGGCTGTTGCGGCTTTTGATGATACTTCATAATCACGGTGACCTTTGTCTCGGCCACCACTGGCGCCCTCGAAATCATCCTTTAGTACATCCAAGGCTTTATCAATGTCTAATTGCCAGGACTGCATACCGCTTGCCTCCGGCGGCTCGATGCGGAGCTTCGTGGTCTTGCGAAGTGACAAAAACGTCGTATGGGGGCCGTTAGCACGGCTATCCAAATTATCATTTCTATAAAGTGGGTAGGGACCGACCTTTACGCCAATAGGACTCGGATATTCGATTTCGCCATTATCATTTTTCAAGCCATTACCCCACGGGCCCCAGTTGGTCAACCGGGAATCATCGGTAGTACTGAGGATTTCGGCACTAAGTTTGGTGCCGGGTTTTATCTCGCCAACGATTTTGACCGTTGCATACATCGACTTGTTGTAGAGGTATGATATAAACTGGGGCGAGGTCATAAAGATGCCGGTCTCCTCTTTGTAGTCGATATGCCAGTCGTAGTCGTTACCGTAGCCTTTGAGTTTGAGCGTCACCTTGTAGTGGGTGTTGCGCAGGGCGTTGTAGTCGGTCTTGGCATCCTGGCCGAGCATAAAACGGTATTTAATCCACCCCTGGCTCACCTTGCCGTCGGAGGCGGTGTTGCGGTAATAACCGCGCACCTCGATATAGGTGCCGTACGCCTTGCCGTCTTTCCAGCCCGAATCGAGGTTGTTTTCCTCGGGGTTAGGCTTCCAGATGGTGGTGCCGTCGAGGCTCTGGGTCTTATCCTTGCCCTCGCCTTGCAGATTTTCGTAGAAATACAAGGCCGGGGACGAGTGCGAGTGCTTATGATTGTTGATTGCGGGGTCGGAGGCGTTTACACTACCCTCGCCACCATACATATGCGACGAATTGCACACGTGGTAGTACGACAGTGGCGAGAGCGACTGCAGGTCGGCTGCGGTAAGCTGCTGCAGCGACTCGACGCCACCGAAGCGGTACACGCCGTTGTCTACGTCGTAGCGCTTTGACGGTTCGAGACGATTCTCAGGGTCGTCGGGGTCGGCCTGCCCCGGGTGGTTGGGCATGCCGAGTATGCACTTCTTGGGCACGTCGCGCACCATGATGGTGTCGATATACACCTCTACGTTGTCATAAAGCTCCGAGCCGTCGAAGGCTATTGTCACCTTCGATGCCAGGCGCCGCAGCCAGCAGTGGAGTTGCTGGGCCTGGCCGGCCTTTACGGTGACGGCGATAGGGCTGTTGTCGGTGGCGCCACGGTTCTGGCCCACCGAAAAGATGCCGAACATCTCGGTGTTGTTGGCAATCGAGGTGCTGTCCCAGGCGCACTCGATGCGCTTGAGGCGGTCGCGGGTGCTGATGTCTTTCTTGTCGAAATCCTTGACGTTTGCCACGCCGTAGATATAGTAGCGTGCCGAGGTCAGCTTGAGGTCGAAGTCAAGACGCCCGGCGGCATCGTCGCCAAGGTTGCCTTCGTCGGGCAGGCGGTTGTCGGAATTCGGGTTATATTTTATATTGGTCACATCGCCCGAGGGGTCGGTGACATTGTTGCCGCCCTCGCGGATATGGTATTTCTTATATAGGGTGCCGTCCTGGTTGTATATTACCATCCAGAACGAGTTGATGTCCTGCATGGCCAGGCCGTCCTGCGCACCCAAGGCGCGGCTGCTGATGTCGACAGATGTCTCGGAGTCGAAGCTGATACTGATAGGTACAGTAGCCAACGAGCCGTCGACCACGCCGCCCATATCGGGATTGAAATCGTCCTCACAACCCCACATGGCCGTCATGGCGAACATGGCAGCAAGTATATATATGGTATGTAT
>VSPF01000141.1 GCA_009775195.1 Muribaculaceae bacterium
TGCACAAAATACAAATTATAGTGACAAACTTTTTGTGGCCAAGAGTAAAAATCACCTCAGCCACTAAACCTTAAACTTTAAACCCTAAACTTTAAACTAAAAAAAGCGGCCGTCGGAATTTCCGGCGGCCGCTTTTGTGCTATGTATCAGAGGGTTCGTTTATTGTGCGTTGAAGATTACGATGCGGTTCCAGTTGTTGACCTCATAGGGCTGCTGCGACGAGCCTTCAGCCGTTATTGCGAGACGGTCGTGATTTATGCCTTATTCGTTGGTTAGGACGTTGTATACGGCCTGTGCGCGACGTTTCGAGAGGCCCATGTTGTATTCGCTGGTACCGGTGTCCTTGTCGGCGTAACCTACGATGGCTACATTCTGGTCGGGATTAGCCTTCATCCACTGTGCGATGTTGTAGACGTTGACCATTTCCTGGTTGCTGATACGGGCCGAGTTGAGAGTGAAGCGTACGGTAGCCATCAAGGGGGTAGGAGTCTCTACGACGGCAACTGCTTCTTCGACCTCGGGGCAGGGAAGCTGAGCCTCGGCGGCAGCGAGGGCAGCCGATGTTGTGGCAAGGGCGCCACGGAGGTCATTGACCTGGTTGTTGAGATTGTTGATATAGCCCAGGTAGTCACAGGGATTGTAGCTTTGGTAATCACGGCCACCGAAGGTAACGGTGAAACCGCCGGTCACGGTCACGTTAATGTCGACCGGACGACCAAAGGCCAGGTTGTTGAAGTTGTCGCCATAGAACTGTGCGCGGCCTTCGGCAAAGAAATCAACATATTTGCACAGGCGGAAACGCAACTGCAAGCCGCCCGACACGGGGAGTGTCCACGAGTTGGTCTTATGGCCACCGCCATCGCGGATAACGTTTTCAGGACCTTTGAAGTCCCATGCGTATGTACCGCCAAGACCTACGAACGGGATAATAGAGAACACGCGATGCGAATTTACGCCTCCGAGCGAGTTAAACATATCCCACATGAAGTCGAGGTTGGCAGTCACATATTTCATTTTGCTCATGCCGCCGTTTGAATAATGCAGCGGGCCTCCCTGGAAGGCCAGACGCCAGCCCATATAGGGTGAGAACCATTTGCCAAAACCGACATTGTAGTTGACTGTGAAATGACTTTCGCGGTCACCCTTTTCGTTGCGGCCTTCCATGAAAGGAACGGCTACACCTGCACCGAATTGAATAAACCAATTGTTAGTCTTGTCAACGTAGTAATGCGTTTTGCAGGGCACTTCAGCGACGATGGCAGCCTCTTCTACGACAACGGTCTCGTCCTGTGCTTTAGCCGACAACGCGGGCACCATGAGAGCACAGCAAGCTGCGGTGGTGAATAATACGTTCGTTTTCATTTTGGTTGAATTGGATTTGTTAGACTTTAGTTTTTTTGTTGACTTTGATTATCCGCCGGCTACCCGGGTGGTGACTCCGCCCTTTGGCCCTGCGTTGAAATATTAACACAACTTTTCTTTTATTTGTTCATTTTATTTGAAAAAAATATCATGTCGACTCGGGCGAAATCAATGGCGATTTACCTTTGCCATACCGCCGATTCACGTATTTACGTTGATTTTCAATCTATTTTTGTTAATTAACGTTAATGCATGAATTTTTCTGCCTCAAAATTATGTTGTATAACATAAAATGTATAACTTTGCATCAGTTTTTCATGGTATTAGATTTAAGGTGAAAAGATTAATCGTCGGGATGACGGTTAATTTTTTTTGTGCCCTGCCGACACGCCTGCCGTTTATCGACATTTTTCCTTGAATATTGTCCCTTTGTTCTTCTTTTAAGCACCACCACATGGCTGTTTGAGCCATTTTTGCTATCTTTGCAATCGATTTCCAAAAAAATCCATACCAACATGAAGATAGGCACAGTAGACCTCGGTGAGCGCCCGGTGATGCTTGCTCCGATGGAGGATGTCACAGACGCATCGTTCCGCCTGATTTGCAAAGAGCAGGGGGCCGACATGACATATACCGAGTTTGTATCTGCCGATGCACTGATACGCAACATCGCCGCCACAACCCGCAAACTGCACATCGCGCCCGGCGAACGGCCCACGGCAATACAGATATATGGGCGCGAAGTAGGCCCCATGGTCGAAGCTGCCAAAATCGTCGAGGCTGCCGGTCCCGACATACTCGACATAAATTTCGGATGCCCGGTAAATAAAGTGGCAGGGAAGGGTGCCGGCGCGGGCATGTTGCGAGACATACCAAAGATGCTCGAAATCACACGCGCCGTCGTCGATGCCGTAAAAATCCCCGTCACCGTAAAGACACGCCTCGGTTGGGACTGCAACAACATCATAATCGCCGACCTTGCCGAGCAACTGCAGGACTGCGGCATAGCTGCCCTGACCATCCACGGGCGTACGCGCTCGCAGATGTATACCGGCAGTGCCGACTGGGATGCCATTGCGCGCGTCAAAGCCAATCCGCGCCTCAAAATACCCATAATCGGTAACGGCGACATAACCACCCCGCAGCGTCTTGTCGAAGCCTTCGAGCAGTCGGGTGTCGACGGCGTGATGGTAGGTCGCGCGTCAATCGGCGCACCCTGGATTTTCAAAGAGATGACCTCGCTGCTGCGCACCGGCACTGTGGCCCGGCTATCGGTTGCCGACAAATTTGCCCTGCTGCGCCGACAGATACGCGAAAGCGTGGAGCGCATCGACGAATATCGCGGCATATTGCACATACGCCGCCACCTGGCGGCCTCGCCCCTGTTCAAGAGTATTCCCAACTTCCGCCCCGTACGCATACAGATGCTGAGGGCCGCGACCCTCGACGAGCTAGACTCCGTGCTCAACACCATCGAAAACGAAATCATACCGTCAGTCCAACAGTCATGAAACGTTTACTTATCATACTTACCCTCATCGTCACCCTCATGCCGGCATACGCCGACGATATAGCCGTCTACCGCCTCAACGTAGAAAACTTCAGGGAACTGACCGTAGTCGACGGCGTGGCAATCAACTATCACTGCCGCCCCGACTCGGCGGGCTGGGCCGTTTTTTACACCTCGCCCGACAAGGCTTCGCAAATCATGTTTGAAAACAAGGCCGAACGCCTCACCGTGCGCAGCGCGGCCGACGAGACCCCTATCACGGGCCTGCCTACAATAGTGCTGTATTCGGCCATACTCGACAAAATCGAGAACTCCGGCGACTCGCTGGTGCGCGTGTTCAAGCCGGCGCATGTCGACGACCTTAAAATCAAGCAAATCGGCAACGGCAAAATCGAGGTCTTCGGGCTCGATGCCGATTATGTAGATGCCGGTATTACCGCCGGCAAAGGCCAACTGACACTCGAGGGCAAGGCGCAAAAAGCAAAATTCAAAAATGTAAGTACCGGCCCCATTGATGCGTCGAAACTGCTGCTCGACCAGGCCAATTGTTTTATTTTCGGCACAGGCAATATCGACTGCCACCCATCGGGACAGTTGCGCATCTACGGCGCAGGTTCGGGCAAGGTCTACTACCACGTCAAACCGGGCAAAATCTCCAACCGTGGCATAGGTGTGAAAGCCTACCCCGTCGAGGAAAAATCCAAACCCTAACCCCTAACCTACAAACCACAAACCCACCGCTATCAAACCGCTCAAGACTCGCACGGCCCACTCGCTTAAGTGGAATTTGATTGACCGCGTAGCCACACAGATTCTCTACGCGGTCACAGGCGTCGTGCTGGCGCGCGTGCTGAGCGAGGAAGACTTCGGCCTCATCGGCGCCCTGCTCGTCTTCCAGGCCTTCGCGTCGTTGCTGGTCGACAGCGGCTTTGCCTACGCGCTCATACAGCGCAAGCGGCCCACAAAGCTCGACTATTCCACCGTATTGTGGTTCAACCTCGGAGCGGCCACCCTGCTCTACCTCATCCTCTTTGTGTGTGCGCCGCTGATAGCCGACTGCTTCCAGGGCGACCAGAGGCTCATACCGCTGTCGAGGGTGATGTTCCTCTCGCTCATACTCAACGCCTCGGCCATTGTGCAGACCAACAGGCTCATGAAGGCCATGGACGTGCGCATGGTCGCCGTGTCGAACTCGCTCGGCCTCATCCTTGGCGGCGTCGTCGGCATCGTGCTTGCGATTACAGGCTATGGAGCATGGGCCATCGTGTGGCAGACCATCGTTCTCGCGGCAGGCAAATCGCTGGTATTGTGGACGTCGACGCGCTGGCGACCCTTGATGCGCTTCTCGTGGTCGGCTCTGCGCTCATATTTCGGCATAGGGTCGAAGATGATGCTCACATCGTTTCTCAACACCGTCTTTCTCAACATCTACAGCTTCTTTATCGGCCACAGCGTGGGCCTCGCCTCGCTCGGCTACTATACCCAGGGCGACAAATGGAGCAAGATGGGCATCACATCTATCAGCCAGGTGCTTACATCGTCGTTCCTGCCCGCGCTCTCGGCCGTGCAGGACAGCCCCGAGCGTTTCCGCGCCATGGTGTCGAAGATGAACCGCTTCACGTCCTATCTCCTCTTCCCCGCCATGCTCGGCCTCATGGCCATGGCAAAGCCTATATTCCACACCCTCTTCGGCGACAAATGGGACCCTTCAATCATCCTCTTCCAGCTCCTGCTGCTCCGGGGCATATTCACCGTTCTCAACTCGCTATATAACAACTATCTCCTTGCCCTGGGCCACGGCGGTGCCATCGTCAAGCTCGAAATCGTCCGCGACGTCGCAGCCGTCATCGCCCTCGCCGTCACCTTCCCATTCATGGCCCTCACCATGCCCGGCGACCCCGTCTACGGCCTCAGAATACTCCTATGGGGGCAGATTGCGGCCACGCTACTGACCTGGGTAGCGTCGTTTATCGTCACAGTTCGCACTACCGGTGTCGGCCCCTGGCGCTTTATCACCGACATGCTGCCCTACTTCATGCAGACCATCCTGATAATCCCCTTGATGCTCCTTGTCGCCATGCCCATCGCCGCCCCCTGGCTCAAACTCACCGTAATGGCCATCACCGCCCTCACCCTCTACCTCGGCGGCAACCACCTCTTCCACTCCAAAATCCAGCGCGAAGTCCTCCAATACATCACCGGGAAGTAAATGGCTGCTATTCCCTGATAGCGGTCATTTCATCGAGCAGGTCCTGATAGCTCGTCACCTTGTGATAACGCACTGTCGCCGTCGACATATCCTTAAACAACTGTGTACAGCAGTCAATCTTGGCATTTTCAATCGCGCTGAGTTGCATGGATTGAAGCGAACCTTTGGTTTCGGCGATAAAGAAGATGTGCTTTACGTTTCCACGTTCCATCGCAATGGCCCAGTCGGGGGCATAATTACCCACGGGGGTCGGTATCTGGAATGTGCGCGGCAACTTGGCATAGACAACGACCTCCGACGCTTCGTCGAGGTCATGCGCGAAATCGCGCTCTCCCTTGCTGTCGGCCACAACATAGTCGGTTATATGCTTCGAGGCTCGATATGCCTTGTCGAATTCTGCACGACTACCAACAGTAAATATTGACGAATCATAGCTGCCGTCGGTAATATGATAGTGTATATGGTCTACTATCATCGTTGCTTTTTGTTCGCGGATAATTTGTACGACCTTACGGATAAATTCTTCGGGATTATTGCGGAAGAGGGCGAGTTTCCCCGGCCGCAGGCCCTGGAGGATTTTGGCAGCGGTGCGACGTGTGATGTTCGCACCCTTGGCTACCTGGCCTACAAGGTCATATTTCACCGTCGAGGTGCTGACATCGGTAAGTTCTTGCGACGTGGAGCGTGTATTGCCAAACTCGGTCACATTTTCGCTGTCCTGTTCGCCTACAATCTTGATATACCGGAGAGTGCGCACCTGTAGCTCGTCGGTATTAAGATGCATGATTGACTTTTCAACCAGCTCATTGCTGTCGTAGCTTACGGTATACACATACTTATGGTTAATTTCACGCCAAAGGGCCTGAAACTGTTCTTTGTCGAAGTTGCCGTTGGTGGTCTGCATCGGCACCTTCGTTTTCGAACCGTCCTGGGTCATGCCGTCGAGCTGCGACGGGTCGAAGATTGAATTGATTAGCTTGGTTATCCCATCGGCCATCGGGGCAAGTTTTGCACCGTATGGGACCAATGACTCGGCTGCGAGGTCGGCATGATACTTAGGCGTGATATTGCCATTGTCGTCGATATAGTCATTATCTTCAAGATATATCATGATTCGGCTTGCCTCTATGTCGCTGACCACGTGCGGCTGACCGTCGACCGTTATAGTCTTGCCCTCGAAATAGGCCGAAGTCGCCTTTGTGGCACGTTCGCGCAGGGCTTCGCGTGTCTCGCGCTGAAGAGCGGCGGTAAAGTCGGCATAGCTTTCGTTGGCTATCACGGTGAGAACGTTGATGTTATGCACTTCCTCGCCGAGCAGTTCCTTGTCCTGGCGCACGCCGTTTCGGTCAACGCATATTCGCAGGCCGCGACCCACCTCTTGCCGCTTGGCCGTGGCCGAATTGCTATGCCGAAGCGTGCAGATTTGGAATACGTTGGGATTGTCCCAGCCCTCGCGCAGGGCCGAGTGCGAAAAGATAAAGCGGGTAGGCTCGTCGAAGCTAAGCAGTCGCTCCTTGTCGCGGAGGATGAGGTCGTAGTCGGAGGCTTCTTCCGACACGTCCGACTTTTTAGAGGTTTTGGAGTTGACCATGCGGCCTGTCTTCTTGTCAATCGAGAAGTAGCCGCGATGAGTCTCGCAGGGGTGCAACCGCCTCAGGTAACGGTTGTAATCCTCGTCAAAGTACTGATATTCGTAGTCGGCGAGTCGGGCATATTCCTCCTCGAAAATCTGCTGGAAAACGCCCTTGACCTCGTTGCCGTCGGCATCGTATGAGCGGTATTTCGCCACCTCGTCGATAAAGAATAGCGACAGACACTTGATGCCCTTCTTGAAAAGCTGCCTTTCTCGCTCGAAGTGTGCCTTGATTGTCTCGCGTATCTGTATGCGCTGGATATGCAGTTCGTTATGGTCGCCGATTACCTGTCCTTTCACAATAGTTTCGCCATTGGTGAACACGACATAACCGACGGGTTGACGCTCGGTGCCGGGGCATATTTCAGAAATGGTATAATCTTTGTATTCGAGAAGTTCGTTTGACTCGACAAAGAGCGACTCGCCCACGCCGAAAGTCTTGACATGGCGGCGAGGTTCGCCGGCGGCGTTCTTCAC
>VSPF01000142.1 GCA_009775195.1 Muribaculaceae bacterium
GCCTCGGAGAGTCAAGCTCCTATCGTTGAGAACCCTCTTCTTTTATATTTTTAATTATGCACCGACATTTCGGCTTGTGCCCATCTACGGGCTTGCTGTAAACGACGACGACCCATTGCTGCGTAACGGCGAGAAAAATCCCGATGCCCGCTATCGCAACGAACACATATCACTGATGGATATCAAACGAGCCAACAATCAGTTCTAATATATCCCGGTCCAGATGCAGCGCATCTGCAACTTCGTAGAACAGTTGAAACAATCGCGCGATTTTTAAAATTTTTAAGATTTTCATATTTTCACTTTATTCTGCAATTTTTGTAATTTTGCAATTGCGTTATTGACGCTTGCCTTTGACTATTCGGAACTTCGAACACTCCAACATTTCGTCGGGAGGCAACGCAACGATAGCAGATTTCCGTTTTGTCTATAATAATCCGGGTCTATTTCAACCAAATTCGATATAGTCTCGGACTATAGTCATATAAAACGGGAAGTCTGTCGTTGCTCGTTCCGGCGAAATGGGCAGTTCGAAGGCCTCGAAGTGGAATGGGCGACGTCAGTCTTCCCGTTCTTTCATCATTATCATCAAACTAATACGCAATTGAAAAACATAAATTACATACTCTTACACCTCGGGCGGTTGTGCATAGCGGCACTGTTCTTTTTTACGGTCAAGACATCGGCTATGCCTTCTCACTTCCATTCTCTCACCAATACCGACGGGCTTGGCGACCTGCTGGTCAATGCCATATACAAGGACGTCCGCGGATATGTGTGGTTCGGCACCAGTGCCTCGCTCGACCGTTTCGACGGCAACACAATCAAGACTTTCGACTTCCCGGGCGACAACCTGCTGCTAAAACGTGTCACCACTATCGACGGCACCCCCGACGGCGACATATATGTCGGCAACCGGCAGGGGCTATTCATGGTGGCGCAGGGTTCGGAAGCACTGAAGCCCGTATTAGACAAGGAAATCAATTTCTCGGTCAACATGGTCAAGGCCGATGCCGACGGGCGCCTGTATATAGCGACCGAACACGGGCTATACATATATAATAGTGCCAGCAAGGAACTGAGGCGCATACTGCTGCAGTCCGACATATTGTCGAAGGAAAACGAAATCTCGGCTATATACCTCGATTCGGGCAACAAGATATGGGTGACGACCGCCACCAGCCTCTACAACGTAGACATTGCCGACGGCAGCAACCGCTCGTACCGCTTCCCGTTCCCGTCGTCGCACTGCACCGACATAACCCGCTACGGCAACAAGCTATATATCTCGACGCTCGGCACGGGGCTCATCAACTTCGACACCGACGCGGGGGTCTTCGGAGACATCATACACGTGGGCAACGACCTCGTGAGCGACATGTCGCTTCACGGCGACACCATATATATAGCCACCGACGGCGAGGGGCTCTACACCTACGCCGGCGGCACTCCGCAACGTCTGGACTGCCCTACCCGGTCGAAGTCGGTATACTCGCTACTGGTCGACGACAACGGCCTGCTGTGGGTCGGCTACTACCAGGCCGGCGCAGACTACACGCCCTTTGTCGGCGATATCTTCGAGAAATACATCATACCCGGCACCGACAAGGGGTCGCAGCCCACGGTAAGGTCGCTGTGCATAAAAGGCGACGAGAAACTAATCGGCACGCGCGAGGGCCTGTACTACGTCGACGAGCGCACGGGCCGCGCCCGGCACTTCGCCAACCCCGAGATAAGGTCGAACATCATATTCTGCATCACCTACTGGCGCGACAAGTATTATATAGGTACATACGGGGGCGGACTCTACGAGCTCGACCCGGCCACGCTGCGACTCGGCGAGAGCACGCTTGCACACGACGAGCTGGCCAACCAGACCATATTCGTCCTCAAAATCGACAGCCACGGCGACATGTGGGCCGGCACGTCGGCAGGACTGTTCAGGTTCCGCGACGGGCACGCCGACAGGCACTACACGTCGTTCTCGTCGCAACTGCCCGCCGGCAACGTGTACGAGGTGTTCTTCGACAGTCGCAACCGTGGCTGGCTGTGCACCGAGAGCGGCGTCGCCGTGATTACCGACGGCGTCATACGGAGCGATAATTTCCCGCAGGGGTTCGTAAACAAGGACAAAATCCGCTATGTCTACGAGGACTCGGGACATACGCTCTACTTCCTGCCCGACCGTGGCGACGTGTTCACCTCCAACATAGACCTGACAGACTTCGGCAAACTGCGTTTTACCGGCAGCCAGTCGACCATGGCCACCTTTGCCATCGAGGACCGCGACGGCTATGTGTGGTTCGGCACCGACCGCGGCCTTGTGCGCTACGACAAGGCGTCGCACCAGCACATCTTCAACCGGGCCGACGGCCTGCCGGGCACGGTGTTCACCCTCTGCCCCCCGGCGAGGGGCAGCGAGGACGACCTGTGGTTCGGTAACAGCGACGGCCTGGTGCGCCTCAACTACAAGAGCCTCGACGACGACCGCCTGCACCCCGAGTTTTCTGTCACCGACATCGAGGTCAACGGCCGCAGCATCACCGACAAGGTAGATACGGGCGGACCCCTGCCGTCAATCCGGCTGGAGGAGTCGGAGAACGACCTGTCGTTCTATTTCTCGAACTTCAGGTACGTCGAGACCTCGGACCTCGTGGCCGAATACCGCCTCGAAGGTTACGACAAGGAGTGGAAGGTCATGCAGGGAGATGCCAAGCTGACCTACTACGACCTGCCGCCGGGCGAATACAGCCTCGTCATCCGCACCCCCGGCGTACAGGGCGGCCAGGCACTGCTGAGCATAAAGATTGACGACGAGGTCAACTGGCTCATCATCATACTGTCGCTCATCGTCCTGGGCGTGTCGCTATGGTCGGCCAACCTTTACACCAAGCACCGCCGCAAGGCCGAAGAGCTGCAGCGCCACCAGGAAGAGGCACAGGCAGCCATAGCCATGAAGAAGCAAAACCTCTACAAGACCACGCGCCTGTCGGCCGAAGAGTGCCGCCGCATACAGCACGACCTCGACAAGCTCATGCAGACCAGCAAGCCCTATACCAACCCCGACCTGAAGAGCCAGACGCTGGCCGACATGATAGGGGTGAGCGCGCACGACCTGTCGTTCTTCTTCAACCAGTATCTCGAGAAGAGCTACTACGACTACGTGAACGAATACCGCGTGAACGAGTTCAAGCGCGTGGCCGCCGAAGTAGACGTGAGCAAGTACACCCTGACGGCGCTGTCGCAGATGTGCGGCTTCTCGTCGAGGGCCACATTCTTCCGCCACTTCAAGGCGGTGACAGGCATCACCCCGGCCGAGTATCTGAAGCGCGATTAGTCTCAAATTTTTATGATACTCCGAGTCTCAAATTCTTAAACAACAATCACACAAATACTTATAAACCTACTTGTCTAATATAATGAATGGAGATATAATCGAATAAAAAAAGCTTTGCAATGTTTTTGACACGCGGTAATTTTGCACCGTGACCACATGGACGGTCACAGGCAAAACAAAAAAACCTAAACCAAAAACATCAATACCATGAAACCCGAGCAAGGCACCGTAGACCCCGTCGCTGAAGCCTACACCACCCATCACAGCCGCGTACTGCGATACATACAGTCGCGCATCAACAATGTATGGGATGCCGAAAATCTCGCTCAAGACGTATGGGTAAAAGTAATAACCAACGGCCGGGAGCTGCAGCCCCTGACCATAATCCCGTACCTCTACACCATAGCGCGCAACCTTGTCAACGACTACCTGCGCCGGCTCTACTCGGCAAGCATGTCGCACGACGACTACATCATGGAAGTCAACGGCGACTACACCGACGACAGCCTCGAAGCCGAGCTTTCGGCCCGCGAACTCGCAGGGTTGGAACAGAAGCGCGTTGAGTGTCTTCCCCCCATGCGGCGTACCATATATATAATGAGCCGCTACGACGACATGGCCGTCGACGACATCAGCGCGCGCCTCGACCTGTCGAAGCGCACTGTCGAGAACCACCTGCGCCTTGGGCGCAAGGACATACGCACATTCCTATCGAACATTGCATGACAATTCCAATCATTAACCTAATAGTATGAGTAAAACTAATCTTAGACTTATACCATGGCGAGGTACCGTCATCGCCGGCATGTTCACCGCATGTCTGCTGACGTACCCCTTCGAGGTATCTGCCGCACCGGCACCGGCCGTCCAGGCTGCCGCCACATCGGCAGTCACCGGCACCGTGGTAGACGCCACGGGCGAACCGCTCATAGGCGCGAGTGTTGTTGTCAAAGGCGCAAAACAAGGCGTGACAACCGACATCGACGGTAACTTTTCGATACGAGTAGCCCAGGGGGCCACGCTGCAAATCAGCTACGTGGGCTTCAAGCCGCAAGAAGTAAAAGTGAGCGGCTCACACCTCCAAGTGACCCTCAACGAGGACTCCAACGTGCTCGACGAGGTCGTAGTAGTAGGTTACGGCACACAGAAGAAAGCCACGATGACCGGCTCGGTAGCCGTAGTCGATGAAAAAGCACTTGAAAACAAGGGCACACTTTCAAGCCCGGTACAGGCCATACAGGGCCAGGTACCCGGCGTAATCATCACCCGTAACTCGAGCGCGCCCGGCGACGAGTCGTGGAACATGACCCTTCGCGGCGCCGTTTCGGCCAATGCCGCCACACCCCTCGTGATTATCGACGGCGTGGAGTACGAAAGCATCAACGACCTGCGCCTCCTCAACCCCTCGGATATCGAGAGCATGAACTTCCTCAAGGACGCCGCAGCATCTATCTACGGTAGCAAGGCCGCCGGCGGCGTCGTGCTCATCACAACCAAGACTGCCAAGGCCGGCAAGGTAAAGGTCGACTACAACGGCTCGTTCACCTACAAGCACATAGGTCTCTCGGCCGAGCTCATGAGCCTCGACGAGTGGGCCGAAGGCGTACTCCAGGCCCGCCGCAACGACGGAGCAAACGAGAGCGATACCTGGATACGCTACGCCACCCTTGCCAAGGCTTACAAAAACAAGTGGATAAACGGCAACCCCTTGAACATGAACAACGTCGACGACATGGTGTTCTTCGACACCGACTGGCAGGACGTGATGTGGGGCGACAGTTGGAGCACGAACCACGAAGTGAGCGTCAGCGGCGGCACTGACAAGAACACCTACCGTTTCTCGCTGGGCTATATGTACGACGACTCCAACCTCAAGTGGGGTAACAACCACAACCAGCGTATCAACCTGCGCCTGAACAACGGCATGCAGCTTGCCGAGAACTTCACACTGCAGAGCGTCATCGCCTTCAACCGCCAGGACCAGGTAGCCCCCACACAAATCGGTGCCGCCCTGACCGTGAACTCGGCCCAGCCCGGCTTCCCCACCTCGACCATCAGCGGCAAGCCCTATGCCTGGGGCCGCGACTGGAGGGCGCCCAACTGGCTCGTAGAGCTTGGCGGCGACAACAAACTCAAGGTCAACGCCATCAATATCAGCGAGACACTTCGCTACGAAATCCTCAAGGGCTTCACCGCCAACGCCGTGCTCGGTTTCAACCACTCGGAGGCTACCCGCAACATCAAGAGTGTGCCCATCGACTTCTTCCAGTACGACGATACACCCGAGGTCACATTCCCGCAGCAGAAGGACACCTACTACACCAAAACCAGCAACCAGACCGATTTCTACTCGCTCCAGGGCTACCTGAACTATACTAAGACATTCAAAGAAGCCCACAACCTGAGCGTAATGGCCGGTGTACAGTACAACCTCAAGCAGTACGAGGGCGTAGGCGTAAAAGTACTCGACATACAGTCTACCCTCAACGTACCCAACGGTGTGGGCGAGATGAAACTCGACGGCGTGGGCCGCTGGGAAGAGGCCATCATGTCGTACTACGGCCGCGCCAACTACGACTACAAGAGCAAATACATGATTGAGGCCCAGGCACGCTACGACGGCAGCTCGAAGTTCCGTCCCGAAAACCGCTGGGCATTCTTCTGGGGCACATCGCTCGGCTGGCGCATCACCGAGGAGGCCTTCATGCAGGGCGCCCGTCCCTATGTGAACGAACTGAAGCTCCGCGCATCGTACGGCAACGTGGGTAACCAGAGCGGTATCGACCGCTACGACGGCGCCCTGCTGTACAACATGGCAAGCACTGGCAAGAACCTCATCGGCGGCCAGCTTGTCGGCACCATCAACACCAATGGCAAGCTCGTGAGCACCGACCGCACCTGGGAGCGCATACACAACTACAACGTGGCCCTCGACTTCGGCTTCCTCAACAACCGCCTACGCGGTACCGTCGAAGCCTTCTGGAAGCACACCAACAACATGCTCATCGACGTACTCTACCCCGGCATCCTCGGCGACCAGGCCCCCAAGGGCAACAATGGCAAATTCAAATCATGGGGTTACGAAGGCCAGTTGAATTGGAACGACCGCGTGGGCAAAGTCAACTACCACATCGGCGGTACATTCACCTATGCCGACAACAAGCTCATTGACCGAGGCGGCAGCGGCGTGCTCCAGAACGGTATGCGCTCTGACCGCGAGGGTTACCCCCTGCGCTCGATATTCGGTCTCCGCTACTGCGGCAAAATCCAGACCGAGGAGCAGCTTGCCAAATACAAAGACCGCTACCAGGCAACATCGGAAATCGGCAATATCCGCGTACTCCGCCTCGGCGACAATATGTTCGAGGACGTCAACGGCGACGGCAAACTCACGGCCGAGGACTATGTATACCTTGGTACCGACGACCCCAAAATCCAGTTCTCGTTCAACTTCGGCGCAGAATGGAATGGTTTCGATGTCAACTTCGTGTTCCAGGGCGCAGGCAAGCGCACCGTTTACCGCCGCCAGGGCAACGGAGGCAGCGACCCGTGGCAGATACCGATGCGTACGGCCTATCAAAACGGCTCGAACCACTGGGTAGGCAACGTATGGAGCCCCGAGACTCCCGACAACCGCTACCCCACCCTTACAAACCTTGGCGACATCAACAACTACAACTACCAGTGCTCGTCGTGGCTTGTCAACGACGGCAGCTATCTCCGACTGAAGAACATAACCATCGGCTATACCATGCCCGCCGAGCTCCTTCGCCGCCAGAAAGTGCTGAGCAGCGTACGCTTCTACATCACCGGCACCGACCTGTGGGAAGTAAGCCACATAC
>VSPF01000143.1 GCA_009775195.1 Muribaculaceae bacterium
GCCTCGTATTTCCGAAGCATGGGCGTTGGCAATGGCTGGGAGATGGCCTTTATAATTATCGGCGGTCTCGGCTTTGTGTGGATGGGTTTCTGGATGTGGCTTTACCGCAAGCCTGCCGACAATCCGCATGTCAATAGTGCCGAACTTGCCTATATAGAACAGGACAATGTGACGCCGGGTGAGACAGCCGAGCAAAAGGCCGAGGCCGACGAGGCGCGCTCGAGCGAAATCCCATTCTTGAAGTGCTTCAAATACCGCCAGACCTGGGCCGTATTCTGGGGCCGTTTCCTGACCGACGGCGTGTGGTGGTTCTTCCTCTTCTGGACCCCGGCATATATATCAGATGTCTATAACCTGCCGTCGTCGTCGGGCACGGCACAACTGCTGATTGTGGTGCTCTACCTGCTGACCATGCTTTCGATTTATGGTGGCAAGCTGCCGACGATTATCATGGATAAGACGGGTCTCAACCCCTACTCGGCGCGTATGCGTGCAATGTTTATCTTCGCCCTCTTCCCCTTGCTGACGCTTGCGGCGCAGCCCCTCGGGGCATACTCGTACTGGTGGCCCGTCGTCCTGATAGGCATCGCCTGTGCCGCGCACCAGTCGTGGTCGGCAAATATCTATTCGGTAGTCGGCGATATGTTCCCCAAGAGTACCATAGCCACGATTGTCGGTATTGGCGGTCTTGCCAGCGGTATAGGCTCATTCCTGGTCAACTACCTGTCGGGCAGGCTTTTCAGCTATGCTGCCGGTACCACGTTGCTCAATGGCAAGGAAGTGGAAATGACAAAGGAACTGCTGGCACAAGGAGCGCAATATGTGCGCATGCCGCTGGAATGGATGGGTTTCGATGGCAAACCTGCGGGCTACTTTATAGTATTCTGCTACTGCGGCCTGGCATATATAAGCGGATGGGTGGTGATGAAATTGCTCGTGCCGCGTTATAAGGTGATAGAATCTGACAAAAAACAGGTGATGCGCTGATGACTATACAGTTGTAAGATTATGACACTTAAATCATTAAATAATACTGCCGTCGCCCGTGTTGACCGCCCTGTCAGGGTGCTTCAGTTTGGCGAAGGTAACTTTTTGAGGGCCTTTGTAGAGTGGCTTTTTGATGTCGCAAATGAAAACGGCGTGACAGACCTCGGCGTTGCCATAGTGAAGCCGCGTATCGGTAAAAGCCATGTTATCGATGCGCTGAAGTCGCAGGACGGCCTATACCATGTGTGCCTCGAAGGTGTAGAAAACGGACGGCCCAAGAAAGAAACCCGGCTCGTTACCGTCGTGGCCGATGCCTTTGCGCCCGACGACCAAGAGACATACGAGAAATATATACTGTCGCCTGATTTACGCTTCGTGGTCTCTAACACGACCGAGGCCGGCATACGGTATGAGGCTGATGATGTGACCACGAGCCTGCCGATTACATTCCCCGGCAAGGTCGCCAACCTGCTTTGGCGTAGATTTCGCCATTTCGGCGGTGACACGACCAAGGGACTTTATTTTATCTGCTGCGAACTGATAGAGGACAACGGCACGAAACTGCGGGAATATGTGCTTCGTCATGCCGAAGAGGCAGGGCTTGGCGACGAGTTTGCCGAGTGGGTGAAAACGGCCTGTGTCTTTGTCGACACGCTTGTCGACCGCATTGTTTCGGGCTTGCCAGGCAATCTCGACGAAGTGAAAGAAGAACTTGGCTTTGACGACAACCTTGTTGTCAAAGGCGAACTATACCACCTGTGGGCCATAGGCGGCGATGGAGTGGCTAAGTTGCAAAAGGAACTTCCGCTCGACAAGGCTGGCTTGCACGTTATGTTTATGCCCTCGATTAAAGAATTCAGAGACAAGAAGGTGCGCATACTCAATGGTTCTCATACCGGCATGGTGGCCATGTCGCTGCTTGCCGGTTGCGAGACAGTGATGGACGCCTTCGACAATGCCGATGTCAACACCTTTATCAACTCGATGGTCGAAAAAGAAGTGCTGCCGATGATAGACGGTGACAGCGAAGAACTTAAGACCTTTGCCGACGGCATACTCGAGCGTTTCTATAACCCCTTTATCCGCCACCAACTGAGGTCGATTGCGCTCAACTCGCTTTCGAAGTGGGAGACGCGCAACTTCGTCACAGTCAAGGATTATTGGCAGAGAGCCGGGCGACTCGCCGAATATGAATTGTTTACGTTCGCGTCGTTGCTTGCGCTTTATGCCCCCGGCTCGGGCTTCGAGCCTCAGGATAACGAGGCGCATGTGTCCTATATCCGCGACCACTGGAATGACAATGATTTGCGAGAGACGGTGAGGACGATAGTGTCGGACGGCGGCATATTCTTAGAAGATTTCGAGGCTGTCGTGCCCGGTTTTTCGGGCAAGGTGGCAGAATACCTCGGAAATATAAGGCATAACGGAGCCGTGCCGGCATTAAAGGGATTTCTAAGCAGTCATAGATGAAGCGTTACCTGAAGATAAACAAGGACGACAATGTAGCCGTGGTGCTCGATGAAGCCGGGATGCATAGCGGCGAAACGGCTGAATTTGGCGACTGCGTAGTGACGCTTGTCTCCGACATCGTGCGCGGTCACAAATTCGCGCTCCGCGATATTGTCAAGGGCGAGAACATTGTCAAATACGGCTATCCTATCGGCATAGCAACGCAGGATATTCGCGCCGGAGAGTGGATTCATGCGCATAATCTTAGAACCGGGCTGAGCGATGACCTCGAATATGTATATAGCCCTGTAGGCGCATGTGTAAACCCGGCAGCGGACACGGTCGAAGTCAACGGCTATCTGCGCAAGGACGGCAGCATGGGCATACGCAACGAACTGTGGGTCGTGCCGACCGTTGGCTGCGTCAACGGGCAGGCCAACGCTATAGTGAGCCGCATAAAAGAGGAGTGCGATTTGAGCGGCATCGACGACGTGAGGGCTTTTACCCACACCTATGGCTGCTCTCAACTGGGCAGCGACCATGCCAACACACGCACGGCCCTTGCCGCCCTGGCGCGTCACCCCAATGCCGGCGGCGTGCTCGTGCTGGGCCTGGGCTGTGAGAACAACCAAATCTCAGCCTTGCGCGAGGCTATGGGCGATTACGACCATGAGCGCGTGAAATTCCTTGTGGCGCAAGAAGTTGAGGACGAAGTCGACGAGGGCTTCCGCCTCTGCTCGGAACTTATCGACAAGATGCGCGGAGACAGGCGGCAGCCTCTACCGATTTCAAAGCTGAGGGTCGGCCTCAAATGCGGAGGCTCGGACGGCATGTCGGGCATTACGGCAAATCCGCTCGTGGGTTTGTTCTCCGACTGGCTTGTGAGCCACGGCGGCACGACTGTGCTTACCGAAGTGCCCGAGATGTTCGGAGCCGAAACAATACTTATGGGTCGCGCCGCCGACAGGCAGGTTTTCGACCACATAGTGCCGCTGATAAACGACTTCAAAGATTATTTCAGGTCTTACGGTCAGCCGATATATGAAAACCCGTCGCCGGGCAACAAGGCTGGTGGCATCACCACGCTCGAAGAAAAGTCGCTGGGCTGTGTGCAGAAAGGTGGTTCGATGCCGGTGGTAGATGTGCTGAAATATGGCGAGAGGTTGAAAGAGAGTGGCCTCAACCTGCTCCAGGCCCCGGGAAACGACCTTGTGGCAGCAACGGCTCTCGCCCTGTCGGGTTGCCAGATGGTGCTGTTTACCACTGGCAGGGGCACGCCGTTCGGTACTTTTGTGCCGACACTCAAAATCTCGACCAACACGTCCCTTGCTGACAAGAAGAAAAACTGGATAGACCTCGATGCCGGAACAATAGTAGACAATGAGTCGCCGCAACATGCTCTCGGGCGACTTGTAGAGAAAGTTGTCGCTACGGCTAATGGTGCCCCGGCCCTTCATGAGCTGTCGGGAGCAAAGGAAATTGCAATCTTTAAAACCGGCGTAACGTTGTGAGAGTTTATAGTTTAAAGTTTAAAGTTTAAAGTTTAAAGTTTAGGGTTTAGAGTTTAGGGTTTAGGATTTAGAGTTTAGGGTTTAAAGCGAGGCCCGGCTCGGATTTATACATTTTAAAACTAATACCAAGGAACATTATGAAAAAGATTATTATACCGCTTATAAGTATCTTGCTGCCTCTTTGCGCGGCGGCGCAGGATAAATGGCCTGACGGGACACCGGTTGACAAATGGTTCACGCAAACTACGCCTACCGACCCTAAGACTCTCGGCAAGCAATATGTCGTGACCGATTACGGGGTTGTCAAAGGCGACTCCACGCTTATACAGACCGAGGCAATACAGGCGATAATCGACCTTGCAGCCGAGAACGGCGGCGGTGTAATCACTATTCCCGAAGGAGTATATCTGAGCGGTTCGCTTTTCTTCAAGCCGGGCACGCATCTCAATATCGCCCAAGGCGGCAGGCTCAAGGGCAGCAACGCCATAACACACTATAAAATTGTGAAGACGCGCCTCGAGGGGCAGACGATTAATTATTTCGCGGCACTTGTCAATGCCGACGGTGTAGATGGTTTTACCATCACCGGCCCCGGGTCGATAGATGGCGACGGTTGGAAATTCTGGGACGAGTTCTGGCTCCGTAGGAAAGTCAACCCCGACTGCACCAACCTCGAGGCCCTGCGCCCCCGACTGGTGTATATATGCAACAGCAACGATGTAGAGGTGAGCAACGTGCGCCTGGTCAACTCGGGCTTTTGGACCAACCACCTCTACCGCTGCAACCGTGTGAAGTATCTCAAGGACTATATCTGGGCCAATACAGAGACCTATCCCAAAGGCCCGAGCACCGATGCCCTCGACCTCGATGTGTGCAGCGACGTGCTGGTTGACGGCTGCTATATGAATGTCAACGACGACGCTGTGTGCCTCAAGGGGGGCAAGGGCACGTATGTGGAGCAAAATCCCGACAACGGCGGCAATGCCCGCGTGTTGGTGCAAAATTGCAGCTTCGGTCGGTGCAATTCGGGCATCACCTTCGGAAGCGAGGCATGGGACTGCTCGAACGTGATATTGCGTGACTGCAAGTTTAAGAATACACACCATATAGTGCTGTTCAAGATGCGCCCCGACACGCCGCAGCACTATCGTAACGTGCTTGTAGAGAACGTGGAGGGTAATGTGCTGAATGGAATTCAAGTGAGTGCGTGGACGCAGTTCTACAACAAGCTCGACCGTGAGGATATGCCTATATCGAGGGTTGACAATGTGACGGTGAGAAACGTAGATGTCGAAACAACCAAAGGTTTTTACCGTAACGACAAATCACCCGACTTTATCACCAGCGGCTTCGACTTCAGCAACATCACTGCCGATGGCAAGAAATTCGAACTGAAATAATGGCTTCGCTTTCTATTAGAGGATAGGAAACAAGAGGCCAAAAGGTCCTAAGATACATAAATAACCTTGCTTCATCGTCTCAGAATAAACTTTAGTTAAGCTGAAAATTATGAGCGTAAAACAGGCGTAGTTTGAACTATTATTACTATATTTGCATCTTAATAGACGTAAGTGCGACTATGGAAGAGAATATATACATGTTGTCTGACGGGGAAATCCGCCGTCGGTTAGGACAAAAAATAAGGCAACTGCGACTTCGACAAGACTTCACTCAGGTGTCGCTCGCGGAACAGGCGCAAGTCTCGCTGACGACATTAAAAAAATCGAAAAAAGGGGCTCAAGCCGAAATGTCGGTGCATAATTAAAAATATAAGAGAATAGGGTTCTCAATGATAGGAGCTTGACTCTCCGAGGCAAGCCATAGGTCAGCCATTACATTTAAGTGCTTGCATATAAATGAAAAGCATTGCCTCGAAAAAGGCTGGTCCCGGAGGGCCCAGCTCCTATATTAGCCACAACTTGACCCAACTATATATGCACTGTAATTTCGGCTTGGGCCGAAAAAGGCGATATAAGCTATTATCTGAATATGACAAAACTTATCATACCATTTCTATTTATCGCTTGTCTTTTTGTTGTCTCTTGTGATAGTAATAATGACCCTGAAATTTATCCAATTAGGTTTGGACAGACGGATTATACTATCCGTGTTGGAGTTCGTTCTTCCATCGGTTTTGTTGATGGAGGGGGTGTATATGAGTTGACTGCAAGCAATCCGGATGTTTTGGGAAAATACTATATAGATAATGATACGAAAACACTGATAGTAGTCCCTACTGCCAAAGGCGAATCAACTCTGACTGTGACCGATGTGAAAACGAACACTCCGGTCACATTGGAATTCACAGTTGAAGATTTTTATCTTTCATTTATGGTTACGGAAATCAGTGGAGATAATACCAACCCATATCTGAACGTAAGAAATGAAATTCGGTTTATCAGAGATGAAGAAAATACCAAGCAAATAAAGATTATGTATCAGGATAATCTGACATATGAGATGAAGTGTGCCGCTACCGGGTATTTTGACATTGAACGCAGCTTTACAAACATTTTCACTCTTAATATGATGCTCCACTCCCATCATGGTGAAGAATTTGAAGGATTCAGTTACACACTCGGTGGAGACGGAGAATATCTTAGAATTTTCGATAAGTACTTTGGATATGACTGGGATAATAGTGTTGCCTCAAGAACTCTTCCGATGAAACGGATAACCATGATTATGACAGATTCTTTCAATAACTGTAAAATATCATGCGCTCTACAACCTTTCTGAGTTGTAGGAAAAAAACAATCAATCTTTTGTTTGCCCATTGAGTAAATCATAAGCTGATTTCACCTCGTCCTCTCTCAATCTTCCAATCATACCGACCATCTGCGACATCGCCAACCACCTTGAGTGTGTGGCGTCCGTTTTGCCTTTTCCTTGCTGATAGAAGGAAGCATAAGGACATAAAGTTCAAAAGGTACAAAATGAGTTTTGAAACATTGATTTTTACCTGTCAACGAGGGTTCTTTAAGGTATTTGTATTACCTTTGTATTTGGATTGGGGTAACTCTTTCCAAGACATACGAAATAAAAGAAGCGTTATGCTCATCTTGTAAGTGAAAACGTAGGAACTTTTCATTCGGTGCAAGAGATAGCATAGTGGTTCTCA
>VSPF01000144.1 GCA_009775195.1 Muribaculaceae bacterium
TCATTATGAGTTTGCGACCTGGATACAGTTCTCGCGCACGTGCAATGAGCCTGCCGGTAAAGTCACGGATACCGGCGGAATAATCGCTTGTGCCGAGTATGTCGTTGCGCAGGAATGGCATGGCAAGTATGGCGGCCTGGTTTCCGGCTGCATCATCGAGCGGTATTATGAGGTCGTCGAAGTCGATGTCCCATCCTTCGTCCGACCAAGTGCGGTGTACCTGGCCGCGCACTTCGATATTGAGGCTGCCGAGTATGCTGCGCGGTGCCTCGAGGCGGCTGGCCGAGTCGTGGTTGCCGCCGGTGATGACGGTGAGCATGGCCGGGGCGGCGGCGTGTGCGTCGACGAGGAATTGATAATACAGGGCCTGGGCGGCTGCCGAGGGGTTGCCGTTGTCGAACACATCCCCGGCAACAAGGAGGGCGGCAGGCTGCTGCTCAGAAATCTGAGTCAGCAGCCATGATAAGAAGTGTCGATGTTCCGGCAGTCGGTCGTTACCGTGAAAAAGGTTGCCTAAATGCCAGTCACTGGTACAAATTATTTTCATCCACAATAAAAATATCTGCTTACGAGCGCGGCCATGAGGTCGGGGTCGTGGAGGGCCTTTGCGGCCTCGTCGCTGTCATAGCTGCGCAACATTTTGGCCTGGGCCTCGAGCATTGCGGCAGGAAATACGCCGTGGGCCTCGAAAACATCGGCCCTGGCGAGTAGCGCGTCGGCAGATTGGGCGCACGACACCGGCAGCGTGGGCAGAGTGACCTGGCGCCCGGCATTTTCGGCTTTGTGTATGTCGATATCTACATAGTGGCGTTCTGCGCAGCCGAGGGCGTCGTTCATTTCGAAGCCGTGGCGTATGGCCACAGCGAGGGCGGCGAGGAGCGAGTAGATTTCGGCCGAGCAGTCGGCGCTGCGGATTTCGAATGTCTGTTTCTGGCGAGGGTCGGTGTTGCCGTCCAAGGCGTTGGCACTGCCGTTGGCCGTTGCGCACATGTCGCGTTGTGACGTCCAGCCAAGTGGTACGCGCACAAGGACCGAGCGGTTACGGTCGCCCCAGCAGATGTTTGTAGGGGCTTCCTGGTGAGGCACGAGACGGAAATATGATGTCGGGTTGGTGTTGCCGAAGGCCGTTATGGCGGCAGCGAGGTCCATCAATCCGGCTATGGCTGTGCGGGCCTTGTCGCTGAGTGTGCCGTCGGCGTTGAGCATGGCGCTGCTACCGTCGGCATTGACCAGGCGCATGTGTACGTGCAGCCCCGAACCAGCCTTGCCGACGATGATTTTGGGGGCGAAGGTCACATCGAGCCCTTCGGCCATGGCCTGGTTGCGTATGGCCCACTTGGCAAGCATAAGCTGGTCGGCGGCATCGCGCGCATCGACAGGGAGGAATTCGATTTCGTTTTGCTCGTAGATTTTGTCGCCGAGGGTAAAGTTGCCGACCTCGCTGTGGCCGTATTTGATTTTTCCGCCACACTGTGCTATTGCGCGCATACAGCGCACGCGGAAGTCGTTGAACTTGGCAAATGGTGCCGACTCGTGGTAGCCGCGCTGGTCAACGGCGGGGTAGAGGCCCGGGTCGGTGCCGATAACGTAATACTCGAGTTCGCCCATGGCATGGAAATACATGCCCGTAGCCTTGGTAAACTCGGTGCATGCCTTGTCGAGAAGGTGGTCGGGTGCGCTTTCGAGCGGCTTGCCGTCCTTGTCGAAATATGAGCAGAGCATCGACAGCGTGCCGATTGGGGCGAAGGGGTCGACAAAGGCAGTGCGGTAGCGCGGCACGACATAGAGGTCGGAGCTACCGGCACTGATATATGGGAAGAGCGACGAACCGTCGACACGTTCGCCAAGGGTGAGTATGGTCTCGAGGTACGCCAGGTCGTTGACAACGAAGTTGAGCGTCTTGAGCCGGCCGTCGGCGGCCGGATACATGAAGTTTACCATTTCGATACCCTTGTCACGGATATAGCGTATGATGTCGGCTCGTGTAAAGGCCGCCGGCTCTTTGCCAAGATATGAGGCAATAGGGTTTTTGGTCAGTTCGAGAGTGTTTTGCATGGTGTAGAAGGTATTTTATGGCTGTTGGTTATGCGTTAGCTTAGCGGCACGACGCCAATGCCTGGGCGGTCGGGCAGCGTCACCTTGCCGTCGACAATCTTCATTCCGTCGAAGATGTCGTTGGCAATAAGTAGGTTGCCGTCGAGGTCGGCCCAGTCGACGAGGGGCGCCAACTGTGAGGCGGCACTTACGGCGCACGATGTCTCGGTCATGCAGCCGAGCATTACTTTCATGCCCATGGCACGGGCGAGAGTGGCCATCTGGTATGCCTCGTGCATGCCGGTGCTTTTCATCAGTTTTATGTTTATGCCGTCGTAGGCTCCGGCGGCACGGCGAACGTCGGGCAGGCGTTGCAGAAATTCGTCGGCAATGATGGGCAGCGGCGACCGTTCGCGCAGCCAGGCGGTGTCGTCGATAGCCTTTTTATCCATGGGCTGCTCTACGAAGAGGCATCCGCGCTCGGCAAGCCAGTGGCACATTTCGAGGGCCTTTTCGCGGTTGTTCCAGCCCTGGTTGGCATCTACGCAGATGGGCACGTCGGTATGGCGGCGCAGGGCTTCGACTATTTCTTTGTCGTGGTCGAGACCCATTTTGACCTTGATGACCTTGTAGGGCGAAGTTTCCTCGATTTTTTTGCGCATCTCCTCGGGGTCGGCATCATAGCTTATGGTAAAAGATGTGTTGGGGCAGCGGTCGGGGTTGAGGCCCCAGATTTTATACCAGGGCTGACCCATGATTTTGCCCGTGAGGTCGTGCAGGGCGATGTCGACCGAGGCTTTGGCAGCGCGGTTGTCGGGAGCCGTCTTGTCCATATACTCGTGTATGTCTTCGATGCGGAAGGGGTCGGCGAACTGGCCAAGGTCGAGCTTGGAGAGGAACTCGGTAACAGAGTCGACCGACTCGCCCAGGTATGGGGGCATCGATGCCTCGCCGTAGCCTACAACGCCGTCGTATTCGATTTCGACTTGCACGCCGGGTGTCGTCTTGCGTTGCGAACGGGCAAGGTTGAAAGCGTGGCGTAGCTGTAGTTCGTAGGGGCGGAAGCGTAGGTTGAGCCGTCCCGGTCGGGCTGTTTCTTTTGTCGCCTGGCCGAAGGCTGAAAATGATATGGGTGATGCGGCTATCATGGCGCCAAGCACACTGGTTTTGAGGAAATTTCTGCGGTCCACAATTATATAGTTGTTGTTTGACTTGTCATAAAAAATAAACTTATATCCCTGTGATTAAGAGTCAGAAGTACCAGGGATGGTTGCGGGCACGGGTGATGCCCGGAGTCTCCTCGTTACCGGCGATGCGCACGGCGTGGAGGAAGGGAGTGGTGAGGTAAGACTCCGACTCGGGGTCAACGCTGTTGCGCTTTACTCGGCCCGACGAATGTACGTAGTTGCCGTCGTGGTCGTAAATGGCAACGTGTGTCACCTTGCCGGTTCGGGCGTTGCCGAAGAAGAGCAGGTCGCCGGGGCGGCAGCTACGCCAGTTGGCGGCCTCGATTCGTTTGCCGGTAAGGGCTTGCTGCGAGGCATCGCGCATCAGGATTAACCCGTTGGCATAGTAGCTTACCTTGGCAAGCCCCGAGCAGTCGAGGGCCTTGGTCGATGTGCCGCCCCAGAGGTAGGGGGTGCCTTCCATCGAGTATGCGATGTCGAGTATGCGGTCGGGGTCGAAATTCTGAGCCGCCCATGTTTCGATTGGAGTCAGGTCGTCGACATTGGCAAAGGCTGTTCGCCCGTCGGGCAGCTCGATGCCTACGCGGCCATGCTCTACGTGCACCTCGTTGCCGGGCACGGTGACTATGCAGCCGTTGACAAGGTCGGTAACTACGTCGCGCAGGCTCTTGGCTGTCGGGCTGGTGTAGGCGCGAGTCTGGTAGGGCGATGTCACGATGAAACGCTTGGCACCGCGCCATGCGGTCATTTGTTCTGGAGTCTTGGCGACAACCGACGACGAGGGTACCCATGCTATGTAGCCGTCGGGCGTTTGTACGCGCCACCATTCGCTGTCTTTGTGCAATACGCGCACAGGGGTGCCCATCACGGCCTGTGTGGCCATTTCGGCCGAGTGACGGCCTGCCGTGCGCAGACTCGCCGCCGAAATGCGCACCTGGGCCCACTGGTCGTAGGGCATAAGCCTTATGCTGTCGGCGTAGTCAACGCCGGCCTCGGCAAGGGCCTTGACCGTGGCTTTGAGAGCCGTGGAGTCCGACATCTCGCCGCCTACCACGAGGCTGCCGTCGTTGTTGTGATACGCCTTGATGTCGTAGACGGCCTGCCGGGCATCGGGTGCTACCTGTGCCTTTACGGTCTTGATGCACTCCTGTGCTTTTGCAAGCATGTCGGCCGACGACTGTGCGGCAAGCGGCAACGCGGCCACGGCCAGCGCTATGATTGCTGTATATCTCATTTTTTTGCTTCTACGGTAACAGGTTCGATAGATATGATTTCGAGGTCAGACGACCATGCAGGGTAGAACAGATTGGCCTTTGTGGTCTCAACTTCGCCAACCTGGAAGTCTACGGTCTCGCTGCGAACGAATTTCTTGGCAGGGTAGAGCGGTCCACAAACGCCTGTGTTCGACGCGAAACGGTGGGCGTCGATGCCGTGGCTGTAGAAGTTTACAATCTCGGGGTCTTCGGCTCCTTTGTAGCGGCCAAACGAGGTGTCGACAGGTACCCAGCCTATGCCTTCGAAGTAGACTTCGGTCCAGTCGTGCAGGTTGGTCTCGCCCGGGTGCAGCATCCAGCCGCTTTCCCAGCGCGCCGGCACGCCGAGGGTGCGCATAAGCGAGATGTAGAGCAGCGACACCTGGCCGCAATCGCCATGGCGCTCGGTCAGGACGTATTGCGGTATGCAGGGTATGGTGCTATACTCGCGAGCGCCGGCCCACGGGAATTGCGAGTCGATATAGTCGTAGACCAATTCACTCTGTTTGATGGGGTCGGTCTCGTTGCCCACGATGGCATGTGCAAGTGAGTCGAGGCGCACGATATGGGGTGCCTCGAACGATGTATAGCGGCGGTATAGGTCGCCCGATTTGTCGTAGGGCTTTATTGCCGAGGCCATTTCGCCAACGGGGAAATATCGCCCCGAGGTTTCGAACTCGCCTACGTATTCAAAATGTGCAGTATCGCCGGGAGCGGGTGCGGCTGCGGTGAAATATATCGTGTTGTGTACCGACCGGCCGTCAGAGAGTATATACTCTTGCGGCAGAGAGGAGATGATGCTGACATTGCGCTGGCGTCCGCCGTCGGGATTGCCTAACGGTAGGGGCATCCACACGCGCAGGCTGTCGCCGGTGTATAGTTCGTGGCCGGGCACGTCGACACTGAAACGGTATTTCACACGGTGGCTCAGCCCCTTGTCGTTTTTGCCGCGATAAAAAGAAAGAACGGAGTCGACGTAGGCGTAGCGGTTTTGTGTCGCCGCGTCGCCACGGCTTTCTTTCGAGGCGTATTCCGGGTTGAGCAGGTTGAGGTTGCGCGGCGACTTGCGGTGGAAACGCTCTTCGCCGTCGATGTTCATGGATTCTATATAGTGACGAGCCACGAACGTGTCGAGGTCGGCATCGGTTACTTCGGGGTGCTGTCGCTGTATGGCTTCGAGTATTTCGAGGCGCGACAACGAGAAGTCTGCCGCCGTGCGGCGCGCAATCGCCTTCGACGAATCCGTTTCATACCAGTCGGGCAAGACCGCTTCGGCGGCTGCTGCCTCGGCTGCCTTATATTCTTGTGCCTCATGGTAGACCATATACGAGCCGAAAGCTCCGAGGCATACCACTACGGCGAGGGTCACTGCTTTTTTCATTTATGATGTTAGGTAGGGTCGTATTTTTAAAATTATCCGTAAAGATAGCGAAAAAAATCGATATGTCAAAAACTGTATGTCCTTTTAGTTCTTAACACTGTTGTGCGATGGTTGGGTGAGGACGCCATTTTCGAGGAATTCCTTGACGAACTTGTTCGAAACAGCGCGTTCCTCGGGATTGAAACCGTGTCCGGCACCGGGTATCACGCCCAGATGCGCGTTATGGTATCTCTTCATCGCTTCTTCGGAGTAGCCGAGTGGCACAATCCTGTCTTTGGAACCGTGTATGATTTGTACCGGGCCTTCGTAGCCGCAGATTGTCTGATAGACATCCAAATCCCTGATTTCCATAAAGAAGCGTTTGCCAAGAGGCACGTTCCACAGTATTGTTGTGTCGGGTATCTCTTCTACGGTTTTGTAGCGTTCGTTCCAGTTGTCGGGAATACATAGTGCCGGGTATACCAGTACGAGGCCGCTGACAGTGTCTTTCAATTCGGCAGCCGCCAGGGCCGAAACTAATCCTCCCTGGCTTTCGCCTATTAGTACAATCTCGTCCTTATCGGCACCCGGCCTGTCGAGAAAGTGCCTTACAGCTGCCTTGAGGTCGTTTTTCTCGTCGAGAATCGACATGTTTACGGTGTTGTTGTCACTGCGGCTATGTATGCTGCCACAGGGATAGTCGAAGCTGTAGACTGTATAGCCCAGGCCGTTGAGCGTGTCGATATAGTCTTTGGCGAATTTATGCGTGCCATTGAAACCGTGGCTGATTATTGCCACGCCTTTACTGTTGCCGTCGGCAGGTGCTGCTACTATTCCGTAAATATCTCGTTCTCCGTTTTTTATCCATAAATCTTCTCCCACGGCACGGCTTGTGCCTGCGATTAAGAAGGCTAACGACAAGGAAGCTATGCGAATTGTTTTAGTCATGGTAATTTATATTTTGCAACAAATGTAGCTCAAATTGACGATAATACCAAAAACAATATCTATCATTGCGCCGAACCGGCTGTCAGATGGTGGATTGGCAACCGTGCTCGGGTAGGGCGCAAAAAAAATTGATTGTCATCGCGACAACCAATCTAATTAACCTTAAATCTATACCATGAAAAACACGATGCAAAGTTATATAGTTTTTCAATTATATGCAAGTATTCTTTTGCAAAATGCTGTATATTTAACAT